>NZ_JMQK01000016.1:0-101743 GCF_000705355.1 Pseudorhizobium marinum
GCGCCATGACCGGCTACGGCTTCCCGGACATCCTGGTGGAGCTGGTCGATCTCTTTGCTCAAGGCAAGCGCGAGGAGGCGCACGACCTCTTCGACGCGCACCTGCCGCTGATCCGCTACGAGCAGCAGCTCGGCATCGGGCTTGCTGTGCGCAAGCACGTGCTGATGCGGCGCGGCGTCATCGCCTCGGACGCGCAGCGCAAGCCGGGCATGGCATTGTCTGCGACGGCGCGGGCGGAGGTGGATTATCTGCTGGAGCGGCTTGGCCGGCGCGACAAGCGCGCGGCGGTCTGAGACAGAGCAAGCGGGCGGCGTGGGCTGCCCGCTTTGCGCCATGGTCAGGCGTCGGCGAGTTCGATCCAGGCCGGCGCGTGGTCGCTGGCATGCTCCCAGCCCCTCACCTCCCGATCCACCTCAGCACGCGTGAGCCGGCCGGAGATCGACGGGCTCAGAAGCAGGTGGTCGAGCCGCAGCCCCGCATTGCGGCCCCAGGCGTTCCGGACGTAATCCCAGAAGGTGTAGATCGTCTCGTCCGGGTGGAGCTGCCGGATTGCGTCCATCCAGCCCTGGGCGATCAGACCGGCATAGAGCGCCCGCACTTCGGGGCGAAACAGCGCATCGTCCTGCCAGCGTTTTGGCGCATAGACATCGAGATCCGTCGGCATGATGTTGTAATCGCCCGCGAGAACGACGGGTGCGCCTGTCGCCAAAAGGTCTTCCGCATGCGCCAGGAAGCGCTGGTACCAGGACAGCTTGTAGTCGAACTTCGGCCCGGGTGCGGGATTGCCGTTCGGCGCATAGAGGCAGCCGATCAGGACGCCCTGCACCGCCGCCTCGATATAGCGGCTGTGGCTGTCATCCGGATTGCCGCCCAGCCCGCGCCGCGTCTCGATCGGATCGGCATCACGGGCGAGGATCGCGACACCGTTCCAGCTCTTCTGGCCGTGCCAGACGGCGCCGTATCCGGCCCTTTCGATCTCGCGATAGGGGAATTTGGCGTCCGGCGCCTTCAACTCCTGCAGGCAGACGACGTCCGGGCTCGCCTCCCGGAGCCAGCGAAGCAGGATATCCAGCCGTCCGTTGACGCCATTGACGTTGAAGGTCGCGATCTTCATGCTGCCCTGACCCGGCCGACCTGGGAAAACTGACGTCTGTGGACGCCTTTGGCCATTCGATCTCTCCTGCTTACCAAAGGATTTCATCTTGTGAAGCGAGGCTAGAACGTGCGGGAGGTGCAATCGATGCCTGCTTTGGAAAGTCTTTACGATCGCCTTTAGCAAAAGATTCAGCCGCCCGTGCCATGGTTTCCGTCCAATGACGGGCGTCGCACTGCCGAACGCGGAAGGCTCGTCCGACTATCCGAATGGGGAGCAGCCATCATGGCCCAAAGATTCCGTGCGAATGTCCGCGAATTCATCGCCGAAAATTTCCTTTTCCGCGCCGACGCCGAGATTGCCGACAGCCAGTCGCTGCTCGACAGCGGTGTGATCGACTCCACCGGGGTTCTGGAACTGATCGCCTATCTGGAGGCGACCTACGGCATTAGCATCGCCGACGAGGACATCGTCCCGGAAAACCTGGACAGCATCGACAACATGACGGGCTACCTGGCGCGGAAGCTGCCGGTCGCGGCCTGACGACCCGCGATGCGCATCGAGGCCCGGTTCCGCGACAGCGTCAGGCATTTTCCCGCAAAGACGGCGCTTGTCGCCGGCGGACGCCGGCTGAGCTATGCGGACCTCGATGCCCAATCGGACCGACTGGCCGCGGCGCTGATCCGGTCCGGGGTCGAGCCAGGATCACGGGTTGTCCTGCTCCTGGACAATGATGCCGAGGCGGTTGTGAGCTTCCTTGCGACCTGGAAGGCGGGCGCCGTCGCCTGCCCCCTCTATCCGACGATGAAGGCGGAAAAGCTTGCGGCGATTCTGACGAATATCGAACCGACGGCGATGATCCTCCACGCGCGGGGGCTTCCCACTCTCCTGGCAGCCGTCGCCATCGCCGACACCAGACCGGTGATCATTGCCGCGCATCTGCCTGAGGACGCCGCCCAGGACATCCTGCGTTTCGAACGTCTTGTCGCCGTGGACGCCGTGGACGTGCTGCCGGTGATTGCCGACGATAGCGAGCTTGCCCTGCTGATCCATACCTCCGGTTCGACCGGCCGCCCCAAGGGGGTGATGCTCAGCCATGCCAATGTCGATGCCGCCTGCCAGTCGATCCTGGGCTATCTGGAGAACACTGCGGACGACGTCGTGTTGAGCGTCCTGCCGCTTTCGTTCGGGTACGGGATCACGCAGATGGTGACGATGGCTTCCATCGGCGGGACGCTGGTGCTGGAGAAGAGTTTTGCCTTCCCGCGCAAGATCGTCGATCGTCTGGCCGAGGAAGAGGCAACCGGCTTCCCCATGGTGCCGGCCATGGCCGCACTGCTTGGCGGCATGAAGGACCTGGAGCCCGGCTTCCTGCCAAAACTCCGCTATGTCACCAGCGCCGCAGCCGCCCTGCCGCCGGCGCTTTCCGGCCGATTGCAGGCGCTCCTTCCCGAGACGAAGATCGTCGTGATGTACGGCCAGACCGAATGCCTGCGGGTGAGCTTTCTGCCGGCAGGGGAACTTGCCGGACGGCCGACCTCCGTGGGCGTCGCCATTCCGGGCACCCGGGCCTATGTAGTCGACGAAACAGGCGAACCGGCTGAACCGGGGACAATCGGCGAACTGGTGGTCGAAGGGCCGCATGTCATGGGCGGCTACTGGGGTGATGACCGGTCTTCCCAGGCGACGCTCGAGGTGACGAAGCATGGACGACGCCTGCGCACCGGCGATCTCTTCCATGTGGATGCCGAGGGCTTTCTCCATTTCGTCAGCCGCAAGGACGACATCATCAAGACGCGCGGCGAGAAGGTTAGCCCGCAGGAGGTCGAAAGGGTGCTCTACGCCCTTCCCGGCATCCGCGAGGCGGCCGTCGCCGGCGTCGACGATCCGATCTTTGGCCAGGTGGTTCGCGCCTATGTGGCACTCGAACCGGGTGCGCGCCTGTCGGAAAAGGATATCATCCGACACTGCGCCGGCCAGCTGGAAGACTACATGGTGCCCAAGAGCGTCGAGTTTCGCGACGCGCTGCCGAAGACCACGACCGGAAAGATCAGACTGAGCGCCGGCGCCGAGACCGAACCACAACTGGAGAATGCCCTATGACCCCGAGCATGATGACTGCCGCGAAGGCTGCGACATTCTCCGCTGCCAGCTTGCACCTCGACACGGAGGCCGAGATCGAGCGCATCTGCGGCTGGATCCGCGAAACCGTGAACAAGGACCTGCGCAAGCGGGGCGTCGTGCTCGGCCTTTCCGGCGGCATCGATTCCAGCGTCACGGCGGCGCTCTGCGCCCGGGCGCTGGGGCCGGGCAAGGTCACCGGCATCTTCATGCCGGAACATGATTCCGATCCGGAGAGCCTGCGGCTCGGTCGCGCGCTCGCGGAGGCCACCGGCGTCGAGACGGTGCTGGAAGACATAGGCCCTTCTCTTGCAGCTATGGGCTGCTACACCCGGCGGGATGGCTTCATCCGCCAGATCGTGCCGGAGTTCGGCGAAGGCTGGGGTTGCAAGGTGGTGCTGGAGAATGCGCTGTCGAGCCGCGGCTACAATATCTCCTGGCTGGTCGTTGCTCCGCCGTCCGGCGAACAGAGCCGGCACCGCATGCCGCTCGAGGTCTATCTCGGAATGATTGCCGCCGCCAACATGAAGCAGCGCACCCGCAAGCAGATCGAATACTACCACGCGGACCGGCTGAACTTTGCGGTCGCGGGAACGCCGAACCGGCTGGAATACGACCAGGGCTTCTTCGTCAAGAACGGCGATGGCGCGGCCGACTTCAAGCCGATCGCGCATCTCTACAAGACGCAGGTCTACCAGCTGGCGGCGGCGCTCGGCGTGCCGGAGGAGATCTGCCGGCGGCCGCCGACGACGGACACATGGTCGCTGCCGCAGGGGCAGGACGAGTATTATTTCTCGCTGCCCTACGACCGCATGGATATCTGCCTCTACGGCCTCGACAACGGCATCGACCGGGAGGCCGTCGGCGACGCGGCCGGGCTGACGGCAGATCAGGTGGATGCCGTGTGGCGCAATATAGCCTCGAAGCGGAAAGTGGCCGAATATCTGCACGCCATGCCGGCGACGATGCTGGATTGAGGTCTCGAGGCGCAGGGCCGGTCAGTCGAAACTGTCGCCGATCAGCCTCATCCAGTTTTCGCCGGCGAGGCCCGTGATCAGGGCCTGGCCGGACTGGATCGGTTGCAGCAGTGCCTTGTCCCTGGCGTGGGCGAGATAGTAGGTCCGCCCGAAGAAGGCCGTCCTTCGCGTCAGCAGGTCCGGCGTCAGCCAGGGATGACCCGCCCCCCGCAGCCCGGCGCAACCGCTTTGATCCGCATGCGCGAACAGATCATCGACCAGCTCGCCCGCAACCGCCGGTGCGCAGAGCGCCTGCAGAAGCCGGCCGATACCCCTGGGCCGGCCGAAATAGCCATAGCATCCGGCAAGCTCACCGTTGCGCGAGAGGCCGACGCGCCAGGCCACCTTGCCGAAATTTCGTTTCTGTGCGGCATGATCGAGCAGCCAGTCCAGCCACTGGCGGTCCCATTGCGGCCGCAGCGGAAACGTATCCTTCAGCGTCAGAACGGCATCACGGAACTCCTCCCGTGTCGCGTCCCGGAACTGGACACGACGAGCGGGCGAGACAGGCGCGCGCAGGGTCGAGAGACCTGACCTCTCCACCACCAGATCGGCGAATGAACCGATAGGCCGCAGAACGCGCGCAACGCCGGAGACCGTCTCCATGACATTCACCGCCGCTTCTGCCGGGCGGAAGATGCGCAGCCAGTTGAGGCTGTAGCCGAGATCGGGATGCAGGGAGAGTTTCTGCCACATGCCAAGCGTCACGGCATTGGCCGTTTCCGTCAACGAGATGTCCTGCGGGCCGGCCAGAAAGGCGCGCAGCAGTCGGGCGCCCGCCAGCGGGTTTCGCTCGTGACCTTCCACCATCATGGAGCCCGCGAAGGCCGCACGCAGAGATCGGCCCTCCCATTCAAGTCGCATGGGAAAGACGCCGATGAAGCCTTCGACCTTGCCTGCCGGACCGACGAGGACCTTCGAGCGGATATCGGCATCGGCCCAGGGATGATCGAGGAAAACGGTGCCCAGGTAGGGCACCAGGGAGGACGGCAGCGTGTCGACCTTGCGGAAGGTCTTCTGGAACAGTTTTGCGACGGCGGGGAGATCCTCGCGCTCGAGATCACGCACTCCCGCCTTGTCCAGCTGTTCCAGCATCGGTTCCTCATGGGCACCACCTGGATGGTGGCGGCGGCCATGATTGGCACCAAGGCATTAAACAAATGAAAAGAGGCCCCGCGCCGCGGAGCCTCCTGCAAAAAACGGTTCAGATGTTAAGCCTACATCCAGTAAGGCGGAACGCCGTAGTAGTCGTAGATCGTCCGGCCCTTGTCCTGATACCAGCTATCATCTTCCAGATCGTTGTAGCGCGGCGCGCCGGTGATCTGATCCTTGGTCAGGTCGATGCGGTAACCGTCGAGTTCCTCATCGTACGTCAGCTTTTCCCAAGGCAGGGGATAGTAGTCATCGCCGATCCCCATGAAGCCGCCGAAGCTCAATACGGCATAGGCGACGCGGCCGCCGCGTTTCTCCAGAAGGACGCGGGCGATCGAACCGATATGCTGGCCGTCGGCGCCGTAGACGCGCGTGCCTTCCACCTTGTCGCTGGCAATCAACGAGGGCGTGTCCTTCACATAGGGATCCTGCCCTGCGCGCGGTTCCTGGTGCAACATCACGTACCTCCTTGTGGTTCGTTTGGTGTACCTGGAAACAACTCGAGCCCCGGCGCTTCGTTCCCGTTGACGTTTACGTCAAGGTTATATACCAAAAACCAATGGAGATTGGCCTGAACCGGGGCCCGTGGCATAGTCACGCTCTGCCGCAGAGTGGAGGACTTTGCGCCAGGTCGATCCCGGGACAAGAAAAGGGAAGAGGAGGCCCCGATGAACGAACTGCACGCGCGCGAAGGCAACCGACAAGACAAGGTGTGGCTTGCTTCCTACCCGCCATCGGTGGCGGCGGAGATACCGCCGCTCGCCTATACGTCGCTCGTTCACCTGTTTGAGAGCTGCTGCGTGGAGTATCTGCCGCGCATCGCCTTCTCCAGCATGGGCCGCGCCATGACCTACCGCGACCTGGAGGCCGAGTCCCGCAAGGTCGGCGCCTGGCTTCAGGCACAGGGGCTGGCGAAAGGCGACCGCGTCGCGGTGATGATGCCGAATGTGCTGCAGAATCCGGTCGTGACCTACGGAATCCTGCGCGCAGGGCTGGTGGTGGTCAACGTCAATCCGCTCTATACGCCGCGCGAGCTCGAGCACCAGCTGAAGGACTCCGGCGCAAAAGCGATCTTCGTGCTGGAGAATTTCGCGCACACGGTGCAGCAGGTTGCAGCGCAGGTAGGGCTTAAGCACATCGTCGTGACGGCAATGGGCGACATGCTCGGCGTCAAGGGCCATGTCGTCAACCTCGTCGTGCGCAAGGTCAAGAAGCTGGTTCCCGCCTGGTCAATCCCTTCGGCCGCGACCTTCAAGACGGTTCTCTCGGAAGGCAAGCACCAGACGCTGAAGCCGGTGGACATTGCCAGCGACGACATCGCGTTCCTCCAGTATACCGGCGGAACGACCGGCATATCCAAGGGCGCGGCGCTGACACATGCGAACCTCATCTCCAACAAGATGCAGATCTCGATGTGGCTCGACGCCGCCTTCGAAAACCGGCAGCGGCCCGAGATTCTGACGTTCGTCTGCGCGCTGCCGCTCTATCATATCTTCGCGCTGACGGTGAACTCGCTGATGGGCATTGCCATGGGCGGACACAACATCCTCATCGCCAATCCGCGCGATATCCCGGCCTTCGTCAAGGAGCTGCAGCAGCACAAGGTGCATGTCTTTCCGGGCCTCAACACGCTCTTCAACGCGCTGATGAACAATCCCGACTTCGGCAAGGTGGACTTCTCGTCCATGATCCTGGCGCTCGGCGGCGGCATGGCGGTGCAGCGACCGGTCGCGGAGCGCTGGCAGGCCATGACGGGAACGGCGATCACGGAGGGATACGGCTTGTCGGAGACATCCCCGGTGGCCACCGCCAATCGCTTCGACATGCAGGAATTCACCGGCATGATCGGCCTGCCGCTGCCGTCGACGGACATCTCCATTCGCGACGAGGAAGGCAATGCGCTGCCGCTCGGCGAAGTCGGGGAGATCTGCATCCGCGGGCCGCAGGTCATGGCCGGCTACTGGCAGCGCCCCGACGAGACCGCCAAGGTGATGACCGAGGACGGCTTCTTCCGCTCCGGCGACATGGGCTACATGGACGACCGCGGCTATACCAAGATCGTCGACCGCAAGAAGGACATGATCCTCGTCTCCGGCTTCAACGTCTATCCGAACGAAGTGGAAGAAGTGGCGGCCATGCATCCCGGAGTGCTCGAATCTGCCGCCATCGGCGTTCCGGACCGGCATTCCGGCGAAGTGGTGAAGCTCTTCGTCGTCAAGAAGGATCCCAATCTGACGGAAGAGGATCTGCGCGAGCACTGCGCTGCCAACCTGACGGGATACAAGCGGCCACGGCTGATCGAGTTTCGCACCGAGCTGCCGAAGTCCAATGTCGGGAAGATCCTGCGGCGGGAGTTGCGCGGCTAGAAGTCAGGCACGATACGCCGCTTGATTTGACACCGAAAGCTTATAGGTTCCCGTGCATCCCTCCCCCGGACCACGAGGACCCCCATGCAGGCCATCGTCAAAGATCTGAAGAACACCGCCGCCGCCACGAATGCGACCGATCTTCGCGCCGCATTCGCGGCCGACCCGGAGCGCTTCGCGCATTACAGCGTGGCGCTCGGCGACCTGCTGATGGATTTTTCCAAGACCGGCGTCAACGAGCAGGTCATGGAACTCCTGGAGCGGCTTGCCGGGGAAGCCGGTGTCGCTGCCAAGCGTGACGCGATGTTTGCCGGCGAAGCGATCAACTTCACCGAAGGGCGGGCGGTGCTGCATACGGCGCTGCGCAACCGGGACAACACGCCGGTTCTGGTCGACGGCAAGGACGTCATGCCCGATGTCAACGCGGTGCTTGCAGCCACGGGACGCTTTGCCGAGGGCGTGCGGTCCGGAGAACTCCAGGGCGCGACCGGCAAGGCGATCACCGACATCGTCAACATCGGCATCGGCGGCTCGGACCTTGGCCCGGTGATGGCAACGCTGGCGCTGGCACCCTTCCACGACGGCCCGCGCGCCCACTTCGTCTCCAACGTCGACGGCGCCCATATCGCCGATACGCTGAAGACGCTCGATGCCGAGACGACGCTCTTCATCATCGCCTCCAAGACCTTCACCACCATCGAGACCATGACAAATGCCGCCTCGGCGCGCGCCTTCATTGCCGATACCCTGGGCGAGGATGCCGTAAGGCACCATTTCGCGGCCGTTTCGACGGCGCTCGACAAGGTCGCCGCCTTCGGGATCGAGAGCGACCGGATCTTCGGCTTCTGGGACTGGGTGGGTGGACGCTATTCCATCTGGTCGGCAATCGGCCTGCCGCTGATGATCGCGATCGGAGCTGAGAATTTCGGCCGTTTCCTCGATGGCGCCCATGCCATGGACACGCATTTCCGTGAGGCGCCGGTGCGGGAAAACCTGCCGATGCTGCTCGGCCTGATCGGCTTCTACCACCGCAATGTTCTGGGTTACCCGTCGCGGGCCATCCTGCCCTACGACCAGCGGCTGTCGCGCTTCCCTGCCTATCTGCAGCAGCTCGACATGGAATCGAACGGCAAGGGCGTGACTGTCGACGGCACACCGGTGGAGGGTAATTCCGGGCCTGTCGTCTGGGGCGAGCCCGGCACCAACGGCCAGCACGCCTTCTACCAGCTCATCCACCAGGGCACGACCGTGATCCCGGCGGAGTTCATGATCGCCACCAAGGGCTTCGAGCCGAAGCTGCACCACCAGCACGAACTGCTGATCGCCAACTGCCTGGCGCAGTCGGAAGCGCTGATGAAGGGCCGCAGCCTTGACGAGGCCAAGGCACAGCTCACCTCCAAGGGGACGGACGAGAGCCAGGCGGCCTTCCTCGCCCCGCATCGCGTCTTCTCCGGCAACCGCCCTTCGATCACCTTCGTCTACGACCAGCTGACACCGTTTGCGCTCGGGCGCCTGATCGCGCTCTACGAGCACCGCGTCTTCGTGGAAGGCGTGCTCTTCCGCATCAACTCGTTCGACCAGTGGGGCGTGGAGCTGGGCAAGGAACTGGCGACCGGACTGCTGCCGGTCGTGCAGGGGACGGAAAGCGCCGAGGGACACGACAGCTCGACCCAGGGACTCGTTGCCCGGCTTCGCAGCAAAAGCGCCTGATCGGCAACAGGGGGAGCTGCTCCCCCTGCCCTTTCGCCGGCTCAGCGTCTGGCGAATCTTGACCAGTCGATCCGCGGCTGCCGGCGCGTCGAGCGGCCGGCTGCCATCAGCAGCGAACGGCCCCGGGCGAGCTCGATTGCCATCTGCAGGCGAAAGTTGCGAAACCCGGTCTTCGGCTTGAAGGTCCGCGGCTCGTCACTCCGTACAAATGCCGGCTCCTGCGGCGTATCCGGGAAAAACCGCATCTGGACCACCTGCGCCGGCTCGATCATCTGGCCGTGCAGCCAGTGACGCTGCCAGAGGTAGGAATCGATCAGGCGGTAGCGTTTCGTTTCGGCAAGAAGACGCGAGGCCGCCTCCGGGCCGATGACATAACCCGCCAGCCCGACGCGATTGCGATAGATGCGACTTGCGGAGACGGACCCTTGCTCGTCGCTCCAGGTCGGCGTGTCCGCGATGATGTGAGGCTCCGGGGTGAACTCCAGATCATAGACGTGGCGCCAGTCGTGATGCTTCCCCTCGATCGCCGCCAGTGCGACGGAGATGGTGTCGGCAAGCACGGCATCGTCCTCGAGGATCAGGCACAGGGCGCCGTCGGCAACAACCTCTTCCCATGATTTCCGGTGGGATTGAAAGCAGGCGATATCCTGCGGGAGCGTCGGCCCTGGCCAAGTCTGGGCCGCCTCCAGGCAGTGGGCGTCGCTCAACTCCGCCGCCTCGACGGCATCGACGAATTCGTACTGCAGGCCGAGGCGCTGCATCTGTTCAATCTGGAAGCTGCGCCGGCCTTCGGCACCGATCCTGCTGATGATGCGTATCTTCAAGATCGGCTGCCTCCGGCCTTAGAGCCCGATCTCGTGTGCGAAGGGCGGGTTCGCGCCGGCGCGGGAGACGGTGACGGCGGCGGCCCTGGCACCCAGTTCGAGTGCCCGGCGGACCGAACTCTCGTCGAGCGCGGCGATCTTCTCCTTGGTCAACAGATCCTGCATCTTGAAGGATGCCAGAATGCCGGCGTCGAAGGTGTCGCCGGCGCCGACGGTATCGACCACGGTCACGCGCTCGCTCGGGACAGAGACCTTGAAGCGGGACGTATAGCCCGTTGCACCCTCGGCGCCGCGGGTCAGCACGACCAGACTGGCGCCCTGCGACAGCCAATAGGCCGCCCTTGCATCGTCATCGCCCTCCAGGCCGAACCAGTCCAGGTCCTCGTCGGAGAACTTGATGATGTCCGACATCGCGGCCATGCGAGCGACGCGGTCGAGATGCTTCTGCTTGTCCTTGATGAAACCGGGGCGGATGTTGGGATCGAACGAAATGACGCGCGTCTGGAATTCACGCCGCATCAGGGCCTCGTAGGTACCGCCGCAGGGTTCGGGGATGAGGCTGATGGCACCGAAGTGGAGCGCCTCGCAGCTTTCTCCCAGCACAGGCAGATCGGCCTCGGTGATCATCCGGCCGGCCGTTCCCTCGTCATAGAAGGCGTAGCTCGCCTGGCCATCCACCAGCTTGACGAAGGCGATGGTCGTCGGACGGGACGAGACCGCGGCGAAACTGGAATCGACGTGGCTGGCGGCCAGCGTGTCGCGCAGGATGTCGCCCATCATGTCGTCGGAAAGGCCGGTGAAGAAGCCGGTCGGCTGGCCCAGACGGCCGAGCGCGATGGCCGTATTGAAGACGGCACCGCCGGCGTAGGGGGCAAATCCCTTCTCCCCCAGCGTCGTCTCGCGGGGCAGCATGTCGATCAAAGCCTCACCGCAACATACAATCATGACGATCCTCCCAGAGACACGATGCCTATCCGATTACGCGAGCTTTTGCCCATTGACTAGAGCGAAAGCTCAGCAACCCCGCCGTTGCGCCCGGACCAGGCGAGCGGCGCGTCGAGGAAGGCCTCCACCTCGGCGAGCGTCTTCTCATCGAATAGTTTTTCAGCGCGGGCGACCGCCAGAACGTGCCGCCAGGTGGCGATGTGATGCAGTTGCACCTCGCCCTTGGCAAAGCGCGCCTGGGCTTCGGGAAAGATGTCGTAGAAGAAGAGTGCGATGCCGTGATCTACCGTGCCGCCCGCTTCGCGGATGGCGTCGATGAACTTGAACATGCTGCCGCCGGCGGTCGTCAGGTCCTCGATGACGAGCACCCGCGCGCCTTCCGGCATATGGCCCTCGATCTGGGCATTGCGGCCATGGCCCTTCGGCGCCTTGCGCACGTAGATCATCGGCAGGCCCAGCCGCTCGGCCAGGAATGCGGCAAAGGGAATGCCGGCGGTCTCGCCCCCTGCAACGCAATCGAACTTCTCGAAGCCCGCGTCGCGCATCGCCGTCGCGGCGGCGAAATCCATGATCGTCGAGCGGATGCGGGGATAGGAAATCAGCTTGCGGCAGTCGATATAGACGGGGCTCATCATGCCCGACGACAGCTTGTAGGGCTTGTCGGCGGCGAAATGGACCGCCTTGATCTCCCAGAGCATCTTCGCCATCAGCTCGGCCATCACGCTGCGCTCAGGAAAAGTGGTCTGGATCATGCTGCCGCTCCTTCAAAGATGCCCGGTTCCTTCGAGCGCCATAGCAGCATGTGCGCCGGTTTGCCAGATGGTCGGCGCCCGAGGCATCACGCGCGGTTGCGATCCTCTTCGGCGTTCACCTCGCGCAGATGCCGCGCGAATTCGACGCGGTTGCGGCCGGCACGCTTGGCGGCGAACATGGCATCATCTGCCGACCCGAGAACTTCTTCAAACGGCCTGCCGTCCTCGGTACCGATGGCCACCCCGGCGCTGAAGGTGCAGCGAAAGACATCGGATCCGGCCACGAAATCCTGCAGGGAAAACCGGGCCGCGATGTCCCTGGCTGTTGTTTCAGCGCGACCCGCCTGGGTATCTTCGAGGATCATGACGAATTCTTCCCCACCAAGGCGAGCCACGGTGGCCTGACTGTCGATTTCGCGTGAAAGCTCCCTGGCAAAGGTCCTCAGGACTTCATCACCGGTCGCATGTCCATACTGGTCGTTGATCGACTTGAAGCGGTCGATGTCGAAGACGACAACGGCAGTCGAAGGGTACAGGCGGCGGTTCTGATGTTCTTCAAAGAGCGCGCGACGGTTCAGCAGCCCTGTCAGGGGATCGGTCATGGACTCGCGCTTGTGGTGCGCTGCCATGCGCCACTGGTGAAGCGCCAGAGACAAGGCACCAATGCCGGTCATGCCGGCAATGCATACGCCGATGTTGAGATTTTCCGCCCAGTTCTGCGGCGCATGTCCGAGGCGCCACTGGCGCTCCGCAATGAGAACGGCCGCACACAGAAGAAAGGAAACGCCGCTGGCGACATAGAGGATCGCCATGCCCATCAGCGCGCCGGGCGCCTCGCGCCGCGCCAGCCAATACTGCCTGGCCGTTTCCACAAGCAGCGTTGCCGTTGCCGTATTCATCACGATGAAACCGACCCCGTCGAGCCCTCCCAGCATCAACGGCAATCCCAGCGCCGCACAGACAAGCGTCAGAAGGCCTGCCGTTCGCCACCGCCTCATGCCGGTGCGGAACTGGAGTGCCGCACTGTAAATCGTGCTGAACCCGGCCATCAGGAGCGTGTAGGCGACCGATGCGCCCAGCGGCCCGGCCTTCACGGTGTAGAAGCTGTAGGCGACAATGCCGCCGATCGTCAGGAAGAGCGCGATGACGAGCGTGAGGAGAAAGGAATCGCTGCGACGGGAGAACCAGGTCCCGAACAGCGTCACCATCAAGCACGCCGCCGACACCCCAAGGGCGAGCAGGAGAGACTGGTAGTCAACCATGACCCGTGGCTTTCTCTTGCAGATGATCCCTCAGAAGAGGTCGGGGAGCAGGCTAGTCTGATTCTTGCAGGAAAGTTACAATTCCACTCGCAGTTCTCTAAACCTTGGTCGAGATGCCGATTTCCTAGCTGCCGCCCACACGCCAGTACAGCGGGAACATCGGGTCGAACACGGTGATCGGTCCGGATCCGGTATCGCATTTCGGCGGATAGCTTAGCGGCACATCCCCCCGCACCAGCGTCATCCTCTCCTCGTTGGGCGCAAGGCCGTACCAGGCTGGACCGTTCAGCGACGTGAACGCTTCAAGCCGGTCCAGCGCATCGTCCTGTTCGAAGACATGCGCAAGGCAGCTCATCGTGTTCGGTGACGTGTAGATTCCGGCGCAGCCGCAGCCGCATTCCTTCAGCGGGTCCACATGCGGCGCCGAATCGGTGCCGAGGAAGAAACGATGGTCGCCGGAGGTGGCCGCTGCCCGGAGCGCCAGGCGGTGGCTTTCACGTTTGGCGACGGGCAGGCAGTAATAGTGGGGGCGGATGCCGCCGACGAGGATGGCATTGCGGTTGATGATGAGGTGATGGGTGGTGATGGTGCCTGCAAGGTTGCCGGACGAACCCATGATGTAGTCGACGCCATCCTTGGTGGTGACGTGCTCCATGGTAATCTTCAGCTCGGGCAGCCGCTTGCGCAGCGGATCCAGAACCGTCTCGATGAAGACAGCCTCCCGATCGAAGATATCCACGTCGGCGGAGGTCACCTCGCCGTGCACGCAGAGCGGCAGACCGACCTCGGCCATCCGCTCCAGGACCGGCATGGCATTTTCGAAGTTGCGCACGCCGCTGCTGGAATTGGTGGTCGCGCCCGCGGGGTAGAGCTTTACGGCGGTGATGAGACCGCTCTCCTTGCCAGCCGCGACATCGTCCGGATCCGTGCCCTCCGTCAGGTAGAGCGTCATCAGCGGCTCGAAGCGATCCCCCTCCGGAACCGCGGAGACGATTCGCTCCCGGTAGGCGGCTGCGTCCGCAGTGGTGACCACCGGCGGCACAAGGTTCGGCATGATGATGGCCCGGGCAAAATGTCGGGTGGTATCGCCAATCACGCCCTTCAGGACGTCACCGTCACGCAGGTGCAGATGCCAGTCGTCGGGGCGGCGGATGGTCAACGTCTTCATGGGAGCATGCCTTCGCAGTCATCGATGCCCTCGCATAGCATCAATGGCCGGGCGGGAACAATCGCCGCCGGGCTGTTCAATTGCCCGCAGAGCCTCAGACGCTCGCGAAAAGGTGAAGGCAATTGCGGGTTGCGCGCAAAGGCGAAGCGACCGCTCAAGGAACCGCTTACCGGTTCGAGCGTTCGTTAATCCAAATGAAGAATATATGAATCGGAGCCAACCATGAAATCCCGGATTTCGAAAGTCAACAGGGGTTTTGCATTTGCCACAGGCACAGCCATGTTCCTCCTGAGCATGACGGCTGCCCCCAATGCCGAAAACCGCATGGATGCCGGCGGCTTCCTTGCAGCGCAGGCAGACTGCGACCGCCTGGCCGGCAGCCCCAACGACAATCAGCGGAATCGTGCCTATGGTGCCGTCGAGATCGACAGCATCGACGTGGCGGCGGTAGACTCCTGCCGGTTGGCCTTCGACGCCACCGGCAATCCGCGTTTCGCCTATCAGCTCGGACGCGCGCTCAATCAGGCGCAGGACATCGATCAGGCCATCGTCGCCTATGAGGCCGCGGTCGCAGCCGACTACCCGGCCGCCAAGGTGAATTTCGGCATGTTGATGGGTCGGCTCGGTGACGCGGACGCCGAGTTCAAGATGTACAGCGAAGCTGCCAACAGCGGCAACGTCCTGGCCTCCTACAACCTCGGCGTTGCCTATCGCGATGGTCTCGGCACCACCCCGGATGCGGAAAAGGCGCTCTACTGGCTTGAAAAGGCTGCCGCCGCCGGTGACGATACGGCTGCTTTCAATATCGCTGTCATCTATGACGAGGGAAAGCTTGTTCCCGCAGACGATCAGACGGCAATCGCCTGGTATGACATTGCGGTATCGCGCGGCAATGTCGATGCCATGGTCAATCTCGGCATCATGCTGGAGACCGGCGAAGGCATCGAGCCGAGCCTGCAGCAGGCTGCGGAAATGTATGCCCTGGCGGCCCAGCACGGCGACGTCTTCGGCGCAACGCGGCTCATGGAACTCCAGGATGCTGGCGTCCTCGCACCGCCATCCGCGCTCGCCGAAATGGACGAAGGCATGAAGACGCTGGTGCTGAAGGAAGGCGACGTCGAGACACCCGCCTCTTTCGCCAAGGACATCTGAGCAGATCGCGACTGGCGGCTTGACCGCAGGCTCTCCGGCGCAGCTGACAGCTGGCTAGCAACGCACATCGCGCCATGCCCGATATCAGTAGATGGTTGGGGAGAAATGGCGCACCCGGAACGATTCGAACGTCCGACCCCCAGATTCGTAGTCTGGTGCTCTATCCAGCTGAGCTACGGGTGCGTGCTGCAAGGCGACGGTGCCGCTTGCGTGGCGATCCTCTAAAACGTCCGCTTTCCGATTGCAAGCGATTTTCCGACGGCAATCCAAAATTTGCGTGTGAATTCACCCGAACGGTCTGAAAACACGAGAGTTTCCGCTCACGCCCGGGCGCGATAGTCCTCCAGTTCCACCGGCCGGTCCGGAATTTCGATCCTGAACTGGGTTCCAGGCCCGGGTTTTTCGACCAGCGCAATCGTGCCGCCATGAGCGAGGACCAGCTCGCGGGCGATGGCCAGCCCGAGGCCCGTACCGCCGGAGCGCGCCGATCCGCGGAAGGCGGCAAACAGATTTTCCCGCGCCTTGCGCGGCATGCCGGGGCCGGTATCGTCGATGGTGATGCTGACGACGCTGCCGATGCGGTGCGCCATGACCGTGATCCGCCGCACGGTCGCCGGATCGTCAGGATGGAAGGCTGCGAGCGCCTGGGCGGAGTTGCGGCAGATATTGTGGATGATCCGAAACAGCTGTTCGCCATCGGCGTCGACTTCGAGATCCGTCGCGATCTGTTCGACGAACTCGATGTCGCCGTCCGCATCAAGCGCGAGTATCTCGCGAACATCCTGGCAGAGTTCGGCGAAGCGGACACGGCGACGCCTTGGTGCCGCCTCCGTGGCCTGTCCATAGGAGAGAACCTCGCTGGTATAGCCCACCGCCCGGTCGATCGTGCGCAGGAGCTTGGGAGCAAAGCTGCGCACCATCGGGTCATCGACATCGACGAGACGGTCCGACATCAATTGCGCCGAGGCCAGGATGTTGCGCATGTCGTGGTTGATCTTGGAGACCGCGAGACCAAGATCGGCGAGGTTCTTCTGCTGCTTCAGCGTCCGCTGAAGCTCCACCTGCATAGCGGAAAGATGGCGCCCGGTAACGGCAAGTTCGCCCTTCGCGCCGCCGCCCTGAAAGACCCGCTGCGGGTCCTCCGGCCGTTCCGAGAAGAGCTGCATGTTGCGTGTCAGGTTGCGGATCGGGCGGATCATCATCCGGTTGATGGCAAGGAAGATGAGGACAGCCGTGATGAGGGAGATGACCAGCGAGAGGGTGAACATCATGCGCGAATACTGCAGCATGTCCCGGCGCAGGGCGTCGTCGGTCATCACCAGTTCGATGATCATGTCGCTCTCGCCGACAGGGCCGAAGACGCGCATGATGCGTCCGCCGCCGAAGACGAGCGTATCCATGGCATCGCGGATCGAGACGAGAAGCGGCACATCGGCAAGA
Source organism: Pseudorhizobium marinum (assembly GCF_000705355.1). Classification (NCBI taxonomy): domain Bacteria; kingdom Pseudomonadati; phylum Pseudomonadota; class Alphaproteobacteria; order Hyphomicrobiales; family Rhizobiaceae; genus Pseudorhizobium; species Pseudorhizobium marinum. The sequence continues at coordinate 17,002 of NZ_JMQK01000016.1, forward strand.
TCGTACTGGTCGTCCACCTGCGGCGGGATGTCCACTGCCGCCAGCAGACGGGAGGTCCCGTCCTTGCGAAGCGCGATGACCTTGGCACCTGTCGCCAGGAGCGTGTCGTCCTGGACACTGCGCGGCAGTTCCGAAGGCTGCAGGCCATCGATGACGATCCCGGCAGCCGCGGCGGTATCGAGCCGATCGCGCAGCCAGTTCATGCGCATGCCGGCGACAGAGGGGGCGAAGATCAGGACCTCCGCGAGCATCACGAAGACGACCGTCATCCAGAGAAGCCGCCCGGAAAGCCCGCGAAACAGCCCCGGCATCGGCTCATGGCCAGTTTGAGCCGACAAGACATCCGTTTCTGTTTGCGCTTCACCGCTCATGCGGATCTCCGGTCTTCGATGCGGCGGAACATCCGCGGCAGCAATGTACTTAGAAGCCCCAGGTTCTTTTACCAGTTTTTGCACCGCGCACAAACAAGGGCCGGATATGTCTCCGGCCCTTTCTGTCGATCCTGAAGCTGATGCCTGTGCGGCTCAGAACTCTTCCCAGTCCGCTTCGGCCGCAGCCGAGGATGCCGCTGCTCCGCCGACCCCGAACGCCTTGGCGATCGCGCCGGTCATGGCACGGGCCGGAGAGACGCGGGGGCGCTGGTCGGAGGCGGCGACCGGACGTGCCGGCCTTGCTGCCGCAGGCATCCGCTCGTGCACGGGCGCAGCTGCGCCGTGGCGCGGTGCGGCAGGCTGGGCGGCGCGCGCCTCGCCACTGCCGATCTCGAACCGCGACACCATCGAGAAGAGGCTGTTTGCTTCAGACGAGAGCTTCTGCGTGGCAGCCGAGGTTTCCTCGACCATGGCGGCATTCTGCTGGGTCACCTGATCCATCTGGTTGATCGCGGTATTGACCTCCTGCAGACCGGTTGCCTGTTCCTTCGCCGCCAGGGCGATGGAGTGGATATGATCGTTGATGCGCAGGACCCTGCTTTCGATTTCGGACAGCGACTCGCCGGTCTTCTGCACGAAGCGCACGCCGCCGGCGACTTCCTCGCCCGACTTGGTGATCAGGCCCTTGATGTCCTTGGCCGCCGCCGCCGACCGTTGAGCCAGCTCACGCACTTCCTGGGCAACGACGGCAAAGCCCTTGCCGGCCTCGCCAGCACGTGCCGCCTCGACCCCGGCATTGAGCGCCAGGAGGTTGGTTTGGAAGGCGATTTCATCGATGACGTTGGTGATCTGCGCGATCTCGCGGGAGGCCTGCTCGATGCGGCCCATGGCTTCGACGGCGCTGCGGACGACGGCACCGGACTGAACCGCACTTTCCTTCGCCTCGCCCACCATTACGGTCGCTTCCTGGGCACGTTCTGTCGACGTGCGCACGACCGCGGTGATCTGGTCGAGAGCGGCCGAAGTTTCCTCGAGCGCTGCAGCCTGCTGCTCCGTGCGCTTGGAGAGGTCGTTGGTGGCGCTGCTCAACTCGTTCGAGCCGCCGCTGATCGTGCTCGTGCTCTGCCGCACACTCTGCATCGCTTCGCAAAGGCTTTCGACCGCAGCGTTGACGTTGGACTGCAGATCCGCAAATGCGCCGCGGAAATTGCCGGACATGGATTGCGTCAGGTCTCCCTGCGCCAGACACTTGGCAACGCGTCCCGTCTCGCTGACACCGGCTTCCACGGTCGCCAGGAGCTGGTCGACGTTGCGGGCGAAATTGTCCAGGCTCTCGTCGCCGAACTGCTTGTCGATGCGCTTGCTGAAGTCGCCTTCCACCGCGGCGCCGACGACAGTTTCCATCCGCATGCGCAGATCGTCACTGCGGGCACGGCTGCCGTTCTCCTGCTCGTTCATCTGCGCAACTTCGATACCATTGCGCTTGAAGACTTCGACAGCGGCAGCCATCTCGCCGATCTCATCGGCCCGACCGACAGACGGAACGGCCGTCACGAAATCGCCTGCCGCGACCCGCTTCATGCTGTCGGTAATCTCGATGATCGGTCCGCTCAACTGGCGGCGGCCGAGATAAAGTCCGAAGGACGCGCCGGCTCCCACGCCGAGCAGCGTGATCGCGCCGACGACCCAGATAATCGTGCTGCTGAAATCGTCGAGGTTGGCATCCACACGCTGCAGCTCGGCCAGATCGGATTGGACAATTGCATCGATCTCGGCCTGGTATGCCTTTCTGTTGTTGCGGTTGCCTTCGTTGTTGCCCTGTTCGTTTGCCGCCTCCGGGCCGACCTCACTCCCGAGCCGGACCGTCTCAGACCGGAACGCCTTGAATTCGGCCGAGCGCTGCAGAAGGTTCTGGAAACCGGCCCGCTGGCTTTCCGGCAGAATGGCCTGCCAGTCCGCCAGCAGTTTCTCCATGCTGCCGAGGCTCTTGACCACGCCTTCGCCGAACTTCGCCGCCTGCTCGGTGCTTTTCGATCCGTAGATACCACGAGCATCCATGACCACCGCAGTCACGAGCCTGTTCAAGGTTTCGCCCATATGGGCTCGCTGCGCAGCCGCCTCATAGGCCTGCATGCGCGTCCGATATTCCGACATCGCAAAGACAGACAAACCGCCGACAAGCAAAGCCACGGCACTCATCAGTCCAACCAGAAGATTGATCTTGCCCCGGATTTTCATGAAATTCCCTTCTCTCATAACACTTCTCTGATCGCAGGGAAGTTTCATTGCGCCTGAGCACCACCCAGCCCAGTGCAAGAATTGACATTGAGGCATTAACAAATGCTTGAGCGAAACAAGGCGGGATAGACCTCCAATACGGGCGGAAAAATCGATCAAGGCCTTGGTTCAAGAGGGGTTTTACCGCAGGATTATTGATTTTACGCAAGACTACAGGTTTTCATCCCTCATTTTAGCGCGCGAGGATGTAATCGACCGTAGCCCCATTGGTTAATTTTGGCGCTTCCGTCGGGTCGCAGCGACCCATGAATTGACTTTTTGGGGAAAGTGCATCTATAAGCCGCGCACGTTCCGCCCTTTGCAGGCTCGCGCGCGTGCGACCTATGGCAGAACGTCTCCGAAACGCTGTTGCCGCAAGGCAAATTCAAGAAGGGCCGCACACCGCGGTATTAAATAAATGTCTAAGCGTACCTTTCAACCGTCCAAGCTTGTTCGCAAGCGTCGTCACGGTTTCCGTGCCCGTATGGCCACCGCTGGTGGCCGCAAGGTTCTTGCAGCTCGTCGCTCGCGCGGCCGCAACCGTCTCTCGGCCTAAGGGCCGGGCGTGCCCGTTCGCCGGGCGATGACGGACGAAGACACATCAAAGACAACTGCCGGGCGGCTGAAAAGCCGGCCGCAGTTTCTTGCCGTGCGCGCTGGCGAAACACGCCGTGGCCGCAACTTTGTTCTGGAAGTCCTGGACCGCAAGGAACCCGAGGCTGAGCCACGGGTCGGATTCACGGTCACCAAGAGGCACGGCAATGCCGTCGAACGCAACCGGATGCGGCGGCGCCTGAAGGAGGCCGTCCGACAATCTGCCGCGTTTGCAATGAAGCCCGGACACGACTATGTCATTGTCGCGCGACGGGAGGTCCTAACGGTGCCCTTCGCAGAATTGACCGTTCAGCTTGTCGAGCGCATCGAGGCACGGCCGAAACATAAGCGGTCCGAGGAGACCCGTTCCAGGAAAGCATGATGGAAAAGAACCGCAATTATTTTATTGCGATCGCCCTTTCGGTGGTGATCGTCATTGCCTGGCAATTCCTCTACATGAACCCGAGGATGGAAGCGCAGCAGCGGGCTCTTGAAGCCCAGCAGGCACTCCAGGGCGAAGCTCCGCAGCCCGTGGCCCCCGAAAGCCCCGGCGTCGCCGTCAATGGCACGCTGCCCGGGACGGTCCAGGCGCAGCCAACGGCTACCCGTGAGCAGGCGCTGGCGACAGCCCCGCGGGTCGCCATCGACACGCCTGCGCTGGCCGGCTCCATCAACCTGATCGGCGCGCGCTTCGATGACCTGAAGCTGCGCGAATATCACGAGACGGTCGACGACGAGAGCCCGCTCATCACTCTCTTCTCCCCTGCAGATACAGCCGGTGGCTATTTCACCGAACTCGGGTTCGTCCAGAGCGAGACATCCGGAGCGGTTCCGGGTCCCGGCACCGAATGGACCCTGGCGAGCGGCGAGAAACTGACCGTCGATACGCCGGTCGTCTTGAGCTTCACCAACGACCGAGGCGTCGTGTTCAACCGGACCATTTCGGTCGATGACCACTACATGATCACCGTCGTCGACAGCATCCAGAACGGTGCCGGCGAAGCCGTGACGTTTGCACCCTACGGTCGGGTCACCCGCTACAACAAGCCCGCCACGCCCTCGGTCTTCGTGATCCACGAAGGCTTCATCGGCGTGATCGGCGAGACGGGCCTCGTCGAAGAGAGCTACGGCGACATCGAAGACGACGCCGTGGCCAATGCCAAGGCCACCGGCGGCTGGCTTGGCATCACCGACAAATACTGGGCTGCCACGCTCGTCCCGCCGCAGGCGCTGCCCTACGAATCCCGTTTCTCGCATTTCACGGACGGCCAGCCCCGTTACCAGGCCGATTTCAAGAGCGATGCCCTGACCGTCGAGCCCGGTCAGTCCGTCGAACTGACGAACCTGGTCTTTGCCGGCGCCAAGGAAGTGCCGCTGGTCGACCAGTACGAGGAAGCCCGCTCGATTCCGCGCTTCGAGCTCCTGATCGACTGGGGATGGTTCTACTTCATCACCAAGCCGATGTTCCACCTGATGGACTTCTTCTTCCGCTACTTCGGCAACTTCGGTGTGGCGATCCTGCTGACGACCATCGTCGTGAAGGCCCTGTTCTTCCCGCTGGCCAGCAAGCAGTACGCGTCGATGGCCAACATGAAGCGCATGCAGCCGAAGATGGCCGAGCTGAAGGAGAAGCACGGCGACGACCGCATGGCGATGCAGCAGGCGATGATGCAGCTCTACAAGGAGGAGAAGATCAACCCGATCGCCGGCTGCTGGCCGATCCTCCTGCAGATCCCGGTGTTCTTTGCCCTCTACAAGGTGATCTACGTCACCATCGAGATGCGCCATGCACCATTCTTCGGCTGGATCCAGGATCTGTCTGCTCCGGATCCGACCTCGCTCTTCAACCTGTTCGGACTTCTTCCCTATGACGTTCCGAGCTTCCTGATGATCGGCGTCTGGCCGCTGATCATGGGCATCACCATGTTCGTGCAGATGCGCATGAACCCGACGCCGCCGGATCCGACACAGGCGATGATCTTCAACTGGATGCCGCTTGTCTTCACCTTCATGCTGGCGACATTCCCGGCCGGTCTGGTGATCTACTGGGCATGGAACAACAGCCTTTCGATCATGCAGCAGGCGCTGATCATGAAGCGTCACGGCGCCAAGATCGAGCTCTTCGACAATATGAAGGGCCTGTTCCGGCGAAAGCCCGCAGCCAACAAATAACCCTGAAAGCCCCGGTTCGCCGGGGCTTTTTCTTTTGGGGACATCGTGGAGGGCGCTGTCAACTTGACAAGCCGGAGCAAAAGCTGGAAGCCCTCCGTTCCATAGCGACAGGACCGAGACATCATGCCCGCAGACACGACCCCGGACGAGAAGCCGTTGTTCGGCCGCCCCTGGATCTTCATCCGCGGCGTGCCCTCGCTTGAATTCCTGCCACCGGAGGGCCCTCTGGAAGTGGCCTTCGCCGGACGATCGAACGTCGGCAAGTCGTCGCTCATCAACGCGCTGGTCGGCCACAAGGGGCTTGCCCGGACGTCCAATACGCCCGGTCGCACCCAGGAACTCAACTACTTCGTGCCCGAGGGCTATTCCGGCGCAGGCGGAGACCTGCCGCCGATGGCTCTCGTCGACATGCCGGGCTACGGCTATGCCAAGGCGCCCAAGGAAACCGTCGACGCCTGGACGAAGCTGGTCTTCGACTACCTGCGCGGTCGCGCCACGCTGAAGCGTGTCTACGTGCTGATCGACAGCCGCCATGGCATCAAGAAGAACGACGAGGACGTGCTGGACCTCCTGGACAAGGCTGCCGTTTCCTACCAGATCGTCCTCACCAAGACGGACAAGATCAAGGAGGCCGGCGTACCGCGGCTTCTTTCCGAGACGGCCGAAAAGATCCGCAAGCGGCCGGCCGCCTTTCCGCAGCTGATCGCCACCTCCTCGGAAAAGGGAAAAGGCCTCGACGAGTTGCGCCAGGCCATCCTGGACACCATCAGCTAACCGCTTCAAGGGCCAACATCCGGCAGCCTTGTTTCCACGATTGAAAACTTGCGCTACAAGGCGCCGCACCCCGATCGACGAGGACCTCCATGACTGCTTCGGACAGCGAACTTCAGGCACAACTCCTGGCCAAGGCGCTGCCCTACATGCAGCGCTACGAGAACAAGACGATCGTCGTGAAATACGGCGGACACGCCATGGGCGATGTCGAACTCGGCAAGGCTTTCGCGGCCGACATCGCGCTCCTGAAGCAGTCCGGCGTCAACCCCATCGTCGTCCACGGCGGTGGACCGCAGATCGGCGCGATGCTGACCAAGATGGGCATCGAATCCAAGTTTGAGGGCGGCCTGCGCGTGACCGACCAGAAGACGGTCGAGATCGTCGAGATGGTTCTGGCCGGCTCCATCAACAAGGAGATCGTCGCGCTGATCAACCAGACGGGCGAATGGGCGATCGGTCTCTGCGGCAAGGACGGCAACATGGTCTTTGCCGAAAAGGCGAAGAAGACGATCATCGACCCGGATTCGCGCATAGAGCGTGTTCTCGACCTCGGTTTCGTCGGCGAGGTCGTCGAAGTCGACCGCACATTGCTCGACCTGCTGGCCAAGTCCGAGATGATCCCGGTCATCGCACCGGTGGCACCGGGGCGCGACGGCGCCACCTACAACATCAACGCCGATACGTTTGCGGGTGCGATCGCCGGCGCGCTGCGCGCCACCCGCCTGCTGTTCCTCACCGACGTTCCGGGCGTGCTCGACAAGGACAAGCAGCTCATCAAGGAGCTTTCGGTGGCGCAGGCCCAGGCGCTGATCCAGGACGGCACGATTTCCGGCGGCATGATCCCCAAGGTCGAGACCTGCATCGAGGCGATCAAGGCCGGCGTGCAAGGGGTCGTCATCCTCAACGGCAAGACAGCGCATTCGGTGCTGCTCGAGATCTTCACCGAACACGGTGCAGGAACGCTGATCGTTCCTTGAGGCCGAGGACGGCAGCGCGCCTGTCCCTCAGAGCAGGACGAGCGCCAGGATCCCGAGCACGATCAGCAGACAACCGGCGATCTCCAGCCGGTTGACGTGCTCCTTGAAGACCAGGACCGACGAGGCGAAGGTAAACAGCATCTCGATCTGCGCCAGTGCCTTGATCACGGCCGCCGGCTGCAAGGTCATCGCCGTGAACCAGCCGAAGGACGCCGTGGCGCCGACGAAGCCGACGATTGCGGCCGGTCGCCATGCCCGGGCGATGCGAGGCAGCTCCTGCCGATCCTTCAGAACCAGCCAGACGAGCATCGCCACCGCCTGCATGACGATGACGACGAGCAGCGTATAGCCTGCCTGCATCACGGGGTCCGCAGCCGGCAGGCTTGGGGCCAGCGAGAGTGACGCATAGCGGTAGGAAACGCCCGATATCCCGAAGAGGAGACCCGACAGCAAGCCGAAGACGGCGGTTCGACTGCCGACGGAGGTCACCAGCGACCGCAGCGTCAGCTCGGTCCTCGCCACCGAGATGAGGATGACGCCGACGACGGAGATGGCGATGGCGACCACCGTTGCGACCGTGATCGTCTCTCCCACGAGGATCAGGGCCACCAGAGCGGCCTGCGCCGGTTCGGTGCGCGAATAGGCCGTGCCGACCGCGAAGTTGCGGAAGGCGAAGATGTAGACGAGCAGGAAGGTGGCGCCGATCTGGGCAAAGCCGCCTGCGACGGCCCAGATCGCGAAGGTGATGTTGGGTACCGGCATCGGCCGGCCGAGGCCGTAGTGAAGGATCGCCATGTAGAGGACGGCGAAGGGAACGCCGTAGCCAAAGCGCACGAAGGTGGCGCCGGTGGTGTTCAGCCTGCCGCGCAGGTGCTTCTGCAGCGCCGAGCGCATGTTCTGCAGGAAGGCCGCCGCAATCGTGATAGGGATCCAGAGTTCCATGCGATCGGCGGTAGCACCACCGTCGTGTTCCGCCAAGATCACTTTCGGCGCAGATCGAAGTCTGCCGTTTTCTTTCGCCGCCACAGCGTGCATAAGGCGGCATGACAAAGCCCAGCACCTCCCCTTTGCCCGCCGATTTCGCCCATGTCAAAGAGTGGGTCTTCGACCTCGACAACACGCTCTACCCGCATCACGTCAATCTGTTCTCGCAGATCGACAAGAACATGAGCGCCTTCGTCGCCGAACTGCTGCAGCTGGAGCCGGACGAGGCGCGGGCTCTGCAGAAGCGCTACTACCACGAGCACGGAACGACCCTGCAGGGGCTTATGCTCAACCATGGCATCTCGCCCGATGCCTTCCTGGAGCGGGCCCATGCGATCGACTATTCGGCGCTGCTGCCCCATCCGGAGCTTGGCGAGGCCATCAAGGCGCTGCCAGGCCGCAAGTTCATCTTCACCAACGGCAGTGTCCCGCATGCGGAAGCGGCTGCCCGCGCGCTCGGCATTCTCGAGCATTTCGACGACATCTTCGACATCGTCGCCGCCGACTACGTGCCGAAGCCTGCGGGCGCGACCTACGACAAGTTCGCCAGCCTGCACCGCGTCGATACCCGCCATGCGGCGATGTTCGAGGATCTGCCCCGCAACCTGAAGGCGCCCAAGGCGCTCGGCATGCGCACCGTGCTGCTGGTGCCGCGCAATCTCGACGACGTGCTGATGGAGCGCTGGGAGACGCTGTCGGACGAGGACGACCACATCGACTACGTGACGGACGATCTGGCAGGGTTCCTCACCGGTGTCTTGGGCTGAACCTTACCGAAAGTTCACCCAGGTTACGGATGTTTAAGTGGTTCCTCATGTCGGTTGCGCCTACCTTCGGGTCATAGACAAACCGAAAAGGAAGCCTTCCCATGAAGACCAACAAAGTCATTCTGGCATCACTTGCAGCCGTCCTCGTCGCCGGCACCGCCCTGCCAAGCTTTGCTGCACCCGGACGGGATGGCCCCGGTCGTGATGGTCCCGGCCGCCACGGCGCCAGAGGCGGCATGATGCAGGAGATGATGTTCGTCCGCCTGCTCAAGACCGCGGACGCCGACAAGAATGCGCAGATCAGCAAGGAAGAGCTCTCCGCACGCCAGGAAGCGCTGTTCTCCGAAATGGACGCCGACAAGGACGGCACCCTGATCCCCGGTGAAATGCGTGCCTATCGCGAAGCCAAGATGGAAGAGTTCCGCAAGGACAACCCGCGCCCCGATCGTGCGGAACGTCGCGAAGAGCGCCGCCAGGAGATGGCCCAGAACAACGGCGATGACGCGGATGACAGCAACGATCGTCCCGGCCGCCGCGGCGACCATGCAGATCGCCGTCACGAAGGTGGACGCATGGGCATGCATCACGGCGGACGCATGGGCCCGCAGATGGGTGGCATGCAGCTGATCCGTCAGGCGGACACCGACGAGAACGGCCAGTTCAGCAAGGCTGAAGTGACCGCTGCCGTAGACAAGCGGTTTGCCCGCATGGACCGCAACGAAGACGGCGTCATCAGCATCGACGACATGCCGGACCGCCCTTTCTAGTCACCAGTCCCCCAGACTAGTACGGTTCGTCATCAACCCGCCCCACCGCCTGGGGCGGGTTTTCTTTTGGCTTAGTGCTCGTAGAAGTCGGCGACGATCTTCCAGGCCTCGTCGGCCGTTTCAACGAAGCTGATCAGCTCGAGATCTTCCGGCGCGATCGTTCCGAAATCCGCCAGCGCCTGCCAGTTCACCATGGTGTTCCAGAACTCCTTGCCGAACAGGACAAAGGGAATGCGCTCCATGCGGCGCGTCTGGATCAGCGTCAGCGCCTCGAACATCTCGTCCATGGTGCCGAAGCCGCCCGGGAAAATGATAATGGCCTTCGCCCGCATCATCAGATGCATCTTGCGGACGGCGAAATAGTGGAAATTGAAGCTGAGCTCCGGCGTCACATAGGGATTGGGCGCCTGCTCGTGCGGCAGGACCACATTGAAGCCCACGGTCGGCGCGCCGGCTTCCGAGGCGCCGCGGTTGCCGGCCTCCATGACGCCGGGCCCGCCGCCGGTCACCACCACATATTCCTGATGGTCGAACTGCTCTCCGTAACTGGCGCAGAGATGGGCGAACTTGCGGGCTTCCTCGTAGTAGACTGACGCGGCCTCGAGGTTCCCGCGCTGGGTCTCGTTGCGCGCAGCCCAGGCTGCCTGGCCCGGCGCGGGAATTCTGGCGCCGCCGAACAGCACGACGGTCGACTTGATCCGACGCTCCGCAAGGACCATCTCGGCCTTGAGCAGTTCCAGCTGCAGGCGCACGGGCCGCAGCTCCTCGCGGCAGAGGAAGTCCTCGTCGGCATAGGCAAGGCGGTAGGTCGGCGACATCGACTGCGGCGTCTTCGGGACACCGGCGGCACTCCGCCTGTCGGTGGAACTATCCTTCAGGGGATCCCAGACGCCATCCTTGCGCCGCGGGCCATCCTTCTTCGCCTTCGCCATGTCCTGCCTTCCAAGCCTGATGCGTCGCGCCAATTCACATTGACGGTCGAGTGGCGGTCGCTTAGAGCAATTAGCATCATTTGGCCAGCCGCCAGACCACTCCGTTCCACCCTACTGACGCGACCTTAAGGACTTCCCATGAGCACCACCGACCTCGCCTCGCTGGAGACCACCATCGAGACTGCCTTCGAACAACGCGACGGCGTTTCGGTTTCGACCAAGGGCGAAGTTCGTGACGCCGTCGATGCCGCGCTCGAACTGCTCGACGGTGGCAAGGCCCGCGTTGCCGAACGCCAGTCCGACGGATCCTGGAAGGTCAACCAGTGGCTGAAGAAGGCCGTTCTCCTGTCGTTCCGGCTGAACGACATGGGCGTGGTGACGGGCGGCCCCGGCCAGTCCACCTGGTGGGACAAGGTGCCCTCCAAGTTCGAGAACTGGGGCGAAAACCATTTCCGCGCCGCCGGCTTCCGCGCCGTGCCGAACGCGGTGGTGCGCCGCTCCGCCTATATCGCGCCCAACGTCGTGCTGATGCCGTCCTTCGTCAATCTCGGCGCCTATGTCGGCGAGGGCACGATGGTCGACACCTGGGCGACCGTCGGCTCCTGTGCCCAGATCGGCAAGAACGTGCATCTCTCGGGCGGCGTCGGCATCGGCGGCGTGCTGGAGCCGATGCAGGCCGGCCCGACGATCATCGAGGATAACTGCTTCATCGGCGCCCGCTCGGAGGTCGTCGAAGGCTGCATCATCCGTGAAGGCTCCGTGCTCGGCATGGGCGTCTTCATCGGCCAGTCGACGAAGATCGTAGACCGGGCGACCGGCTCGATCTCCTACGGCGAAGTGCCCCCCTATTCCGTCGTTGTCGCCGGCACGATGCCGGGCAAGCCGTTCCCGAATGGCGAACAGGGCCCGAGCCTCTATTGCGCCGTCATCGTCAAGCGCGTCGATGAGAAGACCCGCTCGAAGACCGGCATCAACGAACTGCTGCGGGACTGATCGACAGCCATGGCCACAACCGATCCCGTCGAGAACCTGCAGGCGCTCATCCGCTGCCGTTCGGTCACGCCGACCGAAGGGGGGGCGCTGTCGACGCTGGAATCCGCGCTGACATCACTCGGCTTCCGGGTGGAGCGGATGGTGGCGACAGCGGAGGGGACGCCGGACGTGGAGAACCTCTACGCCCGGCTCGGGACCGAGGGGCCGCACCTGATGTTTGCGGGCCATACGGATGTCGTCCCGCCCGGCGACGAGGCATCCTGGTCGCATCCGCCGTTTGCGGCGGAAATCGCCGACGGAATGCTCTACGGGCGCGGCGCGGTCGACATGAAGGGCGGCATTGCCTGTTTCGTGGCGGCGGTCGCACGCCATCTCGAAAAGCATGGAGCACCCCGTGGCTCTATCTCGCTGCTGATCACCGGTGACGAGGAAGGCCCGGCCGTGAACGGCACGGAAAAGCTTCTGACCTGGGCCGCCGAAAAGGGCGAGACCTGGGACGCCTGCCTCGTCGGCGAACCGACCAACCCGGATGCGCTCGGCGACATGATCAAGATCGGGCGGCGCGGATCGCTGTCGGGCAAGATCACCGTCCACGGCGTGCAGGGCCATGCCGCCTATCCGCATCTGGCGGACAACCCGCTACGCGGGCTGCTGCAGCTGACGCATGCGCTGATGGACCCGCCCTTCGACCATGGCACGGACGACTTCCAGCCCTCTAACCTCGAAGTGACCACCATCGACGCGGGCAATCCCGCCGTCAACGTCATCCTGGCGAAGGCCACGGCGGCCTTCAACATCCGCTTCAACGACAGCTGGACGGCCGACAGCCTGAAGATGGAAATCATCCGCCGTCTCGACCTGGCCGCCGCAGAAGGCGCGTTGCGGCCCGGGCGCTCGCCGGTGCGTTACGACATCGCCTGGAGCGAGCGTCCGAGCCATGTCTTCCTGACCCGCAACAATGCCCTGACAGCCTCGCTGTCCGAAGCCATCGAAACGGTCACCGGACAGACGCCAATTCTCTCCACCACCGGCGGCACGTCGGATGCGCGGTTCATCAAGGATTACTGCCCGGTCGTGGAATTCGGCCTCGTGGGCCAGACCATGCACATGGTGGACGAGCGCGTTGCCGTGGCGGACCTCGAGACGCTGACCCAGATCTACGGCGGCTTCATTGCCAAATGGTTCGATCATGCCCGGGCTGAATGAGGTCAGGGTCTATCTCTCCGGTCTCTGGCTCCTCATCCGCGGCGAGGCAGCCGGGCTGAAGCGCCTCGACGTCAGCGACCGCGGACTGATGCGGTCCTTCTGGGCCATTCTCTGGTGCCTGCCGGCCATGACGGTGTCGTGGCTCTGGTGGCGCGCGCTCTACCTGCGGGGAATGCCGCAGGACACGGAACTCGGCGGGATCTTCTTTTTCCGGCTGGCGATGCTGGAGCTTGCCAACTGGCTCGTTCCGCTGATCCTGATCGGCTTCATGGCATGGGGGCTGGCGCTGGGGCGCAAGTATTATGCGATCGTGGTGGCCGTGAACTGGCTTTCGGTTCCCTTCGCCTATGCCTATGCTGTTCTCAGCCTGCTCCTGATGCTGGCACCGAACCTGACCGGCATTCTCTCGCTGATCTGGCTGATGCTGATGATCGCGCTGATCGTCTCGGTGTCGCGGATCTTCCGGGTCATCTGCGGTCAGCATCCGCTGATGGTGGCAACGCTGACCATGGTGCTGATCGTTCCGACGATGCTGCTCTCCGACTCGCTGGAGCGCTTCCTCGGCATCTACCCCGGCTGAGGATCAGACGTCACCCGGGTAATCCACCTTCATGAAATAGAGCCCTTCGGGCGGCGCCACCGGACCGCAGGCCTTGCGGTCCTTTGCCTCCAGCGCCGCGCGCACATCCTCTGGCGTCATCTTGTGCTCGCCGGCAAGTTTCAGCGTGCCTGCGAACGAGCGGATCTGATTGTGCAGGAAGCTCTGGGCCGAGGCGCGGATCTCGATGAGGTCGCCCACGCGCGTCACGTCCAGCCGGTCGAGAGTGCGCATGGGGCTCCTGGCCTGGCAATGGGTGGAGCGGAAGGTGGTGAAGTCGTGGTGGCCGACAAGCATCTGCGCCGCCGCATGCATGGCCTCGTGATCGAGCCCCTTCGGCAGCCACCAGGCCCGCCGTGCCTCAAGTGCCAGCGGCGCCGGGCGGCAGATGATCCGGTAGAGATAGTGGCGCCGCAGGGCGGAGAAGCGGGCATCGAAGCTGTCGTCCACCGCCTGGACGTCAAGGATCGCCAGCTTCTCTCTCTTCATTCCGAGGTGGGCGTTGAGCGCGTTGCGCAGCTTGTGGGGCTCCCAGCTCCGCGAAATATCCGCGTGGATGACCTGGCCCATGGCATGGACGCCGGAATCGGTGCGCCCTGCCCCGCGGATGGCGACCGTCTCGCCTGTCAGCGACAGGATTGCCTTCTCGATCGCCGCCTGCGCCGAATGTCCGTTCTCCTGCCGCTGCCAGCCGACATAGGGAGAGCCGTCATATTCGACCGTCATGCGGTAACGGGGCATCAGCCGAGCCTCATGCCGGGAAGGATCGGCGTTCCGCGCAGAAACTCCGACCCGTCAAGCGGCTTGCCGCCCGCCTTCTGGAGGCGTGCGAGCCGGACGGCGCCACTGCCGCAGGCGACGGAAAGACGATCATCCAGGACGGTACCCGGCTCGCCTTCGCCGGTCGCCAGCTCCGACGCCAGTACCTTGATGCGTTCGCTCTTGCCGTTGACGACAGCCTCCGTCCAGGCGCCCGGAAAGGGAGCAAGGCCGCGGATGTGGTTGTGGACCTCTTCGGCGGACCTCGAAAAATCGATGCGGGTCTCGCTCTTGTCGATCTTGGCGGCGTAGAGGACGCCGTCCTCGACCTGCGGCGTCAGCGGCAGGTCGTCCGCCTCCAGCTTGTCCATCGCCTCGACCATGGCGCGGGCGCCGACGAGCATCAGCTGGTCATGGAGTTCGCCGGCGGTGGTGTTTTCGCCGATCTCGACCTCGCGGGTGAGTGCGACGGGGCCGGTATCCAGTCCCTTTTCCATCTGCATGACCATCATGCCGGTCTTGGCGTCGCCCGCCATGATCGCCCGCTGGATCGGGGCGGCACCGCGCCAGCGCGGCAGAAGCGAGGCGTGGCCGTTGTAGCAGCCCAGCCGGGTGCCTTGGAGGATGGCTTCGGGAAGCAGCAGGCCGTAGGCGACGACGACCGCCACATCGGCCTGGAGGGCGCGGAAACGCTCCCGCTCGGCCTCTTCCTTGAAGTTCAGCGGCGTGAAGACCGGGATGCCCAGAAGCTCGGCCGCCTGGTGGACCGGCGACTTCTGCAGGTCGAGGCCGCGACGGCCGCCGGGGCGCGGCGGCTGGCTGTAGACCGCAACGATCTCGTGGCCCGCCTCCTTCAAGGCGCGCAGCGTCGGGACCGAAAATTCCGGCGTTCCCATGAAGATGATGCGAAGCGTCATCGTGATCCCGTCTGCGTTCGAGTGCACTCAGGTGGTAAGCCGCTGATGCCGAGCATCCAAAGGCTGTCGTCAGACAACGCGCGAGCGTGCAGCCTTGGTGAACTTCTTGATCACCATCTCACGCTTCAGCCGCGAAATATGGTCGATGAACAGGATGCCGTTGAGGTGGTCGATCTCGTGCTGCAGGCAGGTGGCGAGCAGGCCATCCGCCTCGACCGTCTCCTGCTTGCCGTCTCGCCCGATGTACTGGACCGTGACGGCGGCCGGGCGTTCGACCTCGGCGTAGTAATCCGGGATCGAAAGACACCCCTCCTCATAGACGGAGCGGTCGTCGGACGACGCCACGATCTCCGGGTTGATGAAGACCTGCGGCTTGTTCTCCTCGTCCTCGCGGGAGATATCGATCACCAGCAGCCGGCGCGGGACGCCGATCTGGACTGCAGCAAGGCCAATGCCCGGCGCATCGTACATCGTCTCCAACATGTCGTCGGCCAGGCGAAGGACTTCGGTGTCGACCTGCTCGAACGGCCTGGACGGCTGGCGGAGGATCGGATCGGGGAGAATGATAAGAGGCTTGATCGTCATCGCCTCCCATAGCGCATCTTTTTCGCGGATGGAACAGGCGAGAATGGTCTCTGAAGCGCTGCAGAGCCCCGATGTTCCTGTTTTGATCTTTCCACCGTTGCGATATCTGCTAGGGTGCGGGAATGGACAGCATCATCGACCTTCTGCACACATCTCTCCGGACCGTGCCCCCGACATTCTGGGTGATCCTCGTGATCGCGGCACTCGTCTGCGCCGCGGCGGTCTATGCCATTGCCTCCGCGCACCGGCGGGGCACAGAGGCGGCGCGCCAGGCGGCACAGGCGGAGGCCCGGCTGATCGAGCTCATGCGGCACCAGGCCGAGATGCAGGGACGCCTTGCGCATATGACGGAGACGCTGTCGCAGCGACAGTCGGAGCTGGGCCAGGCGGTGAACCAGCGGCTGGACGGCATGAGCCAGCGGCTCGGCAGCACGATCACCGAGCAGACGAAGTCCACGCACGAGAACCTGCGCCTGCTGCAGGAGCGGCTCGCCGTGATCGACGCGGCGCAGAACAACATCCAGAGCCTTGCCAAGGACGTTGTCGGGCTGCAGGCCATCCTCTCCAACAAGCAGACCCGCGGCGCCTTCGGCCAGGGGCGAATGGAGGCGATCGTGGCCGACGGGCTGCCGATGGGCGCCTATGAGTTCCAGGCGCAGCTATCCAACGGCAAGCGGCCCGACTGCACGATCAAGATGCCAAATGGAGCGCCGCCGCTGGTGATCGATGCGAAGTTCCCGCTGGAGGCATGGAATGTCTTTCGCGATGTGGCCGCACCCGAGGCGCGCAAGGCCGCCGCGGCGCAGTTTCGCCGCGATCTCGAGGTGCATATCCGCGATATCGCCGAGAAATACCTGATCCCGCGCGAGACCCAGGAGATGGCCTTCCTGTTCGTTCCCTCGGAATCGATCTTCGCGGAGATCCACGAACATTTCGACGGCGCCGTGCAGAAGGCGCAGCGCTTGCGCGTGGTGATCGTTTCGCCCTCGCTGCTGATGCTCTCCATCCAGGTGATCCAGGCGGTGCTCAAGGACCAGCGCATGCGCGAGCAGGCGCATCTGATCCAGGGCGAAGTGGCACATCTGATGGAGGATCTTTCACGGCTCGACGACAGGACGCGCAAGCTCCAGGGGCATTTCCTCGCGGCACAGCGGGACGTGGAGCAGATCCTCACCTCCTCCGACAAGCTTGTGAAGCGTGGCGCCAAGATCGGCGGGTTGGAACTGGAGAGCGTCACGGAGTCCGCCTCCGAGAGCGAGCCGAGCCCACCGCGGGCCGTGGAAAGCCGTAGCGGCCTGTTGAAGTTCCGGGTGGTTGACGAGGACTAAGCGCCTCGGGCAGTGTCGCCGCGAATTCAGCTTCTTCAAGGCAGCACACTATGATCACCGTCCTCGGCTCCATCAACATGGATCTCATCGCCACCACGCCGCGGCTTCCGGAGCCCGGCGAAACGCTTGCCGGCATCGGCTTTGCCACCGCCGCAGGCGGCAAGGGCGCCAACCAGGCGCTGGCGGCCCGCCGTGCGGGTTGCCGCGTGCGCATGGTCGGCGCGGTGGGAAAGGATGAGTTTGCCAGACCTGCTCTCGCGCTGCTGGATGAAGCCGGCGTCGATCTCACGGGTGTCAGCCCTGTCGACGGCCCGACGGGAACCGCCCTGATTCTGGTCGGCGGGACCGGCGAGAACATGATCGTCGTCGTCCCCGGCGCCAACGGCACCGCGACAGAGGCACAGGCGAAAACGGCGGTCGAGGCCATGTCGGGGGGCGACATCCTGATGCTGCAGCTCGAAATTCCGGGCACCGCGGTCGAGGCGGCCCTCAGGACCGCCCGCGCCCGCGGCGTCACCACAATCCTCAACACGGCCCCGCTGACGGATCAGGCGGCGCGACTGGCCGCCCTTGCGGATATCGTCATCGCCAACGAGACGGAGTTCGAGCTCCTGGCCGGCCGGTCCGACCTCGAACCGGCGGCACGAGAGGAAGCCCTGCTCAAGCTGCACGGGGAGACCGGCCAGACCTTCATCATCACGCTTGGTGCAGATGGTGTCATTGCAGCCCGCGACGGCTCGCTGCACCGGACGAAAGGGCTGAAGATCGAGCCCGTCGACACGGTCGGAGCCGGAGATACCTTCTGCGGCTATCTCGCAGCCGCCCTCGACAGCGGCATCGCCTTCGACCAGGCGCTCCGGCGGGCTGCCGTCGCCGGCTCGCTCGCCTGCCTCAAGCCCGGCGCCCAGCCTTCCATCCCGACCGGAGACGAAGTGGAAGGCCGGCTGCAGGGTTGACAGGCTAGAGCCGGCCGACCCGTTCCGTCAGCAGGTCGAAGAAGCCGTCGGCATCGACATTGCGCATGACCATGGCGTTCGGCTTGCGGCCGGAGACCCGCCACCAGTCGACGACCGTCATCCCGACCGTCAGCTCCGACTGCGTCTCGATCTCGACATTGCAGTGGCGGCCGGAGAAGAGTTCGGGCCTTAGCAGGTAGGCGATCACCGTCGGGTCGTGCAGAGGCCCGCCGTCGGAGCCGTATTTCTCCTCGTCGAAGCGCTCGAAGAAGGCGAGCCAGTCGACCAGCACCTGGGCCGGGCGGGTTCCCAGCGCGGCGAGCTTTGCCACGCGGTCCTTGCGGGTGAGCAGCTGGTGGGTGACGTCGAGCGGCATCATCACGATCGGCATGCCGGACGCAAAGACGGCAGCGGCGGCGTCGGGATCGACATAGACGTTGAACTCGGCGGCCGGCGTGATGTTGCCGCCCTCGAAGAAACCGCCGCCCATCATCACCAGCTCCCTGACCCGGCCGGCAATCGCCGGTTCCTTCCGGAGCGCGAGCGCAACGTTGGTGAGTGGACCGAGGGTGCAAAGCGTGATCGCGCCCGCGGGCTCGCGCATGATCGTCTCGACGATGAAATCGACGGCAGACTGCGGGCGGACCGCCATCACCGGTTCCGGCAGTTCTGCGCCATCGAGGCCGGTGCGGCCATGCACATGCTCGGCGGTCACCGGCTTGCGGACGAGCGGCCGCTCCGCCCCCTCGTAGACCGCAGCATCGCTGCGTCCGCAAAGCTCGCAGACGATCCGGACGTTGCGGCTGGTAAACGACAGAGGCACATTGCCGGCGACCGCCGTCAGGCCGAGCACCTCGATCTCATTGGGGCTGGCAAACGCCATCATGATGGCTGCCGCATCGTCCTGCCCCGGATCGGTGTCTATGATGATCTTCCTGCGCTCTGCCATGTCCTACCCTTGTCCTCGTTCGGCCTTCCTAGCTACACGCGCTCCCGAAGGCAGGCAATGGCACTGCCGGGCGGAACCAACGGCTTGCGCGCGGAACCTTGGGTTCCCATATTGCGTGCGGATACGGTGCCGCCTGGCGGGCCGCAATCATGGTCGCTTTTGCAAGGACTGAACAATGAGCCGCATCACGCCGTTCGCGAGCCCGCTGCTTCTGGGCTTCGACGCCATGGAAAAGACGCTGGAGCGTCTGGCCAAGGCCAATGACGGATATCCGCCCTACAACATCGAACGGCTCCAGGCCAATCGCGCCGCAGATGAGCCCGAGCGGCTGCGAATCACGCTGGCGGTTGCCGGCTTCAGCGAGGCCGAGCTGGAGGTGACGGTCGAGGAAAGCCAGCTGGTGATCCGCGGCCGGCAGGTCGATCAGCCGGATCGCGACTATCTCTATCGCGGCATTGCGGCGCGCCAGTTCCAGCGCATGTTCGTGCTGGCGGACGGCATGGAAGTGGCCGGCGCGGCACTCAGAAACGGGCTCCTGTCGGTTGATCTCATCCGGCCAGAGGCGGCGCGCATGGTGCGAAAAATTAACATTTCCGCATCAGAGTAAAGACAACGACATTAACGTCGTTTCGCCCCTCAATGCCGGAGGCTGGAATGCTCCTGAAAGAAGCGAACACGCAGTTGACCCTGTCCGAACTTGCCCACCTGGGCGCCGGAGAAGTCGGCTACATTCGCAAAATACGGTCGGAAGATGTGTCCCGTTGCTTCCCCGAAGCACCTGACATGGATCCCAACCTCGATCTATGGGCACTGTTTGGTGCCGATGGAACGCCGATCCTGCTGACCGACAACCGGTCCAGCACGTTCTTCAAGGCGGCCGAAGACGACCTGAAAACCGTCAGCCTGCACTAACCCATTCAACCGATCTTGCGGAATGAGAGGTAGGCGGACGAACGCCCCTCCCGGCGAGCCTTGGCTTCGTATCGCGTGCCAGGCCACCCCGCAAAGGGTGTCAGCCAATCCGACGACTGCCCCGCCAGCCATTCGAACCCGCCATGATCCCTGCAGTGGATCAGCGTCCAGTTGACGTAAGTGTCGATATCGGAGGCGAATTGAAACAGCCCGCCCGGCTTCAGCACCCGATGGAACCGCTCCAGATTGACCTGGGACACGAAGCGGCGCTTCCAGTGCTTCCGCTTTGGCCAGGGATCGGGATAGAGCAGATCGATGCGGTCGACCGAGCCGGCCGGCAGCCAATCCAGAACCTGCGTGGCATCGTCGTCATAGAGACGGATGTTCTTCAGCCCCAGGTCCGTCACCCTCCCCACGAGCTTTGCCATGGAATTGACGAAGGGCTCGACGCCGATGAAACCCGTGTTCGGGCTTTCTTCGGCGCGATGGATCAGATGCTCGCCGCCGCCAAAGCCGATCTCCAGGCGGATCTCTGAGACTGGTACCGGGAAGAGCTCCTCCAGCCGGGCAGGAACAGCTGCATCGAGATCGAGCTTCAAGGTCGGCAGAACGACCGCCAGGCCCTCCGCCTGACGCTCCCGGAGCGGTTTTCCCTTGCGCCGTCCGAAAAAGGCTTCGGTGGCGCGGCCTGGGCGCTGCGGATCGGTCATCGGCGGGTCTTTCAACAATTGAAAAAGCGGGTGGCTTGAAGAGCCACCCGCTTTACAGTTTTCGTACAGGCTCCGTAAAGACCTATCAGGCGGCCTTCAGGGCTTCCTTCAAAGGCTTTGCCAGATCCACCTTCTCCCAGGAGAAGGAACCATCGCGGCCCGGCTTGCGGCCGAAGTGGCCATAGGCTGCGGTCTTGGCGTAGATCGGCTTGTTGAGATCGAGATGACGGCGGATGCCGGAGGGCGAGAGGTCCATGACCTTGCGGATGGCGGCCTCGACCTGATCCTCGACGACGCCCTTGCCGGTGCCGTGCAGATCCACGTAGACCGACACCGGCTGAGCGATGCCGATGGCATAGGCGATCTGGATCGTGCAGCGGTCGGCGAGACCGGCAGCCACGACGTTCTTGGCGAGGTAGCGGGCGGCATAGGCGGCAGACCGGTCGACCTTGGTCGTGTCCTTGCCGGAGAAGGCGCCACCGCCGTGCGGTGCGGCACCACCATAGGTATCGACGATGATCTTGCGGCCGGTTAGACCGGCGTCGCCGTCCGGACCGCCGATCACGAACTTGCCGGTCGGGTTGATGTACCACTTGCAGTCGTCGGCGATCGGAAGCTCACCGAAGGCCTCGCGGATGTAAGGCTCGACAACCGAGCGGACCTTCTGGGAATCCCAGGTCTCGTCGAGATGCTGGGTCGACAGCACGATGGAATCGACGCAGGCAGGCAGGCCGTTTTCGTAGCGGACGGTCACCTGGCTCTTGGCGTCGGGACCGAGCTTGCCGACGTCGCCCTCACCTGTCTTGCGAGCGGTCGCGAGAAGCTGAAGGATCTTGTGGGAATAGTAGATCGGCGCCGGCATCAGGTCCGGCGTTTCCTTGCAGGCATAGCCGAACATGATGCCCTGGTCGCCTGCACCTTCGTCGCCCTGCTTGTCGGCAGCGCTGTCGACGCCCTTGGCGATGTCGGCCGACTGCGAATGCAGCAGAACATCGATCTTGGCAGTCTTCCAGTGGAAGCCTTCCTGCTCGTAGCCGATATCCCGGATGGCCTTGCGTGCGGCGGACTTGAACTTGGACGGGTTGATGACATCCTTGCCATCCTTGTCCTTCTTCATCAGGCTTGCCGGCAGACGCACTTCACCGGCGATCACGACGCGGTTGGTGGTGGCGAGCGTCTCGCAGGCGATGCGGACCGACCATGGATCCGTTCCCGACTTTCCTGCCTCGCGGTATACCAGATCGACGATCTCGTCGGAGATGCGGTCGCAAACCTTGTCGGGATGGCCTTCAGCCACCGACTCGCTGGTGAAGAGATAATTGTCACGCATTCCGGGATTCCCCTCAAAGAAATAACAGCCAATGTGTTAGTGGCTCGCTCAGTCAAACACAAGCGCATAAATATATGTTTATATCTCAAATCGTACCTGTCATTATTTCAGGCACAAAAAAAGCGGCTCAAGAGCCGCCTTTCAGAGAGTGAGGGTCGTTACTCGGCGTCCGCCTCAGCAGCCAGGGCCTTGACCAGGTCAACAAGACGCCGACGGACCTTCGGATCGGAGATCTTCACGAAGGCACGGTTCAACTGAAGTCCTTCGGAAGACGACAGAAAATCGACGACATAGTTGGAGCTCAACGCCTCCTCCATGCCGCCCTGCTTGGTGGAATGGTCGCCGGGCACGTCTTCGAAGAAGAAGGATACAGGCACGTTGAGAATGCTCGAGATGTTCTGCAGCCGGCTTGCGCCGACGCGGTTCGTGCCCTTCTCGTATTTCTGGATCTGCTGGAAGGTGATGCCCAGGCTTTCCCCCAGCTTCTCCTGGCTCATCCCCAGCATCGTCCGACGAAGGCGGATCCGACTTCCGACATGGATGTCGATCGGATTCGGCTTCTTCTTATTCTCAATCATCATTGTGTCCTGACAAGTTGGTAATCAATGAACCGGTTTCGCTGATGATGCCCAAGCGTCTGTGGCTAATCCGTGACTAAAGCCAAACAACACATTCATGAAACTTTATGAAGTCCACTATGCGATTTTAGGGGTTTTGGGTCAATTCGTCGCGGATTTTAAACCTCTGCGAGCAATCCATGCAATCAAGAACATGGAGAACAGTATTAACCACTGATGAATTTCGCGGGCGGCACTGTGCCAGTTTCCGACCGTACTTGCAGGGACTTCGGAATCGACCACGCCCTTCCGGTTAAACGCCAGGCCGATGACGACGCGGCCGAGAGGATCCACGACCGCGGAGATGCCGCTGTTGGCGTCGCGGATCAGCGGCAGTCCTGTTTCCACTGCGCGTAGCCGCGCCTGCTGAAAATGCTGATAGGGACCCGGTGTGTCTCCGAACCAGTCGTCGTTGGTGATGTTCAGGATGGCCGTGGCTTGGCGAATGTCGCTGCCGATCTCGCCCGGGAAGATCGCTTCGTAGCAAATCAGCGGGTAGAGCGTCATGGCGTTCGGCAGCGTCAGCAGGGAGCGGGTTGCGGCTGCCGTGAAGCCGCCCGGCAGGGCGACCAGGCTGTCCACCCCCCAGTCCATCAGCCAGTCCTCGAAGGGCACGTATTCGCCGAACGGCGTCAGGTGCACCTTGTCCGAGGCACCCAGGATCTGACCGTTGGAGTCGATCATGTACACCGAGTTGTAGAACCTCGGTGCGGTTCCCGCGGCGGCATATTCGACGCGCACGGCACCAGCAATGAGTATCTGTCCATCCTGCAGCACCTCGGCGATGCGGGCGAGCGCATCCTGATTTTCCGTCAGGATGAAGGGCACGGATGTTTCGGGCCAGACGATGACGTCCGGCCGGCGCTCGCCCGCCTGCGGAGGCAGGGCGGAAAGCGCCAGATGTTCCTCGAAGATCTCGGCACGATCCGTGTTTTCCAGCTTCCGCGACTGATCGAGAACCGGCTGGACGAGACGGACGATTGTTCCGGTCCCGTCATGCGTCGTGTCGACGGTCGTCAACCTATAGGCGCCGTAGCCGAGATGGGCTGCAAAGAGGAGGCTTGCCATGACAAGGCCTGCGCGCAGCCCGCGACGGGTTCCGAACAGGGCCGGCGCGGAGAACACGAAGACGGCCAGCGTGGTGACGCCGAAGAGGCCAACGGCGGCGGCAGACTGCATCATCAACGGGATCGGCATGGCGCCATAGCCGATGGCGTTCCAGGGGAAACCCGTTGCCAGAAAGCTGCGCAGCCATTCGGCCAGGCCGAAACCGACGGCAAGGGCCGACAGGCGACCAAAACCGTCCGACCAGAACAGGCTCGCGAGGCTCGTTGCCAGGCCATAGAACAGCGCAAGGAATGCCGGCAGGCCGAAGACGGCAAGCGGCAGGGCCCACGCAAACTGGTCCGCCTCCACCAGAAGGGCATTGCCGAGCCACCAGAGACCGGCGACGAAATAGCCCAGCCCGAACAGCCAACCGAGAAAGAAGGCGGACCGCAGGCGTGCCAGCAGAGCGCTCTGAGGATGAGATGCCAGCCCGTCCATCAACCAGACGAGAAGCGTGAAGGAGATGAAGAGAGTGCCGAATACGCCAAAGGGCGGCAGGGCCAGAGCGCCGAACGCACCGGCAGCAATCGCAAGCGCGACCCGCCGGACGCCCCACAGAAGCATGACCTTGCCCGCAAGCCGCTCCATCAGGACCCCTTCCCCGCACCCACCCGAATCAGGACCGGAGTCTTGCAAAAATTGCGTCGCCTGTCGTCCTGCAGGCAAGAAAGAGGCTGGTATCGCTCAATGCCGCTGCTCGCCGGAAGCGGCCGGCACTGGAGCAGCGGGAGCGATATTGGCTTCGGGAGGCATATACTCCGGCTCCCCCTTGACGTGGCGCCGTCTCGCAAGCGTGCGTTTGCGGACGACCCTCACGCGCTTGATGCGGCGGGGGTCTGCTTCCAGAATATGGAATTCGAAGCCCGGCACCGCCTGAACCACCTCGCCACGGACAGGGATCCGTCCCAGTGCAGAGAAGATCAGGCCTCCAAGCGTATCGACATCGTCCAGTTGGTCGCGGATGTCGAAATCGGACCCGATGGCTGCGGAAATCTCTTCGAGCTCAACGCGGGCATCGGCGACGAAGATGTCCTCGCCGACTTGGGAGAACATGACTTCCTCGTCATCGTGTTCATCCTCGACGTCGCCGATGACCATCTCGACGATGTCCTCGTGCGAGGCCAGTCCATCGGTTCCGCCATATTCGTCGATCACGAGGGCCATCTGGGTGCGCGCGGCCTGCATGCTCTGCATCAGGTCCGAGGCGAGCATCGACGGCGGCACAAACAGGATCTTGCGAATGAGCCCGGCTTCGGCGACCGTTTTGGTCAGGTCCACACGGCCCAGGTCGAAAGCGGCCTTCGGCACGCGGCTCGGCTTTTCCGCCTTTTCATTGACCATCGGCATGGGCTGTGCCGTCGCCGCGCTGGCGGCGGCGCGAGGCACCGACCGCCGCTTGTTGCGCGCCTGCTTGGCAAGGTAGGACAGGAGGTCCCGGATGTGGACAAAACCGCGCGGATCGTCGAGCGTGTCACAGTAGACGGGCATGCGCGAGCGACCGGTTTCCTCGAAGTAGATCATCAGTTCGCCGAGGGTCATCGTCATGTCGACGGCCTCGATGTCGGCGCGCGGCACCATGATATCTTCGACCCTGACCTCGCGGAAGCGCAGGATGTTGTGCAGCATCGCGCGTTCTTCGGGCGAAAATGCGCTGCTGACATTGGCGTCCGTCATCAGCGCGTCAGCCAGATCCTCTCTCAGGCGTTCGCCTTGCGAAGGCCTCAGAAGCCGCAGCGCGCGGCCCCAGAAGGACGTCTGGCTGCGGGAGTTTTCATACCGTTGCGGACTACTGCCTTCTTCCGAAGCGTTGTCCGAACCGTCCTTGCCCTCTTGGGCAGTAAGTGTCGAAAAGTCGTTCATTGTTCCAAGCTAGGTGATCGGGTCTTGTCCCGCGTAGGGATCAGATAGGCCAAGCGTGGCCAAAATGCGAGTCTCCAGCGCTTCCATCTTTTCGGCTTCATGATTTTCGATGTGGTCATAGCCGAACAGGTGCAGGAAACCATGCACCAGAAGGTGGGTCAAATGGATTTCCGGAGTCTTGTCCAAGTCGGCGGCTTCCCGCTCCACCGTCTCACGCGCCACCACGATGTCTCCCAGCATCGGTCCGGGCATACCGCCCGGCTGCAGAGGGTAAGCCGGGAAGGACAGGACATTGGTCGGCTTGTCCTGACCGCGCCACTCCGCATTGATCTCGCGGATCGCCTCGTCGTTCGTGAAGACGAGGGAGACCTCGATGGGATGAGCCGGATAGGGCTGCTTCTCCGTCACCGCCAGATAGTGCGCAGCGGCCAGAAGGACTTTTTCGGCGTTGGGCTGCAGCTGACCCTCTTCGGGCCAGCCTTCGTCCTCGACGCTGATCTGTATGTCAAGTTGGGGCATGCAAATGGCGACCGCGCCTAGCGGTCGGCCTCCTCGCTTTCCTGATGCACGGCGTACTGCGAATCATAGGCACGGACGATCCGCCCCACCAGCGGATGGCGGACGACGTCGGCGTCGCTGAAGCGCACCACGGAGATGCCTTCGACACCCTTCAGGATATGCAGCGCCTCGACGAGCCCGGACTTGACGCCACGCGGCAGATCCACCTGGCTCGGGTCGCCGGTGATCATCATGCGGGCGTTCTCACCGAGACGGGTGAGGAACATCTTCATCTGCATCGAGGTGGTGTTCTGGGCCTCGTCGAGGATGACCGCGGCGTTGGCGAGGGTACGTCCACGCATGAAGGCGAGCGGCGCGATCTCGATCACGCCGGCGGTGATCGCACGCTCCACCTTGTCGCCCGGGATCATGTCGTAGAGGGCGTCGTAGAGCGGACGCAGGTAGGGGTCGACCTTGTCCTTCATGTCGCCCGGCAGGAACCCGAGACGCTCGCCGGCTTCGACGGCCGGACGAGAAAGGATGATGCGATCGACGGCGCCGCGCTCCAGAAGCTGGGCGGCGTGGGCGACGGCCAGATAGGTCTTGCCGGTACCGGCAGGACCGACGCCGAAGACGAGCTCCGAGCGCTCCAGGGCGCGCATATAGGCATCCTGAGTCGGCGTGCGGGCGGCGATCGTCTTCTTGCGCGTCGAGATCTGGGTCATCGACAGCTTGGCCTTGCGCTCCATCGTCGGCAGCTGCAGCTGGTCGTCCGCTGCGACGGCCATGCGGATTGCACCTTCAACGTCGGAAGCTTCCACGCTCGCACCCTTCTGTACACGGTCATAGAGGTAATCCAGCGCACGGCGCGCCTGGCTGGTCGCGGTGACATCGCCGGAAATCGTCACGGAATTGCCACGGGCGCGGGCATCGACCTGAAGGCGTTGCTCGAGCAGCTTCAGGTTCTGGTCAAATTGTCCGAAAAGTTCGCTGGCGAACCTGTTGTTCTCGAACGTGAGTACGAAGTGGTTGGAGTCGGTTGCAGCCGTTTGGGGTCGGCGTGCGGGTGAGGAAACCAGTTCGTGTCCGTTCAAGTAGGCAAGCTCCCGCCAGATGCTTCAAACTGCCACTAGACCCTGCGTCGGCTCTGCAAACAAGCTGTTCGGGCCAGTACCAATGATTCGTACCGGAATAATGTCACCGATCTGCGATGTTTTTGCATCAACATTCACAGACTGAAGCCAAGGAGATCTCCCGATCAGCTGTCCGGGCATCCGGCCCGGCTTCTCGAGCAGCAGATCGACGACCTTTCCGACACATGATTTGGCGAACTCGGCCTGCTGTTTCAAGAGCAGTGACTGAAGTCTTTCGAGGCGTTCGACCTTAACCTCCTCGGGCACGTGATCCGGCAGATCGGCACCGGGCGTTCCGGGACGCGTCGAATACTTGAACGAATAGGCCTGGGCATAATTCACGGCCTCGACGAGCTGCAGCGTTTCCTCGAAATCCGAGTCCGTCTCGCCGGGGAAACCGACGATGAAATCGCCCGACATGGCGATGTCGGGCTTTGCTGCCCGAATCCGCTCGATCAGCCGCAGATACTCCACCGCCGTGTGGCGACGGTTCATCGCCTTCAGAACCCGGTCGGAACCGGCCTGCACCGGCAGATGCAGGTAGGGCATCAGAGCCCGCAGGTCGCGGTGCGCCTCGATCAGCCGGTTGTCCATGTCGCGCGGATGGCTGGTGGTGTAGCGCAGCCGCGCCAAGCCGGGGATCTCGGCGAGCCTGTACAGGAGGTCGCCCAGGCCCCAGGTGCGTCCATCCGGCCCTTCGGCACGCCAGGCGTTGACGTTCTGGCCAAGCAGGGTGATCTCGCGCACGCCGCTGTCGGCAAGGCGCGCTGCCTCGTCGAGGATCTGGCGCAACGGCCGGGACACCTCGGCACCGCGGGTATAGGGGACCACGCAGAAGGTACAAAACTTGTCGCAGCCTTCCTGGACGGTAAGGAAGGCCGTCACGCCGCGCGCACGAATGCTCGCCTTGCCGGCGGCCGGCAGGTGCTCGAACTTGTCCTCGACCGCATAGTCCGTGTCGACGACACGATCCCCCTGGCGGGCGCGCCGCAATGCGTCGGGAAGCCGGTGATAGGTCTGCGGGCCGATCACCACGTCCACCGACGGCTCGCGCCGCAAGATCTCTTCGCCTTCGGCCTGCGCCACGCAGCCGGCAACGCCGATCATCAGCTCCTGCCCCTCGGCGTTGCGCGCCTTCTTCATGTCGCGCAGACGGCCAAGCGCGGAATAGACCTTGTCGGCCGCCTTCTCGCGAATGTGGCAGGTGTTGAGGAGGATGAGGTCGGCCTCCCCCATCTCCTCCGTCGGCACATAGCCTTCGCTCGCCAGCGCATCGCCCATGCGGGCGGAATCATAGACGTTCATCTGGCAGCCGTAGGTCTTGATGAAGACCTTGCGCGTGGGGGCGCCAGCCAAGTTTTCAGCGGGTGAGGTGGGGATCACGGTATCGGTGCTCATAGGCGGCTGTTTACCGCAAGACGGGCCGCAATAGAAGCGTCGAGTTAGCCGTAATCGCGGCCGCGCAGGCAGGCGAGCAACATGCGGCGGATCTGCGCTGCGACATTGGCGCTGAGGAGCTTGCGATTGTCTCCGGCCCTGAACTCGATCGTTTCACCGAAGGAAACCTCCACATCGATGGCTTCCGCCTTCAGCACACCCATCAGATGCGGAACCAGCTCGATGTCGCCGGGCCAGGCGGCGATAGGGCGATGGTAGCGGCCCATCGCCATGCCATAGACGCGGGTATAGGCGATGGCGACCGGCTGGACATGAACGATATTGCCGGGGACATGCGGGACGGCCGCAGCCGCCGCGCCGAAGAGCGACGACTTGATGTCCAGGAGCCGGTTGCCGTCGGAGGTGGTTCCCTCCGGAAACAGCACGACGATCTCGCCGGCCGTCAGCCGCTCGGCAATTTGCGTCACCTGGGCGCCGGCCTTGCGCTTGTCTTCCCGCGCGACGAAGATCGTCTTCTGCAGCTTGGCCAGAGGCCCGAAGATCGGCCAGCTTGCCACCTCCGACTTGGCGATGAAAGTGACATCGGCAATGGCACCGAGGACCAGGATGTCCTTCCAGGACGCATGGTTTGCCGCGAGCATGACCGGGCGGCGTTTCTCCAACTGGCCGTGCACGTGAATGCGGATGCCGAGAAGACGGCAGGCGGCACGGTGCCAGAGGCGCGGGATGTGGCGCCGGATCTTCAGGTCGAGAGCGAGCGCCACCAGCTGAAACGGCAACAGCGCCAGCGTGACGATGGCCAGCGCCACAACGACGAACCCGATCCGCAGCCAGGTGATCAAGCGTCGTCCTTGTCCAGCGGGATCCCGTAGAGTTCGAGGCGATGACCGACGAGGCGAAAGCCGTGTTCGCGCGCGATACGCTCCTGCAGCGCCTCGATCTCCGGGGAGTGGAATTCGATGACGGTGCCGGATTTCACGTCGATCATGTGATCGTGGTGCTCTTCCGGAACCGTCTCGTAGCGCGAGCGACCATCGCGGAAATCGTGCCGTTCGATGATTCCCTCGTCCTCGAACAGCTTCACCGTGCGGTAGACGGTGGAAATCGAGATGCGGGGATCGACCTTGGACGAGCGCCGGTACAGTTCCTCGACGTCCGGATGGTCGTCGGACTCCTGCAGTATCCGGGCAATGACGCGGCGCTGGTCCGTCATGCGCATGCCCTTTACGGCGCACAGTTCCTCCAGCGTCTGGGAAAGATCTGTCATGACGTTGCCGCCTTCATTCAATTCACAGTTCGATGGAACTAGCGAAGATCGCGCTTCATGACAAGCGCGGCGGACTTCGTGCCATCAGGGTTGGAATAATAGGCCGGGCGCTCCGCAACCGTCTGGAAATTCAGCTTCCGGTAAAGCCCGACAGCAGCCTCATTGGCTGCCTCGACCTCCAGGAAGACCACCTCGCCTCCGCGCTGGCTTGCCTCGCGCAGCGCCGCCTGCATCAGACGCCAGCCGAGACCGGATCTGCCGAATTTCGTCGACACCGCGATGGACAGGATTTCCGCCTCCCCCGCCGTTTCGCGCGCCAGGACGAAGCCGCCGATCGGCCGCGAAAAAAACGCGTTCGTCTGGCGGGCCACGAAGCCAAAGACGTTCGGCTGCAGGAAGAGGCTCATGAACTCGCCGTCGCTCCACTGTCGGGGGAAGCGCTGGCCATGGAGCAGGGACGCCTCAAAACAATCGTCGGCCACCCAGGGAACGATTTCGAAGAATGGCTTCCACTGCAGATAGGCGTCGATCATCAAACTCAGGCCCGGGCAAGTGCATAGCCAGTTTGCGGCTTGGCATCCGGCCCCCGCAGATACAGTGGCTTGGGCTTGGATGCACCCGCGACTTTCGCCGCACCCAGGCGGGCGACCGTCGCGATATCGAAGCGGTCGCCGCTTGAAGCCTCGGTCGACGCGTCGAGTGCGAGGGATCGGCCGGATCCACTGAGGTCCGCAGACAGGGAAGCCACCAGCGCGGCGGTTTCCTGAGGGGACATCGCCGCCGGATCACCCAAGGGGCTTCCATCCTGGGCAAAGGCCTGGACATAGAGTTCGCCGCGCTTGGCATCCATCGCGACGACGACTGGTCGTCCCGGATTTCCTTCGAGGTATCCGAGTGCAAGCGCTTCGAGCGTGGTGACACCGACGCATTCGGCGCCAAGGGCCAGGGCAAGGCCCCTCGCCGTCGCGACGCCAACGCGGATGCCCGTAAACGAGCCGGGGCCAATCACGACGGCAATCCGGCCGACCTCGCTCAACTCGCGACCAGCCTGCGACAGCGCCTCGTCGATCACGGCCATGAGCCTCTCGGCATGGCCCTTGCCGATCATATCGGTTATGGCAGCAAGGACCTGACCGGTGTCGCTGTCAAAGACCGCGGCGGAGCAATCCACCCCGGCCGTATCGATTGCCAAGATTATCATCCGCCGAGGGCAGCCTTAAAGCGCTTCGACCGCCTGCACTTCCGGTACGAAGTGGCGAAGCAGGTTCTGGACGCCGTGCTTCAACGTCGCAGTCGAGGACGGGCAACCGGAACAGGCGCCCTTCATGTTGAGGTAGACCGTGCCGTCCTTGAAGCCCTTGAAGGTGATGTCACCACCGTCCTGCGCAACGGCCGGACGAACGCGGGTCTCCAGCAGTTCCTTGATGGTGGCGACGAGCGTCTCGTCACCTTCCTCGTAGAACTCGCCCTCTTCGTCAGAAATCTCCGCCGTGCTGGTGCCGCCCCCCATGACCGGCTGCCCGGACATGAAGTGCTCCATGATCGAGCCGAGAATGGCCGGCTTCATGTGCTGCCATTCGCCGACCTCCTTGGTGACGGTGATGAAGTCAAAGCCAAGGTAGACACCGGTGACGCCGGGGACCGCAAACAGGCGGGATGCCAGCGGCGATGCGTCGGCCTCGCCGGCGTTGCGGAAATCGGCGGTGCCTTTTTCCATCACGACCTTGCCGGGCAGGAATTTCAGGGTCGCCGGGTTCGGCGTTGCCTCGGTCTGGATGAACATCTTGCATCTCCTGAGGGCCGGTTGGCACCTTCACTTTAGAATTCTTCCAAAGAAGATAATCCCAATCATCTTTGCGTTCAAGTGCGCCTTCCGAAAACCTCCGTCAAGGCTGGTCAGCACAGCGCATCGATTTCCTCATCCGTGAGGCTGTCGGGAAGAACGGTGACCGGGATGGGGAAGATTGCGCCGCGACCGGCGATGGCCGAAACCAGAGGGCCGGGCCCTTCCTTTGCAGAGGCTGCCGCGAGAACGAGAATGGCGATGTCCCGGTCTTCTTCCACCAGGCTGTTGATCTCCTCCGTGGCATTGCCCTCGCGAATGACGATCTCCGGATCGGTGCCGATGCTCTCGCGCACCTTCTGGGCCGCCTTGGCCATGATGGCCTCGGCTTCTTCGCGGGCTTCCGCGCGCATGATCGCCTCTACGCCCAGCCACTGCTGAAAATCCCCTTCCGGGATGACGTACAGCAGGACGAGTCCGCCGTTGGAGTTCTTGGCGCGCCGCCCGGCATAGTGGACGGCGCGTTCGCATTCGGGCGTGCCGTCGATGACGGCCATGAACTTGCGGCGATGCCCCTCAAGGCGCGAAAGTCGTTTCGATACCATGGCAGCTCTCTTCCTCCCCGATCTCGACCCGATGGGTCGAGCAGCGGAATTTATACCAAAGCCGGAAAATGAAAACCGGCCCCTCTGCGGCCATCAGACACAATCAGCGCAGGAAGCCGATGATGTCGAAGACTTCCGCCATCACCTTCTCGGCCCTTGCCCTTGCCCGTTCCCCGCCATCGCGCAGAATGGCATCGATGTGGGTCGTATCGCCCATCAGGCGGCGCATTTCCTCTGTGATGGGGGAAAGCACGTGGACGGCAAGATCGGCAAGCGCCGGCTTGAAGGCGGAAAACTGCTGGCCGCCGAACTCCTGCAGGACGTCGTCCTTCGTGCGGTCCGCGAGCGCCGCATAGATGCCGACGAGATTCTCGGCCTCCGGACGCCCCTTCAGGCCTTCGACCTCGCTCGGCAGCGAATCCGGATCGGTCTTAGCCTTGCGGATCTTCTTCAGGATGGTGTCGGCGTCGTCCATCAGGTTGATGCGCGACAGGTCCGAGGGGTCGGACTTCGACATCTTCTTCGTACCGTCCTTCAACGACATGACGCGCGGCGCCGGACCTTCGATCAGCGGCTCGACCAAAGGAAAATAGCCATGGATCGGCTCTTCGCCGACAACCATGTCGACACCGGTGCCGGTTTCGCGGATCTTCTGCTGGAAGTCGATGTTGAACTTCTGGGCAATGTCGCGGGCCAGCTCGAGGTGCTGCTTCTGGTCGTCGCCGACGGGAACATGGGTGGCGCGGTAGACGAGAATGTCCGCGGCCATCAGGCTCGGATAGGCAAGCAGGCCCAGCGAGGCGTTCTCGCGGTCCTTGCCGGCCTTGTCCTTGAACTGCGTCATGCGGTTCATCCAGCCGATGCGCGCCACGCAGTTGAAGATCCAGGCAAGTTCCGCGTGCTGCGGAACGGCCGACTGGTTGAAGACGATGTGCTTGACCGGATCGATGCCCGACGCGATGAACGCGGCCGCGATGGAGCGGATCTGGTTGCGCAGGTCATCGTGCACGAGCTGGGCGGTGATGGCATGCAGATCGACGACGCAATAAATGCAGTCGTTGTTCTCCTGCAGCGCCACGAATTTGCGGATGGCGCCGAGATAGTTGCCGAGGTGCAGGTTCCCGGTCGGCTGGACGCCCGAGAAGACGAGCGGCTGGAAGGTGGTCATGGTGTCCTCAATAGGCTGGTGGAGGGCCCCAGGCCGAAAGGCCATGTTGCTAACGACGGCGCTTATGCACGCCGCCGCCTGCCCGATCAAGTGGAGGCGAGGGTCGTGCCAAGGCCTCAATCGCTCAATTCTGTCTTATTTTCGTCACATTTCGAGGTGGGCGACGGTGCGCCTGCTTCGCCAGAAGCTTTTGGAACGGCATTCCTGCATATTTTCAGAGCAAGAGGGTACGCTTTTCCTCGCGCTTCTGCATAGCTTCCTATCAATTCCGATCAGCCTGATTCGTAAGGGACTTTGGAATGTTCTACCCCGCGCGATCGACTTTCCTGCCGGCAGGATGCATTGCAGCAAAGACTTAACCATACGCGCCAGCAACAAACCTCCATATTTGCGCCACGTTCTGGAACGATTTTCCGCCGCACCAAAGCCGGCCCGGATGATCTCGGGCCTATTGTGGGGGATACCATGCGCATTATTTATCGTGTCGCGCTTGCCTCTCTTCTCTCGCTTGGCATGAGCGGGATTGCGGAAGCCGACAACAGCCAGAAGCGTCGTGGCAACATCTTCAAGCACGACTACACCGCTGCCTATACGGTCCAGCGGGTAAGCGTCAGGACGAGTTGCTTTCCGAACAAGCTGAAAGCAATCCTGGCCCATATCGCGGTCCAGACCGGCAAGAAGCCGATGGTCACGTCCGGGCACAGACCCCGATCCGGCCGCTCGCAGCACAGCCACTGTTACGCAGCCGACATCCGGGTGCCGGGGATCTCCGAGAAGACCATTCTTGCCGCCGCGGCCTCCGCACCGGGCATTGGCGGGATCGGTCGATACTGCAACGGCCTCGTGCATGTCGACATCGGCCCGAAGCGTCGCTGGGCCCACTGCGGTCGCCGGAAGTAGACTTTAGACCTTCGGCGGCTTGCGCTTGAGGTTCCGGCGGATCATTCCGCTGTCGGCACCGCCGATGACAAAGGCGACCGGGAAATAGACCAGCATTGCGAACGCCAGCAGACAGGCCAGCGCGGCCACCTGCTGCAGGAGCGACACCTCCGGCGCGAGCCACGGCGCCGCATATGGCAGGGCATAGACCAGCGCCGCCCCCATCACGCCTGCAGAGACCAGTAGAAGCAGTGTCCGCCTCAGCAGCGCCCATTCCCACGGCAGGTCCCCTCGCCACAGCAGCGTGGAGAAGAGAAGCGTGGCATTGATCCAGCCCGCCGTGGCCTCGGCGGTGGCAATGCCCTGTTCGGCAAGGATCGGGAAAAGCGCGATCGCCAGGACAGAGTTGACGACCACCGATACGATCGTGAAGCGCATCGGCGTGCGAGTGTCTTCGCGCGCATAAAATCCCGGCTGCAGCGCCTTGATCAGGACGAAGCCCGGAAGGCCGATCCCATACACCGCCAGAATCGAAGCCACGACCGCGGAGTTTTCCGCCGAGAATGCACCGCGCTCGTAGAGCACGCGAATGATCGGTTCGGACAGGATCCAGAGGCCGACCGCCGCCGGCAGGGTCAGGAACAGCACAAATTCGAGCGAACGGTTCTGGATACCCGCCGCCTCCTTCATGTGCCCGCCCTTCAGCGCGCGCGACAGTTCGGGAAGCAGCACGACCCCCACCGCGACGCCGACCACGCCCAAGGGCAGCTGGTATATGCGGTCAGCGTACTGAAGCGC
Source organism: Pseudorhizobium marinum (assembly GCF_000705355.1). Taxonomy (NCBI): domain Bacteria; kingdom Pseudomonadati; phylum Pseudomonadota; class Alphaproteobacteria; order Hyphomicrobiales; family Rhizobiaceae; genus Pseudorhizobium; species Pseudorhizobium marinum. Next base: position 51,973 of record NZ_JMQK01000016.1, read on the forward strand.
CGCAATGGCACCGTCCTTGGTCGAGGCAATAGCCTGGCCGATCACCTGGTTGATCTGCGTGACGCCGCCGGTGATGGCAGCAGGGACGGCGAGAACGAGAAGCCGCTTGACGTTGGGCGTCATCCGAGGCCGCCGGAAGCCGATCCGGATACCCGCATGGCGGACGCCGAAGTAGACGACGGAGAGCTGCAGGACGCCGGCCACCAGGACGCTCCAGGATAGATACCATGCTGTCAACAAGGCATCCGCGCCGCTCCACCAGGCGTAGCCCAGGGCCGCGATCATCACGATGTTCAGGAAAACCGGCGCGATGGCTGCCGCGAAGAAATAATGCAGCGAGTTGAGCATGCCGCTCATCATCGCCGTCAGCGACATGCACATCAGGTAGGGGAACATCACCGCTGCGAGCCGGACAGTCAGTGCCGACTTTTCCGGATCGTCGGCGAAGCCTGGCGCAATGATCCAGTCGACCAGCCAGGGCATGGCGAGTTCCATGGCGATGGTGATCAGCATCAGCACCGAGAAGAGGACGCCGAAGACTTCCTCGGAGAACCGCCTGGCGCCATCCACGCCATTGGTCTCGATCTCCTTCGAGAACAGCGGCACGAAGGCGGCGTTGAAGGCACCTTCTGCAAAGAGGCGTCGAAACAGGTTGGGAAAACGGAAGGCGGCATAGAAGACGTCCGCCATGGGGCCGGTCCCGAGGGCCGCCGCCATCATCGTCTCACGGGCAAAGCCGAACAGGCGGCTGCCCAGCGTGGCACCGCCGACGGTCGCAAACTTCCTGACGAGGCTCATGCTTCCGCCGCCTTTGGCCGGCGCTGTGCCGTCTGTGCGCGCCGATTAGGCGCCGGTGCCGGAGCGATGATGCCGGACGGCATGCCGCGCCTCAGCTCGTCCTCCTGCTCGCTCATCACCGCCTTCAGCCGCGCCGTGATATTGCCCTGGCGGTTTTCATTGGTGATCTTCGAGCCCAGAAGGTCTGTGACATAGAAGGTATCGATGACCTTTTCGCCGAAGGTGGTGATGCGGGCGGAGTGGATGTCGAGCGACAGGTCGGCCAGCACGGCGGTGATCTCCGCCAGAAGGCCGGTTCGGTCGAGGCACTCGACCTCGATGACCGTGAACTTGTTCGACAGGCCGTTCGAGAGGATCACCGATGGCGGGATGTGGAACGTCTTGTTGCGTTTCTTGCCCTTGGCGCGAGTGGCGATGACCTCGGGCAGCCGCTTCTTGCCCGACAGCACGTCCTCGATCATCTTGCCGATGGTTGCCGCCCGGCGCGTCTCGTCCTCGTCGATCGCAAACTCGCGGTTGATGAGGATCGTGTCGAGCGCCCGGCCATCCGTCGTCGTGAAGATCTGCGCGTCCGCGATATTGGCGCCCGCCGCCGCACAGGCGCCGGCGATGATCGACAGCAGCCGGGGATGGTCCGGCGCCAGAACGGTGATTTCGGTGATGGCGTGGAAGGAGTGCGTGCGCACCATGGTCGCCAGCACATGCCCGGCCCTATCGGTGTCGCGAATGAAGTGGGCATGCCGGACCTGGTCGTCGAGGGCCACCGAGAGCAGATAGGGCTGGTAGTGCAGCGTCGAATAAACGCGGCGGTCCTTCTGGCTCCAGTCCGACAGGGCCTGGAAAAGCTCCTCCTCCGCGTGCTTTGCCCGCTCCTTGCGCGAGACCTCCGAAAAGCCGCCGGAGAGCAGAAGCTCGGTCTCGTAATAGAGGGTGCGCAGCAGCTGGCCCTTCCACCCGTTCCAGACGCCCGGACCGACGGCGCGAATGTCGCAGATCGTCAGGATCAGCAGCAACCGCAGCCGATCCATCGACTGCACCTTCTCGGCGAAATCGGTGATCGTCTTGCGGTCATGCAGATCGCGGGTCTGGGCGGTCATCGACATGATCAGATGCTCTTCGATCAGCCAGACCACCAGTTCCGTCTGCTTCGCGTTCAGACCGAGGCGCGGGCAGAGCTTGCGCGCAATGCGGGCGCCGGCGATGGAATGGTCCTCCTGTCGCCCCTTGGCGATGTCGTGGAGCAGCACCGCGACATAGAGCGCGTCGCGTTCCTCGACGGAGGGCATCAGCTTGTTGGCCAGCGGATGAATGTCGGCAGCCTTGCCCTGGTCGACCTCCGACAGCGCTTCCACCGAGCGGAGCAGGTGCTCATCCACCGTATAGTGGTGATACATGTTGAACTGCATCATTGAGACGATCCGCCCGAAGTCCGGAATGAAGCGGCCGAGCACGCCCGCCTCGTTCATCCGCCTCAGCATCAGCGCCGGAGCGCGCCGCGAGGTCAGCATGGACAGGAACAGGCGGTTGGCTTCTTCGTCCTCGCGCACCTCGTCGGTGATCAGCGACAGGGAGCGCGTCACGCGTTTCAGCGCGTCCGGGTGGAACTCCAGATCGTTGATGTCGGCGACGTGGAAAAGCCGGATGATGTTGACCGGATCGCGCTTGAAGACGTCAGGATCGGCCAGCGTGATGCGGCCGCGGTCCTGGACGAAATCCACGGTTCCCGGGATCTTGTGGACGCGCTTGGTGAAGCGCGAGATGACGTTCTTCAGCCCTGGCGCCTCCTTGGCCTGCTCGTCTTCGAGCGCGGCGCAGAAGATGCGGGTCAGATCGCCGACATCCTTGGCGACGAGGAAATAGTGCTTCATGAAGCGTTCGACGGCCGCCAGGCCCGGCCGCGTGTGGTAGCCGAGGCTTTCCGCGATCTCCCGCTGGATGTCGAATGACAGCCGCTCCTCCGCCTTGCCGGTCAGAAAGTGCATGTGGCAGCGCACGGCCCAGAGAAAATCGTCCGACTTCTGGAAGACCTTCCACTCGTGTCGCGACAGGACGCCGAGCTTGACGAGTTCCTCCGCGTCGCGAATGCGGTAGTAGTATTTCGAGATCCAGAAAAGCGTGTGCAGGTCGCGCAGGCCGCCCTTGCCTTCCTTGACGTTCGGCTCGACCAGATAGCGCGTATCGCCCGCCTTCTGGTGGCGCTGGTCGCGCTCGGCGAGCTTGGCTGCCACGAATTCCGGGCCGGTGCCGGCGACGATCTCCGTGTCGAAGCGTTTCTCCAGATCGGCGACCAGGGCCTCGTCGCCGCAGATGTAGCGGCTTTCCAAAATCGCCGTGCGGATCGTCATGTCGGTCTTGGCCAGCTGGATGCATTCCTCGACCGTGCGGGTGGCATGGCCGACCTTGAAGCCCATGTCCCAGAGCACGTAGAGCAGGAATTCCACCGCCTTGCGCATCGCCTCGGAGTTCTTCGCCGGCAGCAGGAAGAGAAGATCGATGTCTGACCCCGGCGCCAACGTATCGCGGCCGTAGCCGCCGACGGCGGCGACGGCAACCCGCGTCGCCTCCGGCTGGACCTTCTCGGCGATCGTCTCGTGCAGGACCTGGATCAGCTGGTCCTGCAACCAGGACAGCCGCCGCGCGCAGGCGAGCCCGCCGCCGTCCTTGTCGAGCAGGCTGCGGATTGTGCTGCGGCTCTCGGTGCTTGCCTTGCGCAGGATGGCGAGCAGGGCCGCACGCATCTCCAGCATCGTCTGGCTGTCGTCCTTGACCACCGCCCGGCATTGCGCCCGCAACTGGTCCACATCGAGAATGTCGGAGAAGTCGTTCACGTCTGTCGCCATGTCGTCCTGCTGATGCCAACCCCGGGCAGGCTATATCCGCTCCGGGGGATGCTGGACAATGTTTATCATTGCCGAGTTTTCAAAGTCGTTTTTCGTCTTGTGACACGTTACCGCGTCTGTTTCACCGGCTTGCAGCCTCTTTCGCACGGCACCGGCTGCGATATTCCGAGGGACTTTGGCCGGTGATGCGGCGGAACTCCCGGTTGAAGTTGGACTTCGTGGAGAAACCCGATTCCAGCATGACCTGGGTTGAGGACATGTCCGTCTCCTGCAGGAGACGGCACGCTTCGGCAACCCTATACCCGTTTACAAACTGCGATACGTTGAGGCCCGTTGCCCTGTTCACGGCAGCGGAAACATTCCGTGCCGGCACGCCTGCCTGCCTTGCAAGCTTCGTCAGACTGAGATCATCCCGCTTGTAGAGTTTCCGGTCCTCAAGCGCCGCCCCTACCTTGGCGACAATCTCGCGGTCGTCGTCAGACACTTTGGCCGTGGCGGCCGTCGCTCCACCGGCCGAAGCGTCGTCACCGGCTGCCAGATAGTAGACGAGGACTGCCAGGATCGGCGCAAGGTTCATCAGGCTGACGGCGACAGGCACTCCGGAGTTGCCATAGCGGCTGGCGTAGAGCCAGAGCAGCCCGTCGCTGGCGCCAAAGAAGAGCATGAGCCCGGCCGTCAGGCGTGCTGCCCGAAGAACGGCGGTAACGCGGTGGAAAGGTGCCCTTTCCACCGCCACCTCGCCGCCGGTGCGCGTCATCTGGTAAAGCAAGGCTCCATAGGAGATGAAAATAACAAGAAGCAGCGGGTCGACGAGATTGCGGTTCGCCCATACGGCCATGGCAACGGCAGCCGGGGCCGCAAGATGTACCCATTGCGACACCACCCGCTGCGTCGTCAGAGCCTGAAAGGCAAGGAAAGCAAGCGGCGGCATTGCAGCGGCCGAGACGGGCAGGAATGGCGCCAGGGTTTCGATGCCATACCCGAAGCGCAGACCGATTCCCACGCCCTGCAGCGCATACAGTACCAGGAACAGGTTGAAGTAGAGGCGTGTCCCTGGAACGGCGACATGGCGCAAGCTGCGGTGAAGCACCAGAGCGAAGGTAAGGCCGGCGAGAAAGGGCAAGGGGACGGATAGCACCAGCGACCTCTCTAGCGGGGACCTTAATCGTGATCTTGGAGGCCTTTATCACGTTTCAAGTCGAATGGCAGGAGGGACAGGGCTCCATTCGGATGGCACGAAAAACATCACAGAGTCCTGAAAATGCGTCCTCGCCACCTCATCATTCCACTGCTGGCAATCTTCGCCATCGCAGATCCAGCCGATGCCTTCGAGGCCGGCACGCGCGCTGGATGACGTACCAGCCACCTCACCCTGCGGCCGCTGAATCCGTTCTCGTCACCCGTCCGGCCAAGGCTGGCGGGGACACGGTGGCGGCGACATTCTTCGGGAGGACCTTCACAAGGAGCTTCCTCGAGCGCTAGTTGCGCAGCTGCTTCTTCAGCGCATAGAGCGCGTCCAAGGCATCCCTCGGCGTCATGTCGTCCGGGTTGATCGCCTTCAGCGCCTCCTCGATCCTGGACGGGCCGGCTTTCTTCTGTTCCTCGCGGCGGACGGCGACCTGGAAGAGGGGCAGGTCGTCGATCAGCTGGCTGGCAGGGTTCTTGCGGTCGGAATCTTCCAGCTGGGTCAGAACATCGCGGGCGCGGGCGACGACGGAGGCCGGCAGGCCGGCGAGCCTTGCCACCTGAATGCCGTAGGAGCGGTCGGCGGCACCGGGACCGACCTCATGCAGGAAGATGACGTCGCCGTCCCATTCCTTCACCCGCATCGTTGCATTCGACAGCCGGTTGAGCTTCTCCGACAGCACGGTGAGCTCGTGGAAGTGGGTGGCGAACAACCCGCGGCAGCGGTTGGCCTCATGCAGGTGCTCGACGGCGGCCCAGGCGATCGACAGGCCGTCAAAGGTTGCCGTGCCGCGGCCGATCTCGTCGAGGATGACCAGCGAACGATCGCTCGCCTGATTGAGAATTGCTGCCGTCTCGACCATTTCCACCATGAAGGTGGAGCGTCCGCGGGCCAGATCGTCGGAGGCGCCAACGCGCGAGAACAGGCGGTCGACGACGCCGATATGGGCGGAGGCTGCCGGCACGAAGGAGCCCATCTGGGCGAGGATGGCAATCAGCGCGTTCTGGCGCAGGAAGGTCGACTTACCGCCCATGTTCGGGCCGGTGAGCAGCCAAAGCGCTCCGAACTCGCCGTCGCCCGAGGGGGAAAGATCACAGTCGTTGGCGATGAAGGGTCCGTCCGACTTGCGCCGCAGCGCCTGTTCCACCACCGGATGGCGGCCGCCTTCGATGGCAAACATCCGCGAGGCGTCCACCGTCGGACGGTGATAGCCCCATTCCTCGGCCAGCAGCGCCAGACCGGCGGCGACATCGATTTCCGCAATGGCGCGGGCGCCCTTCTTGATCGCTTCTGCTTCTGCCGTGACCGCCTCGACCATGCGATCGAATGCCGAGAGTTCGATCGCCAGGGCGCGATCCGCGGCATTGGCAATCCGGCTTTCCAGATCGGCGAGTTCGGTGGTGGTAAAGCGCATCGCGTTCGCCATGGTCTGGCGATGGATGAAACGGGCCTTGCCTTCCGGACTGTCGGTCATCGGTCCGGCATTGCCGGCGGTGACTTCGATGAAATAGCCGAGCACATTGTTGTGCTTGATCTTGAGCGACCGGATGCCGGTGTCTTCGGCATATTGCAGCTGCAGGCCGGCGATGACGCGGCGCGACTGGTCGCGCAGCGCCCGCACCTCGTCGAGTTCGGCATCGGCCCCGTCGCGCAGGAACCCGCCGTCCCGCTTCAGAAGCGGCAGTTCGTCGGCGAGCATGTCGCTCAGCTGTCGCTCAAGCGCCGATGGCAAAGCTCTCAGATCGGCAAGCGCCTGGCCGAGTTCCTCCGGCAGCATGACCTTCTCGAGATCGTCGACAACCGCCCGCGCGGCTTCGAGGCCATGCAGGATGGCGCCGAGATCCCGCGGACCACCACGGTCGAGCGCCAGGCGCGACAAGGCACGCGGCATGTCCGGCACCTGCTTCAGCGACGCGCGCAGGTCCGAGCAGAGCGACGGCTCGCCCAGAAGGAAGGAGATCGAATCCAGCCTGCGGTTGATCGGCTCCGGATCGGTCAGCGGCGACATCAGCCGCTCGGCCAGCAGGCGGGCACCGCCGCCGGTCACGGTGCGGTCGATCGCCTTCAGAAGCGTCCCGTCCCTATCCCCCGAAAGCGTCCGGGTCAGTTCCAGATTGCCGCGGGTGGCCGGATCGATAAAGAGCGTCGAGGCGGCACTTTCGCGCTCGGGGATGGCGAGCGGCGGCCGCTCGGCAATCTGCGTCTTCTCGACATAGGCGATGGCGGCCGAGGCTGCGGCAAGCTCGGCACGCGAGAAACTGCCAAAGCCGTCCAGTGTCCCGACACCGAAATAGCGGGTGATGCGGCCTTCGGCGCTGGCACTGTCGAAGAGGACGCCCGGCTGCGGCACCGCCACCTTGCCGAGCACGTCGAACACCGGCTTCAGGTCCGGGTCGTGGAACATCGTGTCGGGCACGATCAGTTCGCGCGGCTCGATGCGCAGAATATCGGCCAGAAGCCGCGACTGGTCCGTCTCCGCCAGCCGGAAGACGCCCGTGGAGATGTCGATCCAGGCAAGCGCCAGCAGCGGCTCCGACGTGCCGCGAATGCGGGCGAGCGCCATCAGGTAGTTGGATTCCGACGGCGAGAGGAGCTTGTCCTCGGTCAGCGTGCCGGGGGTTACCAGCCGCACGACGTCCCGCTTCACCACCGATTTGGAGCCACGCTTGCGGGCCTCGGCCGGGTCTTCCACCTGCTCGCAGACGGCAACGCGGAAGCCGAGTGAAATCAGCCTCTGCAGGTAATCGTCGGCAGCGTGGATCGGCACGCCGCACATGGGGATGTCCTGCCCCATGTGCTGGCCGCGCTTCGTCAGCGTGATCCCCAGCGCGCGGGCGGCCTCCACCGCATCCTCGAAGAACAGCTCGTAGAAGTCGCCCATGCGGTAGAAGAGCAGTGAACCCGGATTGTTCGCCTTGATCTCGATGTACTGCTCCATCATCGGCGTTGCCGTCGCACGGCTCTCGTCCGAGGCAAGCTCGGCGGCCGTCAGGGCGTCAATGGCGAAGCGTTGGTGCTGGGTCACGGGCCGATTTTCTGTTGCGGAAGCTGATGGCCGACTCTATCGATGATGGCCCCTGAAAGACAACCGATACCGCAGCCAGGAGGTTGGCTGCCCACAAAAAGCTGGAGGAGCTTTGCCATGAACGACAAGATCACCCGATCGCGGGCTTCCGTTACCGAACAGGAAGCCCTTGCGTTCCATGCCGAAGGACGCCCCGGCAAGCTGGAAATCAACCCGACGAAGCCGATGGCGACGCAGCGCGACCTGTCGCTGGCCTATTCGCCGGGCGTAGCGGTGCCGGTGAAGGCCATCGCTGCCGATCCCGACTGCGCCTACGATTACACGACGCGCGGCAACATGGTGGCCGTCATCTCCAACGGCACGGCGATCCTCGGCCTCGGCAATCTCGGGGCGCTGGCCTCGAAGCCGGTGATGGAAGGCAAGGCGGTGCTGTTCAAGCGCTTCGCCGACGTCGATTCCATCGATCTGGAGGTCGACACGGAGAATGTCGACGAGTTCATCAACTGCGTGCGCTTCCTCGGGCCTTCCTTCGGCGGCATCAACCTGGAAGACATCAAGGCGCCGGAGTGCTTCATCATCGAGAGCCGCCTGCGCGAGCTCATGGACATCCCGGTCTTCCATGACGACCAGCACGGCACGGCGATCATCGCCGCAGCCGGTCTGATCAATGCGCTGGAACTGACGGGCCGCGATCTGACGACGACGAAGCTCGTCTGCAACGGCGCGGGTGCGGCCGCCATCGCCTGCATGGAGCTCATCAAGGCGATGGGCTTCGCTGCCGAAAACATCATCCTCTGCGATACCAAGGGCGTCATCTACCAGGGCCGCACCGAGGGCATGAACCAGTGGAAATCCGCTCATGCCGCCAAGACCGACAAGCGGACGCTGGAAGAGGCGATGAAGGGTGCCGACGTGGTGTTCGGCCTGTCGCAGAAGGGCGCCTTTTCCGAGGAAATGATCCGCTCGATGGCGGACAGGCCGATCATCTTCGCGATGGCCAATCCGGATCCGGAGATCACGCCCGAGGAGGTGGCCCGCATCCGCGACGACGCAATCATGGCGACCGGGCGTTCGGACTATCCGAACCAGGTCAACAACGTGCTGGGCTTCCCCTATATCTTCCGTGGCGCGCTTGATGTGCGCGCGACCCAGATCAACGATGCGATGAAGATCGCTGCCGTGCGGGCGCTTGCCAATCTCGCCCGCGAGGACGTGCCCGACGATGTGGCCGCCGCCTACCAGGGCAACCGGCCGCGGTTCGGCTCGCAGTACATCATCCCGGTTCCGTTCGACCCGCGACTGATCTCGGCGATCCCGGTCGCGGTGGCGGAAGCGGCCATGGAAAGCGGCGTCGCCCGACGCAACATCACCGATCTCGCCGCCTATGGCCGAGAGCTTTCGGCCCGCCGCGATCCGATGGCCGCGACCACGCAGGGCATCTACGAGCGCGTGCGGCGCTTCCCGAAGCGGGTCGTCTTTGCGGAAGCCGAAGAGGAGCAGGTGATGCGGGCGGCGGTTTCCTTTGCCCACCACGGGCTTGGAACGGCCATCCTGCTGGGCCGCGACGATGTCATCCGCACGACCGCGGAGAAGGCCGGTATCGACCTCGATCGCCCCGGCATCGAAATCGTCAACGCCCGCATCTCCACCCGGGTCGAGGCTTATATCGATCACCTCTACGAAAGGCTGCAGCGGCAGGGTTTCCTCCTGCGCGACGTGCAGCGGCTCATCCACAATGACCGCAATCACTTTGCGGCCACCATGGTCGCGGTGGGCGACGCCGACGCGATGGTGACCGGCACCACCCGCAACTATGCCTCAGCACTCCAGGACGTGCGCCGCTGCATCGATACGAAGCCGGGACACCGGGTGATCGGGGTCTCGCTTGCGCTGTCGCGCGGCCGGACCGTGTTCGTTGCCGATACCGCCGTCCACGACATGCCGACGGCCGAGGAACTGGCCGATATTGCCGTGGAGGCCGCACGGGTCGCCCGCCGCATGGGGTATGAACCGCGCGTGGCGATGCTCGCCTATTCCACCTTCGGCCAGCCCACGGGAGAGCGCTCGGAGCGGGTGCGCGAGGCGGTGAGGATCCTGGACAAGCGGCGGGTGGATTTCGAATATGACGGGGAAATGGCCGCGGACGTGGCACTCAATCCGCACCGCATGGAGCAGTATCCGTTCTGCCGTCTGTCAGGCACGGCCAATGTGCTCGTCATGCCGGCGATCCATTCCGCATCGATCTCGACGCGGATGCTGCAGGAACTGGGTACCGCGACCGTCATCGGACCGCTGCTGGTTGGCCTGGACAAATCCGTGCAGATCACCTCGATGGGCGCCAAGGACTCCGACATCGTCAACATGGCCGCGATTGCCGCCTACAACGCCGGCACCTGAGACTGGCGACGCCGGCCTTCGCGTCAGCTTGCGAAGCGGCCGGCGTCGGCGCCGTAATAGTTGATGTATCGGCCGGAGATGGCGGAGATCGGCAGCACCACCAGGACATCGGTGGTGTTGAAGGCCTGGTCGACGACCGCGCCCTCGCCGATCATGGCACCGAGCCGCAGGTAGCCCTTGATCAGCGGCGGCATGGCGTTCAGCGCCTTGCGGGCGTTGGCCGCCTCGACCGGCATCAGGTCCATCTCGCGATAGAGGTCCGGCAAGGCCGCCACATGCCATTCGCCCTTCACGCGGGCATTGTGGTGTAGGAAGGACAGCGCCAGCGCGTGCTCTTCCGGTCGGGTGCCGAAGAAGGAGGCGCAGCCGAACATGGCCGATACGCCGTGCTTCAGGGCATAGGCCCAATTGCCCTGCCACAGCAGCTCCACCGTCCGCTTGGTGCGATAGGCGGGCAGCACGCAGGAACGGCCGAGCTCCATGAACTTCTTGTCGGGATGGCGGGCGAGCAGCGGGGCGATGTCGAACTCGGATGCCGAGTAGAAACCGCCATGGGCCATCGCAACCTGCTGGCGCAGCAGCCGGTAGGTGCCGACAATCTGATCTTCTATGTCGCCGTCGATCGACCGATCCACAACCAGGAGGTGATCACAGACCGCATCATAGGCGTCAAAGTCACGGCGCTGGCGCATGGCATCCGCAGGCAGCTGGGCCTTCATCTCCTCGACGAACACCCGGTAGCGCACCGCCTGGGCAGCGTTGACCTCGCGCTCGGTGCGGGCGAGGCGTGTCTCGAGGCTTCCAATCCGGCCCAGCAGATCGCCTGCCTGGTCCCCCGACAGCGACTGACTGGGGTTTACGTTCACGTCGTGCTTCAGGAATTCGAGCGCCATGGCAATCTGCCCTACCGGTTCAAGTCACCGTCAATAATCATGATCCCGCGACAGGAAAATGACAATGATTGTAACAATGGAAACCGCCTGTCGAGAGGGCCTTTTGCCGACTAATTCAGGCCAAGACAAGCGGCTCGTTCGCTGATTGTCAGCTGCGTGACGCCGAATCAGGCTTCTTTCCTGACCCCAGGATTTCGTCCAGAATCACCAGTCCCGCACCGATGGAGATGAAGCTGTCGGCAAGATTGAAGACGGCGAACGACCATGTCCCGGTATGGAAGAGGATGTAGTCGATCACATGGCCGTAGAGAAAGCCGTCGATCAGGTTGCCGATCGCTCCCGAGACAATCAGGGCGAAGCCCAGATGGGTCCAGGTTCGATCGGCCGGCGTGCGGCGCCACAGCCAGAGCACGAAGCCGACGATGACAATACGCATGCCGATGATGAACTCCCGCTCCATGCCCGAGAGGAGCGAAAATGCAACGCCGAGGTTGTAGGTCCGGTAGAGGGCCAGCACCGGAAGAAGCGGCACGGCTTCCTGAAGCGGAAGATAGGCTTCGACGGCAAACTTGATCGCCTGATCAAGGATGACGGCGATCAGGATAACGGCGGCAGCAACCAGCGGCCGCGAGAAAATCGACGCAGCGCCCGTCATCGATCGGCATCCAGAGACAGGAGATGGCGACGTGCTTCAAACAGCATTACCGCCGTTGCAACGGCGAGATTGAGGCTGTCGGCCCGCCCCTGCTGGGGGATCCGCACCAGCCGGTCTGCGGCCTTGGCAAGACTGTCCGGCAGGCCGGACTGTTCATTGCCCATCAGAAGTGCCACCGGCTTCTTGACGTAATCCACCGTCCGGTAATCCACCGCACCGGCCAGATGGGTGGCGACCACCTCGATGCCGGCCCGCTTCTGCCAGGCCAGAAACTGCTCCGGGGAGGCCTTGACCAGCGGAAGGGCGAAGACGGAGCCCATCGTGGCCCGAACCGTCTCCAGCGAAAAGGGATCGGTGCAGTCTCCCACCAGGATGACCCCCGAGGCACCGGCCGCATCGGCCGTCCGGATGATCGTTCCCAGGTTGCCCGGATCGCGGACGCGATCGAGCGCGACAAAGGTCTTGCCCTTCGCCGGATCCAGGGCCTCGAGCGTGCCCCAGCGCTGGTCGAAGATGCCGACGACCATCTGCGGATTGTCGCGCCGGGTGATCGACGACAACACCTTCTCGCTCACCTCGAGCACCAGCCCGCCCTTGGCGACAGTCTTCGCCGCGACCTGCTCGACGAGCGGCTTACCCTTTGCCGCCTTTGCGTAGACCAGCGTTCGGATCGTCCAGCCGAGCTCCAGCGCATCGATGACCAGCTTCAGGCCCTCCGCCATGAAGGTGCCGGTCTGCTCCCGGTCCTTCTTGCTGGTCAGCGCCTTGATGTCCTTGATGATGGGATTGGAGAGGCTCGTTACCTCCTTCACCTGCCCCACACGGCGCGGACCGCCGTCTCGTGTCTCGTCTCTCATTGCGGAATCCAGCGGCTGAAAAGGGAGGTGGAAAGCGCGCGCCCGGGGTCATTGCCCTCGAGGCCGCCCTCGCGAATTACCAGTTCGCCCGATTCCACCACGCCGCCGGCGCCGCGCATGATGTCGCGCATCAGCTCATGGGTGGAATAGAAGCTGGCGCGGATTGAATAGGCGGTCAGCACCAGGCCAAGGGCCTGGGGCGACAGGAGCTCCCGGCAGATATTGAGCATCAGCGGCAGGTGCTCGAAGAGATGCCAGACCTCGCCATTCGGGCCGCGCCCGAACTTCGGCGGGTCGGTCAGGATGATATCGTAGCGGCTGCCGCGTCGTTCCTCGCGCTGGATGAACTTCATGGCATCCTCGCAGATCCAGCGGATCGGGGCACGCTCCAGCCGCGACAGCGCCTGGTTCTCGCGCGCCCAGCCGATCGCCTTCTTGGAAGCGTCCACATGGGTGACCTCCGCGCCGGCGGCCGCGGCCACCAGCGAAGCGACACCGGTATAGCCGAAGAGATTGAGGACCTTGACCGGCCGACCGGCATTTTCGACCTGCTTCTTCATCCACTCCCAGTGGACGATCTGCTCGGGGAAAACGCCGACGTGGCGAAACGAGGTGAAGCGCCCATGGAAATCGACGCCCAGCAGCGACAGGGGCCAGGTCTCGCCATGCGCTTCCTTGGGGAAGCGCCAGCGGCCCATGCCGTCCTCGTCGGTATCGCCGGTGAAGACGGCATCCACATTGCTCCAGACACTCTCGCTCAATGCCGGCTGCCACAGAGCCTGCGCTTCCGGCCGGATAATCCGGTAGGGGCCGTATTGCTCGAGCTTCAGGGCATTGCCGCTGTCGACCAGATGAAAATCGCCGGCGCCGGAAGATTCCAGGATCACCGGGACGCGCTCGACAGGGCGATCGCCCTGACGCGTCATCAGGCGACGCTGCGGCACTGCCTCTTCCTGCTTCGGCTTTGCTACAGGCGAGACAGCCGACGTCGGCCTGGCTGCGCCAGACGGCGTAGCCGATGCCCGAGGCTTTCCCGGCCTCTTGTCGGAGCGCTTGTCCTTGATCCTGACCATATTCTTCCAGCTGTCTTGTGGTTTGGGTGCAAATAGCATCCACCCGCCACTTGGCAAAGCGCTTTCCCCTGCCGTAACGTCCTCTCCCACGATCTGGGAGGAGGTCCACATGGATGTTGACGGTGAAGAGCGCATCGCTGCGCCGCGCGAGGTGGTGTGGCACGCCTTGAACGACCCGGAAATCCTCAGGCAGTGTATTCCGGGCTGCCAGAGCCTGGAGAAGACGTCGCCGACCGAACTCGTGACGACCGTCCGCATCAAGATCGGGCCGGTCGGCGCGACCTTCAACGGCGAGATTACCCTCTCCAACATCAATGCTCCGGAAAGCTATACCATCTCGGGGGAAGGCAAAGGCGGCATTGCAGGGTTCGGCAAGGGCGCAGCCGACGTCGTCCTGATCGAAGACGGCGACGAGACCATCCTGCGTTATGCTGCCAAGGCGCAGGTCGGCGGGAAGCTTGCCCAGCTCGGTTCACGTCTCATCGATTCCGCATCGCGCAAGCTCGCGCAGCAGTTCTTCGCGGATTTCAACGCGGCCGTTGCGGCGGACGGCCAGACTTGATCGCGTGCCGGCGAGAGGTGCCCCTTAGTCCCGAAACGCGGTATGATGTCTGCGAATCGCCGGCGAGTAGCGTCAGCGTTCTGCCCCTATTTCGCAGGGCATTCGGCACGTATATTAACGATGCGTTGACTTTCGGGGCGCGTGGCGCTAGAAGCGCGCCGCAATTGCAACGTACGCAAAAAGAACGATCCCCAAATTTCAGTCTCCAGGCCTCAAATTCATTCTCGTGCTCTGCGATGCGCTTGGATGAGGGGACAGCTTGGCGTAGACTGGAACACGCAAGTCACGACAAGAAGGAATAAATCCATGAGTGTGCGTGTAAGTGGTAAGCAGATGGAAATCGGTGAATCGTTCCGCGAGCGGATCGAGACTCAGATTTCGGACGCTGTGACCAAGTACTTCGATGGAGGATACTCGGGCCAGGTCATCGTCGAGAAAGCCGGCTCGCGCTTTTCGAGCGATTGCAAGGTTCACCTCGACACGGGCGTCGTCCTGCATGCTGCCGGCGAAGCCAATGATCCGCAACTGAGCTTCGACGCAGCCGCGGAGCGCATCGAGAAGCGCCTGCGCCGCTACAAGCGGAAGCTGAAGGACCACCATTCCGGCCCGCAGGGCAATGGTCATGCCGAAGTTGCATACACCGTCATGGATGCTGTTCCGGACGATCATGACGAGGTCCCCGAGGACTTCGCGCCGACGATCGTAGCGGAGAGTTCGAAGCAGCTGAGAACAATGTCGGTCGCCACTGCCGTGATGGCATTGGACATGACCGACGAACCCCTCCTCCTGTTCCGGGCTCCGGGCACGGAGGACCTCAATGTCGTCTATCGCCGCCAGGACGGCAATATTGGCTGGATCGACGCCGCCAATATCAAAGGCTAACAGATCTCTAGGCGAGCGTTGGCAACAGCGCTCGCTCCGCCCTCGCGGTGGCACAAAGGATGAAGAGAATGGCTTTGGCAGATTTGCTGCAGCAAGATGCAATTATTCCCGCCCTCAAGGTGAATTCCAAGAAACAGTTGCTGCAGGAGCTGGCCGCCAAGGCGGCGAAGCTGACGGGCGTGCCGGAGCGGGAGATCTTCGACGTCATCCTGCAGCGCGAACGCCTTGGCTCGACCGGGGTGGGCCATGGCGTCGCCATTCCGCATGGCAAGCTCGGCAGCATCTCTTCGATCAAGGGCGTCTTTGCGCGCCTCGACAGTGCCGTGGATTTCGAGGCGCTCGACGACGAGCCGGTGGATCTCGTGTTTCTTCTGTTGGCCCCCGAAGGGGCCGGAGCCGACCATCTGAAGGCCCTTTCGCGGATTGCCCGCGTCCTTCGCGACCAGGAACTGGTCAACAAGCTGCGGCAGACGGATTCTGCCTCGGCGATCTACGCCTTCCTCAATGAGGAACAGGCGTCCAACGCGGCCTGATCCTTCCCCTTCGATTGCCCAAAACAAAACCGCCTGCCATGGACGTGGCAGGCGGTTTTCGTTGTGCATGGACCTGAAGGTGTCAGCCCTGGCCGTTTTCGCTCCCGGCGGCGGCTGCCGAAGGGTCAGCCTTGGGGCCGCCCTTGGAGACGCCGACCATGGCCGGCCGCAGCACGCGATCACCAATGGTGAAGCCTGCCTGGACCACCTGCAGGACGGTGTTGTTGGGCACTTCCGGGTTGGGGATCTCGAACATCGCCTGGTGGAAGTTCGGATCGAACTTCTGGCCTTCTGCGTCGATCTTGCGGACGCCATGGCGCTCGAGGGCAGACAGCATGGAGCGTTCGGTCAGTTCCACCCCTTCCAGAAGCATCGCCAATGCCTGGTCGGCATTCTGACGAACATCTTCCGGCACGGCATCCAGTGCGCGACGCAGGTTGTCGGAGACCGCCAGCATGTCGCGTGCGAAACCGGCAACCGAATAGGACTTGGCGTCCTTGACGTCGCGATCCGTCCGGCGGCGGAGGTTTTCCATTTCGGCCACCATGCGCAGGAAACGGTCGCGCAGGTCGGCGTTCTCGGCCCTCAACACTTCCATCGGATCCGGCTCGACGGCCGTCGCCTCGTCCGCCTCGTCGGCTGCTGCGTCCTGCAGAGCGGACGCCACCGCTTCGGCGGTGTTGTCGGGGGCGTATTCGTTATGGCCCGCGTCAGGTCCGTTCTTCTTTGTCTCGTCGGTCATGACCTTCTCCGGTATTGTGGTTCACAAAGTCGTGCCCGATATCGAGGTTTGAACCTCAAAAATCAAGGCTTGGCAGGGGATTGTGTGGCTATAGCGGCTGGCGGGTGAGCCGAGCAAGAAGCTGGGCCGTGTAATCCACCATCGGCACCACGCGGGAATAATTGAGCCGGGTGGGCCCGATCACCCCGACCGCTCCGACGATCCGCTCCTCCTGATCGCGATAGGGCGCGACGATCAGCGACGAGCCGGACAGCGAGAACAGCTTGTTTTCGGAGCCGATGAAGATGCGCACGCCAGGCCCGGTTTCGGCGAGGTCGAGGATCTCGATCAGGCTGTCCTTCTTCTCCAGATCGTCAAACAGCATGCGCAGCCGGTCGAGATCATCGACATCAGTCATCCCCTCGAGGAGATTGGCACGGCCGCGGACGATCAGCTGATTGGGCTTGCCTTCTTCGCGGCTACCGGACCAGACGGCCAAGCCACGCTCCACCAGATCCTGGGACAGGATCGTCAGTTCGTCCTGAACCTCCGCCTTCAGCTTCTGCAACTGCCCCCGGAGCTCGACCAGCGTCTGACCGCTCAGATGCGCGTTCAGGAAATTGGCGGCCTCGGTCAGCTGCGAGGAGGTGACGCCAGCCGGCAGATCGATGATGCGGTTCTCCACCTGATTGTGCTCGCCCACCAGTACCGCCAGAGCCTTGGTCGGCTCCAGCCGGATGAACTCCACGTGCTTCAGCACCGGGTCGCTCTTGGCGGTGATCACGATGCCGGCGCCGCGGGAGACGCCCGACAGCATGCGGCTCGCCTCGTTCATCAGGCTTTCCATCGGCCTGTCGCGGTCTTCCGGGCGGATCTGACGCTCGATCGTCGTGCGTTCCTCCTCGGTAAGATCGCCCACCTGCATGAAGGCGTCGACGAAGAAGCGCAGGCCCGACTGGGTCGGCAGACGCCCGGCACTGATGTGCGGCGCATAGATGAGGCCAAGCTCCTCCAGGTCGCTCATCACGTTGCGGACCGAAGCGGGAGACAGCGACATCGGCAGGATGCGCGCCAGGTTCCTTGACCCGAGTGGTTCTCCAGTCTCCAGATAGGTTTCCACGATCCGGCGGAATATTTCGCGCGAACGGTCGTCCAGCCGGGTGGCGTTGTCCCCTCGTGCCATAAAGTCCATGGTTCGCTTTGAACCCTCTGATTGTCATCTGAACGTAAAATATAGTCTTTCCCCCGCCACTCCGCCAACGGAAAATCCTTGGCAAGGCGCCGCGGGACACTGTGAAGGCCCCTTTTCCTTTGCAAATGACCTGACGGCCCCTTAGAAGGCGCCTACACACTCTCGGGAGCACGATATGCGGCCTTCAGGCAGAAAAACCGACCAGATGCGCAAGGTTTCCTTCGAGCGCAACTTCTCCAAGCATGCGGAAGGCTCCTGCCTTGTCCGGTTCGGCGATACGCATGTGCTCTGCACGGCAAGCCTTGAAGAGAAGCCGCCGGCCTGGCTGCGCAACAGCGGCAAGGGCTGGGTGACGGCCGAATACGGCATGCTGCCGCGCGCCACGGGCGACCGGATGCGGCGTGAAGCCACCGCAGGAAAGCAGGGCGGTCGCACACAGGAAATTCAGCGGCTGATCGGTCGTTCGCTGCGCGCCGTCGTCGATCTGACGGCACTCGGGGAAAAGCAGATCACGATCGACTGCGACGTCATCCAGGCGGACGGCGGCACCCGGACGGCTGCCATCACCGGCGGCTGGATTGCGCTTCACGACTGCCTCAAGTGGATGGAAGCCCGCTCCATGGTGAAGCTCGACAAGGTTCTCAAAGACCACGTCGCCGCCATCTCCTGCGGTATCTTCGCCAACCAGCCGGTGATCGACCTCGATTACCTGGAGGATTCCGCCGCCGAGACCGACGCCAACTTCGTGCTGACCGGCACCGGCGGCATCGTCGAAATTCAGGGCACCGCGGAAGGCGCACCGTTCAGCGAGGAGGAATTCCTGTCGCTGCTGAAGCTTGCCAAGGCGGGGACGGAAGAGCTGGTTGCGATGCAGAAGCAGGCGATCGCGCAGTAGCCAGGAGGCGCGGGTGACGGTGCTGATCGAAGGTATCCTGGAAACCGCCCTCTATGCGGAAGACCTCGATGCCGCCGAGGCCTTCTACGGCGGAGTGCTCGGCCTCGAGCGCGTATTGCGTGCCAGCGACCGACATGTCTTCTTCCGGTGCGGCGCCGGCATTCTGCTGATCTTCAATCCGGCGGAGACGGTCAAGCCGCCGCCGGAGAATGCCCTGCAGGTACCGCAGCATGGTGCAAACGGCCCGGGGCACGCCTGTTTCCGTGTCGCCCGGGACCATCTCGACGCCATGGCGGAGAGACTTACGGCGGCCGGGATTAGCATTGAGAGCGACGTGACCTGGCCCAACGGCGCCCGGTCCATCTATTTCCGCGACCCTGCGGGCAACAGTCTCGAATGTGCCGAACCAGGTCTCTGGTCGATCGGCTGAGGTGATCCTGATGCGAAAGCTTGAAACAAAAACCATCGTCGTTGCCAGCCACAATGCCGGCAAGATCCGCGAAATCGCCGAGCTGATCGGTCCGTTCGGCTTTTCCGCCAGATCGGCCGCCGACCTGAATTTCGAGGAGCCCGACGAAACCGGTACCACGTTTGAAGAGAATGCTGCGATCAAGGCCCTGGCCTCCGCCAAGGCGTCTGGTCTTCCGGCGCTTTCGGACGATTCCGGCCTGGTGATCGACGCTTTGGACGGTGCGCCTGGCGTCTATACGGCCAACTGGGCCGAACGCGAGGACGGAACGCGCGATTTCGTCATGGCGATGGAAAAGCTCGAGAAGGCTTTGGCCGAACGCGGTGCCGTCAGAGCCGACCAGAGAACCGCCCGGTTCGTCAGCGTGCTCTGCCTCGCCTGGCCGGACGGGCACACCGAGTTTTTCCGCGGCGAGGTCGAAGGCGTCGTCGCCTGGCCACCACGGGGAGACAAAGGCTTCGGCTACGATCCGGTCTTTCAACCCGAAGGTCATGAGCTTACCTTCGGCGAGATGAGCTCGGATGAAAAGCACGGCTGGCAGCGCGGCGAACCGGAAGCCCTGTCCCACCGCGCCCGCGCCTTCAAACGCTTCGTCGAAACCTGCCTGGAGGCCTGAACTCCGTTGAACATCGACGCCCCCCTTCTTCCCGACACCGGCGAGCCCGGCTTCGGGATTTACCTGCATTGGCCGTTCTGCGCGGCCAAGTGCCCCTATTGCGACTTCAACAGCCATGTCCGGCATCACCCGGTGGACCAGGCGCGGTTCGCCGCCGCCATGCTGCGCGAGATGGAAACGATGCGCCGGATGAGCGGCCCCAAGACCGTCACCAGCGTCTTTCTCGGCGGCGGCACGCCTTCCCTGATGGACCCGGTGACCGTTCAGACGGTGATCGACGGCATTTCCCGCCACTGGCATATGCCGGACGGGATCGAGATCACCATGGAGGCCAACCCCTCCAGCGTCGAGGCCGAACGGTTTCGCGGCTACAGGGCCGCCGGCGTCAACCGCGTGTCGCTCGGCGTGCAGGCGCTGAACAACACGGACCTGCGCTTTCTGGGCCGGTTGCACGATGTCGACGACGCGCTGAAGGCGATCAAGCTTGCCCGCGAGATCTTTCCGCGCATGAGCTTCGACCTGATCTATGCCCGCCCGCGACAGACGATCGCGGCCTGGGAGGCGGAGTTGAAGGAGGCCATCTCCTACGCCGTGGATCACCTCTCGCTCTACCAGTTGACCATCGAGGAGGGCACACCCTTCTACGGGCTGCACAAGGCTGGCAAGCTCATCGTGCCGGACGGTGACGAGTCCGCTGACCTCTACGAGGCGACGCAGGAGATCACCGCCCGCCACGGAATGCCGGCGTATGAGGTTTCCAACCACGCACGGCCAGGAGCCGAAAGCCGCCACAACCTGACCTACTGGCGCTACGGCGACTATGCAGGCATCGGTCCGGGCGCACATGGGCGGCTGACGCGCGGACCCTACAAGATTGCCACCGCCACGGAACGGCGCCCTGAAGCCTGGCTCGAGCTTGTCGAGAGACAGGGCCACGGGATGGTGGACGAGGAAGAGCTTGGACGCGACGAACAGGCCGACGAGCTGCTGCTGATGGGGCTGCGGCTGACCGAAGGCGTCGACCTTGCGCGCTGGCAGCAGCTTTCCGGGCGCGATCCCGATCCGGTCCGAGAGCAGACCCTGCTGGAACACGGCTTCATCGAACGGCTCGGCAATTCGCGGCTGCGCTGTACGCCGTCCGGCATGCTGATCCTCGATTCCGTCGTCGCCGACCTCGCCTGCTGATCAAGGCGCTCCGCACGTCGTTTCCGTTAGGATTGGCGCGGGCTGAGACCTGGTGACAAGGCAATCCCTCCACAGACCAAAAAGCCCCGGCGTGATCCACGCCGGGGCTTTTTGGTCTGTGGAGGGAGAAACTCTCAGGCGTTGTTTTCGTTGATCAGTCGCTTCAACAGCTCGACCTCATGGCAGAGCTTGGTGTCGCCGGTGATCAGGTCCTCGATCTTGCGCACGGCGTGCAGGACGGTCGTGTGGTCGCGGCCACCGAAGCGGCGTCCGATTTCCGGGAAGGACCGCGGCGTCAGGGTCTTTGCCAGATACATGGCGATCTGGCGGGGCTTGACCACGACGCGTGTGCGGCGGTTGGAGACCAGCTCCTGCCGCGAGACGTTGTAATGGCGTGCGACGATGCGCTGGATGTCCTCGATGCGGACCCGCTTGGCTTCACCCGTGCCGACCAGATGCACCAGGAGTTCGTCCACGCGCTCGAGCGAGAGCGACGGCTCGAAGGACTTGCGGAAGACCAGCTGGTTGAAGGCGCCTTCGAGGTCGCGGCCACTGCTGGCGACACTGCGCGCCACATGCGAAAGAATTTCGACGGAGATATCGAGCGACGGATCGTCCTGCTGCGCAATCTCCAGGCGGCGCTTCAGCATTTCAAAGCGCATCTCGTAGTCGGGGCTTTCCATTTCGATGGCGACGCCGCCCTGAAGGCGCGAGCGCACGCGCGGATCGAGCGATTCCAGTTCCCATGGCGCACGATCGCCGGCCACGACCACCTGCTTGGCGCTGTCCAACAGCGTGTTGAGCAGATGGCAGAACTCGTTCTGGATCATCTTACCCTGCAGGAACTGCATGTCGTCGATGATCAGCAGGTCGATGTTGCGCAGTGAGTCCTTGAGCGTCAGGGCGTCGTTGTCGCGGATGGCGGTGGCAAAGCGCCACATGAAGTATTCTGCCGTCAGATAGACAACCCGCGGCGCGCGCGCGCTGGAGACGGCGGAATTGGCGATGGCCTGCAGCAGATGGGTCTTGCCCAGACCGACGCCGGAATGGATGAAGAGCGGGTTGAAGCGGACCGCGCCCGCGCCTGCCTCGGCAATTGTCTTGGCAGCCGCAAGGGCAACGCGGTTGGACGGACCTTCTATATAGCTGTCAAAGGTGAAGCGGGAATCCAGCGGCGAACCGAACAGCGGGCCGGCTGCGGCAGGCCGCGTGCCGAGCGACATTGGAAAGGACGCAACCTTGCCCGTCTCGCGGGCCGCGGAGCCTCTCGGAAACGACATGGGGGCAGCTGCGGACGGAGCGGCTTCCGCGATCAGGGGGCGGTCTTCACTGGCAACCGGACGGGCGCTGCGGCTCGCGCTGCGCACCAGGATTTCCACCTTGAGAATGTCGGGGTCTTCGGCCTGCAGAATGGTCGTGATCTGGTCGAGATAGCGATTGTTGATCCAGGACTTCAGAAAGGTCGTGGGAACCGTGAGGCGGACGACGCTTTTGGAGATGGAATGAAGCTTCAGGCGACCGAACCAGCTTGCGTAGACGTCCTGACCGACTTGCGCCTTCAGACGCTTGCTGAATCGCTCAAACAGAGCCTCATGCTTCATGTCCGAAATGCCCCCTGCCGCCTGGGTCGTCTTTGAATCGAGCGCCTGCCGCGCATGCTCCACATCGCCAGATGCGCGTGCCGATACGATGTTCGTCTGCATGTAATTTGCCGCCTTCCACATTTTTTTCCATCTGCCAGCGCCTCGCGTCGCCGCCAGAAAAGATCTTGTCTAAGGACAGGGCTTTCCCATCATGAGAAGCCCGGTCTTTGCCCCATCACGGCACCGCCTCCGCATCCACCGCCAGGGTGAGTGTGGCCTCGATACCGGCGACCTTCCAGGAAGGTCCTCTTCCTCTCCCGGCAAAAGGCCATCCTCGTCATGGCCCTGCACCGGTAAGTCTTCACGCCCGGACGAATGCAGGTATGCATCAGGCCACGGCGATTCCGCACGTGAGACCAAGATGGACTCTCGCTGCACAACCGCTGGTTACATGAAGAGCGGGATGTCAGTCCCGCTGCAAGGGTCCAAAGAGACTGTGCTCCACAGCAGAAGCTGCGACTGGCACCGGTCTCTTTCGTCGTTGTCCCCGTGCCCTTGCTGAGATCATTTAGGCAGGATCAGGGACCAAGATCAATGGCGAAATTTACCCGCCATTAATCGGCGAGCGTTGACTCTCGCGCTCACTTTGGCATCGCCTAAATCCTGCTCAGGAGAATCCCTGTCGAATCAATGACATTGAAAAATGACAGCCAAAAAAGGCAGCAGATCGCCAGAAAAATAAAAATTAGCTTGACTCATTTTCGGGATCCAGCGGGGAGAGCGAGAAGCCTCACTTCCTCAAGCACCTGTCACAAGTCACTGAAATTTAACAATTATCTCTGTCGCTGCTCTGACATCAACGCAGAGACGGACATTCACAATTGGAAGCAATAGGCACAAATCAAGAAAGCCCGGCGAACCGCCAGGCCTATTCACTAATTCTTGATTATGACAATTAAGCCGAGAGGGCTTTGACTCGAGACGCCAGGCGGGAGACTTTCCGCGATGCCGTATTGCCATGCACAACACCCTTTGTGGCGGCGCGCTGGATTTCCGGCTGGGCTGCCTTGAGAGCTTCAGCAGCGACAGTTGCGTCACCGGCTGCGATTGCCTCTTCGACCTTGCGGATGAAACCGCGCATGCGCGAACGACGAGCCTTGTTGACTGCAGTACGGCTAGCGATCTTGCGGGTCGCCTTTTTCGCCGAAGTTGTATTGGCCATGTATGCCTCTCTACGAATTCGAACCAAACTCCACCGTTGCCGCGCCGGTCGTGTGCGACCTTAGTTTCAGCAATGTAGGAGCATTAGAGGAAGCCGTGATCGGGCTTTCCCAACTGTGGCGCGGCATATAGCTTGAAAGGCGGGTTCAGTCAACGCGCAATTTTGGCCGCTCCGCCTGCCGAGCACATCAGCGATTGCCGAAGTTCGGCTTTCGCTTTTCCACGAAGGCCGCCATGCCCTCCTTCTGATCCTCGGTGGCAAAGAGAGACTGGAAGAGCCGGCGCTCCTGACGCAGGCCTTCGGCAAGCGTGAGTTCGTCGGACCGGTTGACGGCCTCCTTCGCCATCAGGACGGCAGCGCGAGAGAAGGTGGCAATCTTTGCCGCCGCCTCCAGCGCCTCGTCCAGGAGACGCTCCGGCGCCACGATGCGGGCCACCAGGCCAGCCTTCTCGGCCTCTTCGGCCCCCATCATCCGTCCCGTGAGCACGAGATCCATGGCCTTTGCCTTGCCGACGGCACGCGTCAGCCGCTGCGAGCCGCCCATGCCCGGGATGATGCCGAGGGTGATCTCCGGCTGCCCGAACTTGGCCGTCTCCGAGGCGATGATGAAATCGCACATCATGGCGAGCTCGCAGCCCCCACCCAGGGCGTAGCCCGAGACCGCGGCGATCAGGGGCTTGCGGGTTGCGGCCACGGCCTCCCAGCCGCCCAGGAAGTCGCCGACATAGGCTTCCACGAAGCTTACCGGCTGCATCTCCTTGATATCCGCGCCGGCGGCGAAGGCCTTTTCGGATCCGGTCAGGACGATCGCGCCGACAGCCTCGTCGGCGTCATAGGCCGCGAGCGCCTCTGCGAGTTCGCGCATGACCGCAGAATTCAGCGCGTTCAGCGCCTGCGGGCGGTTCAATGTGATGAGGCCGACGTTGCCCCGCTTTTCCGCCAGCAGTGTCTCGAAGTGTTCCATGGCACCCTCCCCGGTTCCGGCTTCATTTCTGGCAGGCGGCACAATAGAAGGATGATCGACCGGCCTGCACGATCCGCGCGACCGTACCGCCGCAGCCGGGCGTCCTGCAAGCCTCGCCTTCCTGATCATAGACGGAGAAGGAGTGCTGGAAGTAGCCCAGCGAGCCGTCCGTCTGGATGTGGTCGCGCAGCGAGGAGCCACCGGCCAGGATCGCGTCCGCGATCACCGCCCGGATCGCCTCGGTCAGCAGCAGCAGTTCCTTCTTCGGGCGACCGGTCGGCGTCACGAGGGTGCCGGCCTTCCGCCGCGGCGAGAGGTGAGCCCGCCACAGCGCCTCGCAGACATAGATGTTGCCGAGGCCGGCAATCACGGTCTGATCGAGCAGCGCGCCTTTCAGCGGTTGGCTTTTGCCGGCGAGACGCCTGGCGAGGTAATCGGCATCGAGCGCGTTGCCGGTGGGCTCCGGCCCGAGGCCGACGAAGGCGGGATAGGTATCGAGCTCGCTGCGCTTCCAGAGGTGCATGAAGCCGAACCGGCGCGGATCGTTATAGATGACCCGCAGGGGGACGCTCTCGGCCGTCAGGTGGAAGACGACATGATCATGCTTTTCGTCCTTGGAGCGCGGGTGGTGGAAGTCTCCCGGCGCTGCAGCGGGCCCGCCGCTCTCCACCCGAAAGGATCCCGACATTCCCAGATGCGCAATGATCGTCTGGTCGCCCTCCAGATCAATGAGCAAATATTTGGCCCGTCGCCCCAGAGACAGGATGCGCCTGCCTGCGGCCGCTTCCGCGAGGTTTTCGGGCAGCGGAAAGCGGAGATCCGGGCGGCGCAGCTCCAACCTCGCAATCGACGCCCCTTCCATGGCCGGCGCAAGACCACGCTTGACCGTCTCCACCTCTGGCAATTCCGGCATGGCTAACTAACTTCCTGTTTCAACGCCTCGACACCTGGTCTATAGACCGGGGCCGAACGTCGCACTGCTCCTTTGCACCTGCGGCACAGATAGCGAGGCGCAACCGATTTCGCTATGGTCGCCGGCCAGATGACGAGCAAGGAGTTCCCGATGAGTGAAGCGCGTACCTCTGCCGAAGGCGGGATGGAAACCTCCTACGGCTTTCGCCAGGTGGCTGAGGGTGAGAAGCAGCCGCTCGTCAACGATGTCTTCCATAAGGTTGCCAAGCGCTACGACATCATGAACGACGTGATGTCGGGCGGTCTGCACCGGATCTGGAAAGATGCGCTGGTCTCGGCGCTGCATCCGCGCAAGGACGACAGCTACAAGGTGCTGGATGTCGCCGGCGGCACGGGCGATATCGCCTTCCGCATCGTCGAGGCGTCGGACCGCAAGGCCCATGCGATCGTGCTCGACATCAATGGCTCGATGCTGTCGGTCGGTGCGGAGCGCGCCGCCAAGAGAGGTCTCTCCGACCACCTGACCTTTGTGGAAGCCAATGCGGAGGAACTGCCCTTCGAGGCAAATTCCTTCGACGCCTATACGATCGCCTTCGGCATTCGCAACGTGCCGCACATCGACGTTGCTCTGAAAGAGGCTTACCGCGTGCTGAAACGCGGCGGGCGCCTGATGGTGCTGGAGTTTTCGGAAGTTGGCCAGCCCATGCTCAACCGGATCTACGACGAGTGGTCGTTCAAGGCCATCCCGCGCTTCGGCAAGATGATCACCGGCGACAGCGAGCCCTATCAGTATCTGGTGGAATCGATCCGCAAGTTCCCCAACCAGGACAACTTCGCAGGCATGATCCGGAATGCCGGCTTCTCGCGGGTGACCTATACGAACTACACCGGCGGGGTTGCCGCCCTTCATTCCGGCTGGAAGCTTTGAGCCGATGAGGACTGCAGCCAGCGTAAGCGCCAGAGGCGGCACATGAGCACGGTCGGCGCCTATTTTCGCCTCGCGCGGGTCGGATGGGTTCTGGTGCGCGAGGGCGTGGTGTCCGCGCTGCCGACACAGGACATGCCGCCGTCCATCGGGCTTCTGAAATCGCTGACGGAACCGTTTGCACGCTTTCGTGCCAAGAAGGAGGCGCGCAGCACCCGTCTCTCGCGCGCCGTCGACCGGCTAGGCCCCTCCTACGTCAAGATCGGACAGTTCCTCGCCACGCGGCCTGACGTCGTCGGCGTCGACTGGGCGCTGGACCTCTCCATGCTGCAGGACCGCATGGCCTACTTCCCGACAGCGATCGCGAAGTCGGCGGTCGAAGGTTCGCTCGGCCGCACGATCTCCGATCTCTATACAGAGTTCGGCGACCCGATTGCGGCCGCCTCGATCGCACAGGTGCATCCGGCCCAGGTCGACGGTCGAAAGGTTGCCGTCAAGGTCGTCCGCCCTGGCGTGAGACAACGCTTCGCCCACGATATCGAGAGCATGTACCTGCTGGCGCGGATGCAGGAGCGCTTCGTTCCTTCCAGCCGCCGTCTGAGGCCGGTCGAGGTGACGCGGACGCTGGAGCAGACCACCAAGGTCGAGATGGACCTGCGGCTCGAAGCCGCCGCCCTGTCGGAGATTGCCGAGAACACCAAGAACGACCCCGGCTTCCGGGTGCCGACGGTGGACTGGGAACGCACGGGACGCGACGTCATCACCATGGAGTGGATCGACGGCGTCAAGATGGCGGATCTGGACGGCCTTCGTGCCGCCGGTCATGATCTCGACCGCCTGGCGGAGACACTGATCCAGTCCTTCCTGCGCCACACCCTCCGGGACGGCTTCTTCCACGGCGACATGCACCCGGGCAACCTCTTCGTCGATGCCTCGGGCACGATCGTCGCCGTCGACATGGGCATCGTCGGGCGCCTGGGGAAGAAGGAACGACGGTTCCTGGCGGAAATCCTCTACGGCTTCATCACCCGGGACTACCTGCGGGTGGCGGAGGTGCATTTCGAGGCCGGCTACGTACCGGCGCATCACGACGTCGCGAGCTTTGCCCAGGCGATCCGGGCCATCGGCGAGCCGATCCACGGCCAGCCGGCGGAGACGATCTCCATGGCGCGGCTGCTGGCGCTGCTCTTCGAAGTGACCGATCTTTTCGAGATGGAGACCCGGCCGGAGCTGATCCTGCTGCAGAAGACGATGGTCGTCGTCGAGGGCGTGTCGCGCATTCTCAACCCGCGTTTCAACATGTGGAAGGCCGCCGAGCCGGTCGTCGGCGACTGGATCCGCGACAACCTCGGGCCCAAGCGGGTCGTTGCAGACCTGCGCGATGGCGTGAAGGCAGCGGTCAAGCTTGCCGAGGCTCTGCCGGAGATTGCCGCAAAGACCGAGAAGCTGCACCGCGAGGTGGTGCGGATGAGCGAAGACGGTCTTCGTTTCGATCCGGAGACCACGGAGGCGATCGGCAAATCGGAAGCCCGCCACAGCCGCTCGGGACGCGTCGCGCTCTGGATCATCGCGCTCTGCCTCGTCTATCTCGTCTTCACCATCGGGTGAGGCTGGCGGCCAGGAGGGGCCAGCCGCGCCACAGCCTTCATTTTGCCCCCTTCTTCAGAGCTTGTTAAGAATTCATTCCTGTCGGAGGTCTTCATGGCGCTTGGCGCATCGCATCGCTTGCAGGACGGCGTCCTTGCCGTCGAAACCATGACGCGCTTTGCGCTTGCTGTGCTCGCTCTCGCGTCCGGCGTCTATACCTATCTCGGGGTCCGTAGCCTCCTCGACGGGTCGCCGACCGCCGTCTTCTTTGCCGCCATCATCTATTCCGCTTCGGTCTCGGTCGCGATCTACGCCTTCTGGTCCTACATGGCGCGCTTCTATCCGCATGTCACCGGCGCTGCCTCCCGCGGCGCCATGATCGGCGTAATGGCACTCGGCTGTGCCATGATCATCGCCATGTCGAGCTGGCTGAACGCCGCAGCCCTTGCAGGGTCCGCGGCGCTCGAACAGCATCTCGCGGAGACCGTGCAGGACTATACGGCCGACCTCGACCAGGCGCATCAGAACGCGCTGGCGGCGCAAAGCCTGCTCCCGGACATCCAGCGGACATCCGAACGTTTTTCGCGGCTTGCGGAGGACGAACGCCAGAACGGCGCGCTGACGGGAACGACCGGTTCCGGCAGCGTCGTCCAGCTTCTGTCGCAGATGTCCTCGCAGCTCAGCGAGCTCGAGACCGGCATCATCGCGTCCCGTGAACGGGTCACCACGCTCTTCGACCAGGGGCGGAGCCATCTTGCGACCATGCGCACCCTGGTTTCGGCGCCAGGGGCCGTGGCGCCGCGCAGCGATGAATTCTCTGCCGAGGTCGTGGCGCTCTCCGGCGTCATCACCTCGCTGGAACAGACCTCGATTGCCCCCTCCGTCAAGCGGGCGGCGGAAGACCTGTCGCTCGGTTTCATCGCGCCGGTTGCCGACGGTCAGGCTGCGGATCTCGCCAATCGCCAGGACGAGGTGATGCAGACGATCCGGGCATCCGTCGCCGCCCAGTCCGGGGTTCTCTCCCAAGCTGCAGACGACATCCTTGCGCGTGAACCTGTCGCAGAGCGCCGCTTCGTGCCGCTGTCCTCCGCAGAAGCCGTGCTGCGCTATGCTGCCGACTTCATTCCCGCCTGGGCGGGCGCGATTTCGATCGATCTGCTTCCCGCCGTCCTCGTCTTCATCCTCGCCGTCGTTCACGGTGCGATCCGTCGGCAGGAGGAGCGGATGCCCTTCGCGCAGCGGATTACCGCGGCCGAACTTCTGGAAGCGCTCGAAGTGCAGCGGGCGCTCGGCCGACACGGGATCGATGTGGAGCAGGCCGTGCAGCACGCCGAGACCCAGGCCGAGGCTGACCGCACGGACTCCAACATCACCAGCCTCGACATGTCGTCCAACACCCCACGAAAGGGCCCGCCCGCGTGAGACCTTCATCGCTTGGCCTGCGCCTGAAGGACGCTTTCCTGCGCGCCGATGACGGCCTGCTGATGCGCGGCGCATTTTTCGGGCTTCTGGCGGCAGCGGGCGTTTTCCTCTTCGTCGACCTGCGGGAAATGAGCCTGGCCAGCGCCGAGCTTCCCGGCCATGATCCGATGACGACGGACGCACCCGTGCTGCCCCCCGCGCTGACGGACGGTGTGCCCCAGTCGTCGCCGGTCGAGCCGGAGAGTTCGCCGGAAGTCCTGCGCCAGCCGATGCGCTTCGAACTCCTGCCCGGCGGCACGCTCAAGGCAGAAGGATCGATCGATCTCGGCGCAGCGGACCGTTTTGCCGAAGAGATCGCCGCACGCGGCGAGTACGTGAAATCGGTATCGCTGAACTCGCCGGGCGGCTCCGTCAACGACGCGCTGGCGATGTCGACGCTGATCCGGGAAAAAGCGCTGAACACGAGAGTGGCGACGAAGGCCCTCTGCGCGTCCTCCTGCCCGCTCGTCTTTGCCGGCGGGGTTGCCCGCGAGGCGGAAGAGGACGCCATTCTCGGCGTCCACCAGGTCTTCAACGCCGGACAGGAGCAGCCCTCTCCCGAGCAGGCCATGTCCGGTGCCCAGAGCACGACGGCCCGCATCGCCCGCCACCTGGACGACATGGGCATCGGCAACGGGCTCTGGATCAACGCCCTGGAAACGCCCCCCGACCGACTCTACTACCTGACGCCGGAGGAGATGGTGGAGTTCAAGCTGACCACCGCACCAGTGGCGACGGCCGAGCAGGCGGACTAGGCTTCCTTTACGCCCTCTAGTGGCATGATCGCGTTCGAAGGGTTCGACCCGCCTCCTGCCTCGTCCCATGGCTAGCCTCATGGGAGGCCGCCATGGCGCGACGGATTGCAACTGCGGCTGCAAAGGCTTAGCTTCCGCCGAACTTAAACGGCGAGCCTTCCATGGACCTCAGCGGCAAACGTATCCTTCTCATCATCTCGGGCGGCATCGCAGCCTACAAGAGCCTCGACCTGATCCGTCGCCTGCGCGAGCGAGGCGCCTCGGTGCGACCGGTGATGACGGCGGCCGCGCAGGAGCTCATCACGCCGCTTGCCGTCGGCGCGCTCTCCGCCTCGCATGTCTATACGGACCTTTTTTCGCGGGAGGACGAGCAGGACGTCGGGCACATCCGCCTTGCTCGCGACTGCGATCTTGTGTTGGTCGCGCCGGCGAGCGCCGATCTTCTGGCGAAGATGGCCCATGGGCTGGCAAACGATCTCGCCAGCACCATCCTGCTGGCCAGCGACCGGCCGATCCTGGTTGCCCCCGCCATGAACCCGAAGATGTGGGAGGCGGCTGCCACCAAGCGGAACATCGAGACGCTTCGCACCGATGGCGTCCATATGATCGGACCGATGCGCGGCGAGATGGCCGAGAGCGGAGAAGCCGGCGTGGGCCGCATGGCGGAGCCTCTCGACATTGCCGCCGAAGTGGTTCGCCTGCTTGGCGTTGGAACCGGTCCGCTTGCCGGAAAGACCGCGATCGTGACCTCTGGACCGACCCACGAGCCGATCGACCCGGTCCGCTACATCGCCAACCGGTCCTCCGGCCGCCAGGGGCACGCCATCGCGGCCGCACTTGCGAGGCTTGGCGCCGATGTGACGCTGATCTCCGGGCCGGTCACCATCCCCGACCCGTCCGGCGTACGGACGATTCATGTGGAACGGGCCGAGGAGATGCGCGATGCCGTCGTCTCGCGCCTGCCGACGGACATCGCCGTCATGGTGGCGGCCGTCGCCGACTGGCGGGTCGTTACCGCCGCCGACCAGAAGATCAAGAAGCGTGCGGATGAGGCTCCGCCGTCGCTGGAACTGGCGGAAAATCCGGACATCCTGAAGACCGTCGGCCATCACCCGCAGCGTCCGAAACTGGTGGTGGGCTTTGCCGCAGAAACGCAGGACGTGGAGGCCAACGGGCGGCAGAAGCTCGATCGCAAGGGCGCCGACCTGATCGTCGCCAACGACGTCTCACCTCAGAGCGGCGTGATGGGTGGCACGATCAACCGCGTCAAGATCATCTCGATGGGCGGCGTTGAGGATTGGCCGGAGATGACAAAGGACGAGGTGGCCGAGCGGCTGGCAGCGCTCATCGCCAGTAGACTGTCGGCGAACTAGGCTGCGCGCGCCGACGCCTCTGCCAGAAACGGGCTTACCGACATCCCGTCTTCGCCGATGACGACGATGCTGCCGTCGGGAACCTCCATCCAGCAGTCGACATCGTCGTTCAGCGGTTCCGACACCAGGCAGTAGCTCGTCGCGTTGCCGAGGGGCGCAGCATAGAGGGTGGGCGGCCGGCTGTCGGTCGCATAGCGGACGGCATAGAGAGCCTCGCCGTTCGAGAAAGCGGCGGTAAAGCGCACCAGAACGTCGCCGCAGATCTCGGCCGACAGGGCTTCGATGGTTGCAATGGCGCGCGAGACGGCACCATGCGGGTCGCGATCCAGGCCGAACTCGAGCGCCAGCAGGAAGAGAAGTTCAGAATCGGTGCTTCCGGTCCGGGCGTCGAAGATCTCGTCCGAAAGCAGCGCCTCCATGCGGCGGCGGATGCGGTCGAAGCCGGAGATCTGGCCGTTGTGCATGAAGGACCAGCGCCCGTGGACGAAGGGATGGCAGTTGTCGCGGCGGGTTGCCCCATGGGTTGCGGCGCGGACGTGGGCAAGGAACAAAGGCGAGCGGATCTGCCGGGCAAGGCTGCGCAGGTTGCAGTCCGACCAGGCGGGCAGGATGTCGCGGTATCGACCTGGCTCCGGGTGATCGCCATACCAGGCGATGCCGAAGCCATCGCCGTTGGTAGCCGTCTTGGCGCGGGTGGCGCAGTGCGACTGCTCGATCAGCGAGTGTGCGGGAGACGAGACAAGTTCTTCCAGATAGATCGGATCGCCACGATAGGCTGCCCAGCGGCACATGTTCTCAAGCTCCGTCTCGTCTTGCACAATGCGTTTGATCAGAGTTGCCGCAGAGGGTTAACACGCCGTAAACCCCGGGGTGTTAATGGCGAATTTATGAATAGGATCGGCACCTTGTGCGCTCGCGCGCTCGTAACGGCCTTGCCACATCCGTTCACTGGTCTACATACTGCCGCATGTTGAACTCTGAATCGCCACAGACGAACGACGGCCCGGACGCCTCTCAACCACTGGACTGGCTCGTCAGAACACTGACGCGGGAGCCGCAGACTTGGGCTCTCTTTCTCGACATCGATGGTACGCTGATCGATCTTGCGCCCTCTCCTGACGACATCGTCGTGCCTCCCGACCTTCCTGGCCATCTCACCTCTGTCTCCGGTCATCTCGGTGGGGCTCTGGCGCTGGTGACCGGGCGGGCGCTGCCCTATGCCGACCGGCTCTTCCAGCCCCATATGTTCCCGATCGCAGGGCTTCATGGCTCAGAACGCAGGACGGCTGACGGCACGGTCAGCCGAGTTGCCGCAACCGATGCGTTCGACGAGGTAAAGAGTGCGCTTCAGGCCGCCGCCGGCCGATGGCCGGGCGTCCTGATCGAGGACAAGGGAGCCGCTGTCGCCGCCCATTATCGCCAGGCGCAGGAGCATCGGGCCGATGTGGAAGAGGCCATGGAATATTACCTCCTACAGGCCGGCCCGGACTTCACGCTTCAGCGCGGCAAGATGGTCTTTGAGATCCGCCCGGCCCGCGCCGACAAGGGCGGAGCCTTGCAATCCTACCTCAGCGAAGAGCCCTTCAAGGGCCGTCGCCCGATCGCCATCGGCGACGATGTGACGGATGAAGCGATGTTCAAGGTCGTAAACGAGTTGAACGGGTACTCCATCCGGGTCGCAGAGACCGCGGGAGACACGGCAGCCCGAAGCATCGTCGCGTCCGCGGCAGACATACGACAGGCGCTTGCCGACATCGCCGATGCGGCGCGCGGTCTCCCAAATCCAGAAGATGCATCCCAGAAAGGAAAACGCTCTTGAGCCGCCTTGTGGTCGTTTCGAACCGGGTCACCCTGCCGGCAAAGGGCGGCGTTGCGCCGGCCGGCGGCCTTGCCGTCGCCTTGCAGGCCGCACTGGAGGAGCGCGGTGGCATCTGGATGGGCTG
This sequence comes from Pseudorhizobium marinum, assembly GCF_000705355.1. Taxonomy (NCBI): domain Bacteria; kingdom Pseudomonadati; phylum Pseudomonadota; class Alphaproteobacteria; order Hyphomicrobiales; family Rhizobiaceae; genus Pseudorhizobium; species Pseudorhizobium marinum. The sequence goes on from NZ_JMQK01000016.1 coordinate 85,477, forward strand.
GTCCGGAAAGTCGAGCGGGTCCCGGGAGCCGGAGCCGCTGTCGATGCAGGAGCACGGCAATATCACCTATGCCCTGACCGACCTGACCAAGACGGACGTCGAGGAATACTACGAAGGCTTTGCCAACCGCGTCCTCTGGCCGATCTGTCACTACCGGCTCGACCTTGCCGAATACGGGCGCAAGGAGATGGCCGGCTACTTCCGCGTCAACCGCTTCTTTGCGCATCGGCTGGCGCCGATGCTGAAAGAGGACGATGTCATCTGGGTGCATGACTACCACCTGATCCCGCTGGCTGCGGAGCTGCGGCAGATGGGCGTGAAGAACAAGATCGGCTTCTTCCTGCACATTCCCTGGCCGCCTGCCGATGTGCTGTTTGCGATGCCCGTGCACGAAGAGATCATGCGTGGCCTGTCGCACTACGATCTCGTCGGCTTCCAGACGGACCACGACCTTACCAATTTTGCCGGTTGCCTCGTGCGCGAAGGCATCGGCGAGGCGTCGGGCGACGGCAAGTTCACCTCCTACGACCGGACCTTCAAGGGCGGCTACTATCCGATCGGAATTGAGACTGCGGCCTTTGCGGAATTTGCAAAGAAGGCAGCGAGCAACATCATGGTGCGCAAGGCGCGCCAGAGCGTCGAGGGCCGTGACCTGATCATCGGCGTCGACCGTCTCGACTATTCGAAGGGGATCACCCAGCGCATCGATGCCTTCGAGCAGTTCATCAAGTCCAACCCGGGCTATCAGAACAAGGTCACCTATCTGCAGATCACTCCGAAGTCCCGCTCCGAGGTGCCCGAATACGAGGCCATGCAGCGAACGGTCGCGGAACAGGCGGGACGCGTCAATGGCGCGCTCGGAACGGTGGACTGGGTGCCGATCCGCTACATCAACCGCTCGATCGGTCGTCCGGTCCTGGCCGGTCTCTACAGGCTGGCAAAGATCGGACTGGTGACGCCGCTGCGGGACGGGATGAACCTGGTGGCAAAGGAGTATGTCGCAGCCCAGGATCCGCAGGATCCGGGCGTGCTCGTGCTGTCGCGGTTTGCCGGCGCCGCCCGCGAGCTGAGGGGCGCCCTGCTCGTCAATCCCTATGATATCGAGGGCACGGCGAACGCCATCGCCCGTGGGCTCAGCATGTCGCTGGAGGAGCGCCAGGAACGCTGGGGCCGGATGATGGAGCATCTGCTCGAGCGTGACGTGATGCGCTGGTGCGACGACTTCCTGGCCGACCTCGCCTGATCAGGTCCCGCCTTCGGACACGCCGAAGTTAAAGACGCCGAGAGGCCGAACCGGGAGATCACGCCGCCTTGGCGACGTGATACTCCTTGATGGCGACCATCTTGATGGCCGGATAGCGCTCCGCCTCGTAGCGCAGCGAGAAGGCGTCCTGCGCCAGGAAGACCGGATCGCCATCCAGATCGCGGGCGATGTCGCCGCGCTTGACCGTCAGGAACTTCTCCATCTCGGCCGGCTGGTCCGAGGAGATCCAGCGGCAGACGGAGAAACGGGCCATCTCGAAGGAGACCGGCAGCGTGTATTCCGCCGACAGCCGCTCCTTCAGGACGTCGAGCTGCAGGGCACCGACGACACCGACGATGGCCGGCGAGCCATCCTCGGGGGAAAAGAGCTGAACCACGCCTTCTTCCGCCATCTGCTGCAGGGCTTCCTTTAGCTTCTTCGCCTTCATCGCATCCTCCAGCCGCACCCGGCGAAGAATTTCCGGCGAGAAGTTCGGCACGCCCTGGAAGACGAGCTGTTCGCCTTCGGTCAGCGTGTCGCCGATTCGCAGCGTGCCGTGGTTGGGAATGCCCACCACGTCACCCGCAAAGGCGGTATCGGCAAGCTGGCGCTGCGAGGCGAAGAAGAATTGCGGCGCCGTCAGGCCCATCAGCTTTCCGGTGCGGGCGAGCCGCGCCTTCATGCCCCGCTCCAGCTTTCCGGAACAGATGCGGGCGAAAGCAATGCGGTCCCGATGGTTGGGATCCATGTTGGCCTGAATTTTGAAGACGAAGGCCGTCATCTTTTCTTCGTCCGCCTTCACCGTACGGATATCGGCCACCTGGTCGCGCGGCGGCGGCGCAAAGTCGCCGAGCGCATTGATGAGATCGCGCACGCCGAAATTGCGCAGCGCCGAGCCGAAGAAGACCGGCGTCATGTGGCCTTCGAGGAAGGCCTGACGGTCGAAGGGACGGCAGGCTTCGCGCGCCAGTTCCACTTCTCCAATGAAGGCCTCCCGCTCGTTTTCCGGAAGGTTGTCGGCGACGCTCTGGGGGCCATTGACCGGTGTCGGCACGACCTGCGTGTCGGAGCCGCGGTAGGTATTGTCGGCGAGATTGTAGGAGCCGCAGAAATATTTGGACCGACCGACCGGCCAGGTGATCGGCGCGGTGTCGAGCGCCAGCTTTTCTTCCACCTCGTCCAGGATTTCGAAGGTGTCGCGGGCTTCGCGGTCCATCTTGTTGACGAAGGTGATGATCGGAATGTCGCGCATGCGGCAGACTTCGAAGAGCTTCAGCGTGCGCGGCTCGATACCCTTGGCCGCGTCGATCACCATGACGGCGGCATCGACTGCCGTCAGCGTGCGATAGGTGTCGTCGGCGAAGTCTTCGTGGCCGGGCGTGTCGAGGATGTTGAAGACATTGCCGTCGAACTCGAAGGTCATCACCGAGGTGACGACGGAGATGCCGCGTTCGCGTTCGATCTTCATCCAGTCGGAGCGGGTCTGGATGCGATCCTTCTTTGCCTTCACCTCGCCGGCCAGCTGGATGGCGCCGCCGAACAGCAGGAGCTTCTCGGTGAGCGTGGTTTTGCCGGCGTCCGGGTGCGCGATGATCGCGAAGGTGCGGCGGCGGGATACCGCCTCGGCGAGACTTTCTGCCATATCTGCTAATCCTATGAGTTGCCGCGTATCTAGCGATTTGACGGGCGTTATGCAATTGACCGAGGAAACAAAGGAGCCCGCCATGCGCGACGTCATCGGACCTCTCGTCCCCCTCATCCGGCTGCCGCACGGCGGCGACCTGCCGCTGCCGGCCTATGAGACGCCAGGTGCCGCCGGCATGGACCTGCGGGCCGCCGTGGCGGAGGGCGAGCCGCTGACGCTGCAGCCGGGCGAGCGGGCGCTGGTGCCCACCGGCTTCGTCTTCGAGGTGCCGGATGGCTTCGAAGCCCAGGTGCGACCGCGCTCGGGACTGGCCTTCAAGCACGGCATCACCTGCCTCAATACGCCCGGCACGATCGACAGCGACTACCGCGGTGAGGTGAAGGTGCTGCTCATCAATCTGGGCCAGGAAGCGTTCGTCGTCCCTCGCGGCATGCGGATTGCCCAGATGGTGGTGGCGCCGGTGACGCAGGTGCGGGTCATGGAGCGCTCCGAAGCCAGCACGACGCCGCGCGGCGCCGGTGGCTTCGGATCGACCGGCGTCTGAAATCGCAACGGCGTGCCACCGCAAGCGCCGTCGGCGGAACAAAATTCCGCAAACTCCACCTCAATAACCGGCTGATCGCTGGTCATGCGCGGCCGGTCGCCTTACCTTGTGTGCAACCTAGGGAGAGTACCATGGCAGACATGAAGAAGCCCGGCCGCGGCCGGATCTATTCCTCGATTACCGAAACCATCGGAGACACGCCAATCGTTCGCCTGGACAAGCTGGCGAAGGAAAAGGGCGTGAAGGCGAACCTGCTCGCGAAGCTCGAGTTCTTCAATCCGATCGCCTCCGTCAAGGATCGTATCGGTGTGGCGATGATCGAGAGCCTCGAAGCGCAGGGCAAGATCACGCCCGGTAAGACGACCCTGATCGAGCCGACGTCGGGCAATACCGGCATCGCACTGGCCTTTGCCGCCGCAGCCAAGGGCTACAAGCTGATCCTGACGATGCCGGAGACGATGTCGATCGAGCGCCGCAAGATGCTGGCGCTGATGGGCGCCGAGCTGGTGCTGACGGAAGGCCCGAAGGGCATGAAGGGCGCGATCGCCAAGGCGGAAGAACTGGCCGCGAGCACGCCGGATGCCATTATTCCGCAGCAGTTCGAAAACGCCGCCAATCCGGAAATCCACCGCAAGACGACGGCCGAGGAAATCTGGAACGACACCAATGGCGAGGTCGACATCTTCGTCGCCGGCATCGGCACGGGCGGCACGATCACCGGCGTCGGCCAGGTGCTGAAGGGCCGCAAGCCCGACGTCAGGATCGTCGCCGTCGAGCCGACCGACAGCCCTGTCCTCTCCGGCGGCAATCCCGGGCCGCACAAGATCCAGGGCATCGGCGCCGGCTTTGCGCCGAAGATCCTCGATACCGGGATCTACGACGAGGTCGTCACCGTCTCCAACGACGAAGCCTTTGGCATGGCCCGTCTCGTTGCCCGTCTCGAAGGCGTGCCTGTCGGCATCTCGTCTGGTGCCGCACTGGTTGCCGCCATCCAGGTCGGCAGCCGCGAGGAGAATGCCGGCAAGAACATCGTCGTCATCATCCCCTCGTTTGCAGAGCGCTATCTGTCGACGGCGCTGTTCGACGGGCTGGGCGAGTAGCGAGTCGCTCACTCTCCTTCACGCGGCCGCCGAGAGCCGCTCTCCGGCCATGCGGTAGGAGATCGCTTCGGCGAGATGGATGCGACCGACGGTGACACTGCCGTCGAGGTCGGCGAGCGTGCGGGCGACCTTCAAAACGCGATGATAGCCGCGGGCGGAGAACTTCAGCTTCTCCGCCGCATCCCGCAGAAGCTGAAGGCCGGCGGCATCGGGTTCGGCGATTTTCTCAATCAGGGCGGTCGAGCACCGGGCGTTGGTCAGAACCTGCGGCACGCCGGCCTCCTGGAAACGCTCCCTCTGCCGTTCGCGCGCCGCGGCCACCCGCCTTGCGACGACGGCACTCGCTTCGGCCGGGCGCGGCCGGATGAGGTCGGCTGCCGAAACGGCAGGCACATCGATCCGGATATCGATGCGGTCCATCAGCGGCCCGGAGATACGGCCCTGATAATCCGAAACGCATTTCGGTCCGCGGGCGCAGGTATGCCCCGGCTGCCCGGCCATGCCGCAGCGGCAGGGGTTCATGGCGGCGACCAGCTGAATGCTTGCCGGATAGGTGACCCGGTGGTTGGCTCGCGCGATGACGCATTCCCCCGTTTCCAGCGGCTGTCGCAGCGCGTCCAGCACCTGCGGCGAGAACTCCGGAAACTCGTCGAGGAAGAGGATGCCGTGATGGGCAAGCGACGCCTCGCCCGGCTTTGCCCGCAGCCCGCCGCCGACGAGTGCCGCCATGGTGGCGGAATGGTGCGGCGTGCGAAATGGCCGCCGGTCGGAGAGCTTGCCGCCCGACAGCTGGCCGGCGATCGAGTGGATCATCGAGACCTCGAGCAGCTCGGGCGCCGACAGTGGCGGCAGGATGGAGGGCAGACGGGCAGCCAGCATGGATTTGCCCGAACCGGGTGGGCCGACCATCAACAGATTATGGCCACCGGCGGCGGCGACCTCCAGGGCGCGCTTGGCGCTCTCCTGCCCCTTGATGTCGATCAGGTCCGGCAGATTGGCGGGCAGCGCCCGGATGGCCGGCTCCGGCCGCGACATCACCTGCGTTCCGCGAAAATGGTTGGCGAGGCCGATCAGGCTGCGCGGCGCCAGGATATCGATGTCGGGACCGGCCCAGGCGGCTTCCGGCCCGCTGTCATAGGGGCAGATCAAGCCCTTGCCGAGCGCATTGGCGCTGATGGCCGCCGGCAGGGCACCGGCAACGGGGGCCAGCGTGCCGTCAAGATTCAGCTCGCCGATCACGACATAGTCCGCCAGTGCATCGCCAGGAATGGCGCCAAGCGCTGCCATCAGGCCCAGCGCGATGGCGAGATCGAAGTGCGAGCTTCTGCCATATTGGACAAACAATATCCTAACAAGGAAGCATGCGAACGCAGTTCGCATTCCGTTTAGTAGGCATGGTCGGAAGAGCGGCTTACAAATAGCAGGTGATGGAGACCAGGCCGTCTCTCTCAATGATAGTGACGGCGAAGCCGACCGTTTCGCGAAGCGCGGTGGACCCGTCGACGGCTTCAGCCGGCGACGGGCCTGTAGAACCTCGATGGATTACTGCTGCTGCATCCCGAGCACGATGGTTCTATTCTTTACTGCTGCGCGAGAGAGCAAGGTAGGTCGCCTTCTTGATCTTGAAGCCTGGTCCGTGTTCATCATTAGGCCAGAAGAAAATCACGCCTTGCTCCTCCAACGCTTTCCGCACCTTCTCAATGGTGCGAGTGCCGACGTGTCTGTCTGTGCTTTCAATATGCGAAAGGGTGGCGGGGCTGATTTGTGCAAGTTCCGCCAGCCGCAAATTGCTCAGCTTCAGCGCAACGCGTGCGGACTTAAAGAAATCGCGCGGAAATTCGCCATCCATGTTTTGCAGCTAACGCGACTTACATAAAGTCGCAACGAAAACAGCTGTTTGCCCGAATAATAATAAATCATTTATAAAAAAATTGAAATCATATCGAATCTGCGATAACTGAATCTGGGCGGGTAGCCATAGTGGTTCTCTCAGGTTCACTAAGTTGGAGCGGTGATTCGGCATGATAACTTTGGCGACAAGCGGACGCGAATTCCCTTCTCCAAGAGATCTCAAAGAGATTTTGAGGTGGGGTAAGCTCGCTGAAGATCTCAGCTTCGTGCTTTCTAATCCGCTTTCCGCGGTCGGGGACCACGAGAAATTCCCCCTCTTGGAAGCTTGGTCGTTGTCTGCCCGTTATGTCCCCTGCCTCGTCGGAACTGCAATCGGACACCCGAATTTCCCCGGCCGCGAGTTTCCATTTACTACATCTGAGCTAGTGCTTTTTGCCCCGGCTGCTGCCTTGGCTCGAACCCGCTCGCGCTGGTTTCAACTGGGCAGTCCGGCGGAAACAATGGACTACGATTGCTGATGGCTGGGTCTTCCGAGACAACTAGAGGAAGGCTGTCCCGTCACTTCGTACGGCGTCTGCGCCATAACAAGACTGCGGAGATTATTGCTTCAGCGGTGGAACAAGGAGTCCTTCGTGTTCGAAGCTTCGAGTATCAGAGTCATAGATGCCTAAGGTTCCATTCCTCATCAGCAGCGGAGACCATGAACAAAGAGGAGATCATAACTCGAGTAAGCGAACCCTTCGAATTTGGCATCGGACGGCGGCACCGCTTCATCTTTGCGGATGGCGAAATCGTTGTAGATGAAAGCTTCAATCCAGCCAGAATCAAATACAGCGGCGCGAGAGAGATTGTAGTTGGCGCAGACATCGAGCCTGATTTTGATGCATCTCTCTGCAATGATTCTCGAAAGCTACGAGCACACCACCGTAAGACGGCGGCCCTACTCGCCTTACTCAAAAAGCGGATTGTTCGTCCTTCGGCGGCAGAGGTGGGCGCATTGCTCCTTCTAGCAGAAGGCATCGACCAAGCAGCCTTCTCGCTAGGAGGTTTGATCCGCGCTCTCAGGAAGCGCCGACCAATCGTCGTGATCACTTGTCCAGTTGAGGGTTTCGACGACCGTATTGTCGAGCTCCTCCGACGAGGCCTTATCCTGCCCGGAGAATCGCTCGTTTCCGTTGCTGGGGATTTGGCGCAAACTTCAGAACTTCGGGCGGGGGTGCGAAGAGGAGCTAGACGTCATGTAACTACTATACCGTCCGCAATGCCTGCCGATGACCATGATCGTCTTGCCATGGCGGTTGAGGCCTCATTACCAATTTTGTGCCTACCTTTGTCCCATGAAGGTATTCCGGCGTCGATATCAGCGGCGACAAACGTGCGGATTAGGTGTGGCCACCTGTCTAAAGAGACAATCGAAGAAACGATCGAGATCGTTACAGGGAAAAAGCCTCCGGCGTTGGATGATATAGACGTTTCGTCCATCACGCTTGATGACCTTGAGCTTGCGGTAGGGCCCGGCAATTCGGCGAGAGAGGCTGCGAAATTTCTGAAGGAACGCGCACATGCGCGGTTCAAAGCGGCTCAGGAAACTGCCAGGGAACGCACCATTCTCAAGAGCGGAAGTGAAGCCAGTAGGCCCGTTCCGCGGCAAAAGGCGGGACCGCTAGTCATCGAGTCCATGAGCGGTTACCCTGCCCCATTGCTCGAATGGGTAAGCAGCTTGGAACAAGATCTGAGGCTATGGCAAGGGGGAAAACTACCTTGGGAAGAGGTCAGCTCCGCCCTCTTGGTCTCCGGTCCACCAGGTACTGGCAAGACCATATTCGTCAAAGCTCTTGCTAACACACTGCAACTCCCCCTAATCCGAACCTCGGTATCGTCGTGGATGAACGGGGGGCATCTCAACTCCGTGATAAATCGGATGACCGATTGTTTTGCCGAGGCAAGAGCACTGGCTCCGGCCATTCTTTTCATCGATGAGATCGATGGGATCGGATCTCGCGAGAGCCAGGGGAAAGACTATTCGGATTATTGGACAACGATCGTGAATAAACTCCTGGAAGCGTTGAATTCGCTTCCAGATATGCAGGGGCTGGTTGTCGTCGGAGCGACCAATCGTCCCGAAGCAATGGATCCGGCTTTGCTACGGTCAGGGCGACTGCAGCCTCATCTAGAGATCGGATTGCCTGATACTGCAGCGTTAGCAGGTATCTTCCGTCATCACCTTGGTCACGACGTTAGGCAAGTCGTTGACACGGCACCTCATGCGGGGGGCTTTTGATGCTGGAGATCAGAAAGAACCATCCACCTCATCACCTTCACTTTCCCGACGCTGTTTGGAAGGATCGAGCTGCCGACGTGATGGCCTCGCTCGCGAGACGCGCTACCGGAATGACCGGTGCGGATATCGAACAAGTCGTTCGACATGCTCGCCGTCGTGCTAGAGGTGAAAACCGTTCGATAACGTATTCAGATATCGACTACGTCTTAAGATGTGCTCGCCCGCCTAAATCCGATGCGTTTTCGTTCCGAATTGCCAATCACGAAGCCGCACATGCCGTTGTTCGGATTTACCTGGGTGTCAGTTCCATTGATCAGATTACACTAAACGGAACTGGAGGGAATGCTTACGTAGCAGGCCAATACGACGTAGATGAGACTGTGACGGAAGAACGAATTATGGCTCAAATAATCGTTTTTCTGGCCGGCCGTGCTGCTGAGCAGGAATTGTGCGGAGGCATTTCGGCACACTCTGGTGGCGGAGAAAAGAGTGACTTGGCGCAGGCGACGCGGCTAGCATACGCCATAGAGATGACCACTGGATTGGGTCGCTACCATCCGTTGGTTTATCGGGATGCGAAAGATCCGTTTACGGTGTTAGCCGACAATCCTCCGTTGGTTGAACTGGTCGATCAGAGGCTCGCCGCCTCATACGAGGCGGCACGTAAACTAGTTGTCCGCCATCAGAAAGCCATCGAGTATTTGGCTGGTTGTCTGCTCATCTGGGAGACACTCGATGGAGAGCTCTTGGAGAGAGCCCTTGCAAACGTGAGGATTATCCTTGAGGAATCGTCATAGTGAAGATCGTCGCACCAGGCATTCATGACTTAGCACCAGAGAGGCCATTGCGCTTCCTGGCAGCGCGTTCAGCATCAATACCAACAAGACGTACTGGCGGGGGTAGCTATCTCTGATGTCTAGTTTTGAGTATGAAGTGCGGGAAAACCTGAGGCAGGTACTTGCAGGGACTGATCCGTCAACCATTCCTGGGTCAACAACAATCCGTGGAGCACTCGGGCTTATCTTAGACAATCCAGTGCTCACAACTGAAGCTTCGGAGGATTGGATGTGGTGCCAGCTACAGCCTGAGAATAGGAAATTGGTTCATCGGCTGCGCGATGAGTTCTGGGACGAGATCGAAGAATGGAAGTCAAAGCAGTGAGCCCGTTTCGTCTCGCCACGCCATGTATGACGGCACCAGTGAACTGCTACGGCGGGTGGATGTCTGTCAGGATGAATACCTCCCACCTCCTAGTCAGCAACAAGCCGCGAGCTCCCGATGACGCGACCCGTGGGAGGCTGGGAGGAAGCTCGAGAGGAACTTTCTGAAGATATCGACAAGAGACGTAAGGCGAAGTCAGGCCCTCTAATTAACCCGGGTTCAATCTCATCATCCACATTATCGTCTTGAACGGTCTCTTCGAATATTTCAAATCCGGCCGACAACGACCTCAGCAGTAGCCTCCAGAACTGCATTCTTGCTCATGGAGACAGCTATGACTTCCCGATCCGAGCGTGGTAGTTGAAGTGTTTGGTTCGGAGGGATCATTTGGCGAATTCAACCATTAAAACTGCTGCGATCGTTCGAGCCGGCTACGAGTTCCAGGATCTGGTCGGCATTGAAACACTCATTCGTTTCTATCGCGAGCCCCATCTTTATAGCTGGGTAATGCTCGAAGCCGATGGGGATTCATTCGGTGCGCTAGACGATGTTGTCGCGGCGCGTGCAGACGGCACTATTGACTATATCCAAGTAAAATTCACGGTTGATTCTGAAGAATATGCGCTCGACTGGGACTGGTTGTTGAAAAAGAAGCCCCGCGGCACCTCTATGTTAGGAAAATGGTCAAAATCGTTTGCTCGGGTCCAGACACTTGGGCCGATTCATTCGAGCTGTCTGCGAACCAATCGACGGCCTACTAAGACATTCGAAATGGTGATGAACGGTAGTCGGGTCGACCTGTGCTTGCTTGACGTAGAGCTACGGACGCGGATTGAACAGGAATGCGGGGGAGCAGGTCCGGCTAACGAGTTCTTCAATTCTTTTGAATTCGTCTCAGTCCCCGATGACCTGTACAGTCTTGAAGCCAAAATCAAACTGGAGCTCGTTCCTTCTGATCTCTCACCCAGCGGCTGGAACTACTTCCGCGAACAAGTCCGTAGTTGGTCAATCAAGCGAAATGTACCGCCTGGCGGGCGAATACTCTATAAGCACCTAGCCCAAGTAATCACTCGTCAGCGCTCTGAGCCAATTCGTCAAGAGTTTCTGGTGCCGCGGGGCTATGCGCCCCCGAGCGAAGCCTTCCATAATAGTTTTTTTAAACGCGTATCCAATTCAGAGACTCCCGTGAGTGTCCTCTGGGGCTCGCCAGGCAGAGGAAAAAGTACATACCTCAGCTACCTCGTCACGTTCCTGAGAAGACAAGGCACCGCCGCCATTCGGCATCACTACTTTCTCTCGGGCGAGGATACAGCCGATCGAATTTCTTTCTCGGAAATTTCTTATTCGCTGATAAGTCAACTTGTCGAACGCTATCCGGATTCCGTACCCGACAATACAGACGAAGCGAGCAATCTTCATGACATCTTAGCTGCTGTTGCTCAAGAACTTGAGAGCCGAGGAGAGCGGCTTCATATCATTATCGATGGGCTCGATCACGTTTGGCGTGATTTTCAAAAAGTTGATCATCTAAATTTCCTCTTCAATCAACTCCTGCCAGTTCCGCCAAACGTGAGCGTCATTGTCGGAACGCAACGTGTTCCTCACAGTCAACTACCACGTCGCCTGCTCGACGAGACAAGCGAGGAGGACTGGGTTGAGATACCCGCCATGGATACGATCGCTGTGCATCAATGGACTAGGGCTCAAGATGATGCCGGGCGTCTGTTGCTCGCTGATGAGCGCACGGGTGGAGATCGAGATGATGCGGTTCTTTCTATTTCAGAAGCCTTCCATACAATCTCGGGAGGCCACCCACTGCATCTGATCTACGCATTCGAAGCCATACTGCGAACAGGCTGTTCTGTCCGATCGGATGATGTACTGCTTCTCCCTCCTTGTCCTGACGGTGACATCAGGAAGTACTATGAAAATCTCTGGCGCAGTCTGAGTGTCGCTGACCGTGGCATACTACATGGATTGGCCGGATCTGAATTTAACTGGCCCGGACTCGGTATCCGTCAGTGTCTAGGGGACTACGATAATATAGGGTTCCTTTTAGAGGCTAGGAACGCGGCAATGGTTCCGTTCCATGGAAGCATCTTGGCTTACGTCCGTGAGCGTTCAGATCATGCCGAGAACTTTCAAAGTCTCTTGCCGCGTATCGTAGCTTGGCTTGACTCAGAGGCACCAGATTATTGGCGCTGGGGATGGTTGTGGCTCTGTCAAGCGAAGCAGGGTGACTACGCACCTCTTCTAGCTGGAGTCTCCAGAGAATGGGCTGTTTCGTCGCTTGCGCGAGGATGGCCCGAAAAGCAGATCACGCGTCTCCTCACAGAAGCGGAATCGTATGCGCTTAGACAGCTCAGTTTGGCTGAGGCCTTACGAATTAGGTCCCTTAAGACGCGTGTAGTCAACGCGCCTGAATATCAAATCCAAGAATTTTCGTTGTTCAAAGAGGCTGCCATACGTTCGTACGCAAATGAGCAGCAGCTGAAGAACATGTGGGACGACATCGGATCACTATCCAATGCTGAAGTCGCTATGCTTCCCCGAGCAACTTCAGCAGCCCTGAGCGATGAGGTCGGAGAAATCTGTGAACTAGAGCTCCGCCGCAGAATTGAGATATGGCTCGAGTTAAGACACCGTCCTGATAGCGATTTTATCGGGCTCGCTCGCGACTACCTTGATGTCATTGCTCGTCGTAGAAGACCTGATGTGCAACAAGCTTGGGATTTCCTGCGGCGCTTTCATGATCCCGTTCAGCATATTCGACACTTCACGGAACGCCTGGTTTCTTCAGGGCACTATGATGGACTATTGCAACTCTGGGATATCATTCGGTCTTCAGGGTGGAAAGCCGAGCTGGCTGATCTGGAGGATCAGGTACTTCGAGTGGCTTGTGCAGTTGGTGCCGATCCATTTCTGGCAATCACCTTCGAAGACGGCGTGATAAGTCCTCGCTATGCTTCATGGTGTGCCTTCCGAGGCCGTAATCACTCATTCGGTGTGAGCCAGCCACCCGTCCCAAAGAACTTAGTAGGTGACCGGGTCGATTACGGAATAGACATCGGCCTCCGAAATTTTTTCGAAGCAGTTTTCTTCAGTAGCCTCGCCCATTCGTTGACTTCGGATGATGCAGAAAGGTTCGAGTATCCAGGCCTTGTTACCGAGGGACTCGGTTGGCTAAGGGACGCTTTTGAACTGTTGCTTCGTGTCAGTAGGCAGGTGGCGAATGGGGAGCTTTCAGCGGACCTCTCTGGCCCCTATTTGGGGACTGCTGATCTTGAACCCGTGTTGCATGGTCAAGCTGGAGCCACAGAAAGCGACTACCGTAGATATCATTCCTTCTTGGCGGCGCTTCGCAGGATCTCTTTTGATCTGCACCTTCTTGCATCGCCCACAACTTCCCACCTTGTTAACCTCGAGGTCCTCCAGAAAGCAAGGGTGACCACCCATTGGAATGACGAGGCATGGTTAGCCATCGCGGGAGAAACTTCCGAGCCCATTATGACCGCAGAGGCGGCGAAGTGGTTTCTTGAAAGTAGCGCTGCCGAACTCGCTGCAACGATCTCTGTCTTCAATGAAAGATCTGAGGCTTGGACGTTACGAGCACGTGTGGCCGCGACGCACAGCCTGATCCAAGCTAAAGATTTAACGCTCCGTGCTGCTGATTGCCTGTTAGGTTACGGCTACCGAAAGGATCCATGGATTTTTGATGTGTTGGCAGCGGTGGATGCGGCACACGACGCTTCCGTCAGTCCGGCTCTCGGTTGGCTCAAGACGCTTGTCCCGATTGTCGAACAGATCACTGATTACACGGACGGTTCTGGTACCGGTCACGCGAGAACTAATATTATAGGTATTGTCGCAAAAGCCTACCCAGAGCGTCTTACATTGTTTTTCAACCATCACGTCGGTCAGGAAGAATGGGCTTACGCAGATGAGTGTTTGCGTCAGTCATTAGCTGTAACGTCACTTGAAAGCCCTGAGATGGTTGCCCTTGCAAGCACCATTCTTGATCCAAGAGTTTTGGACGAGCTCGAACAGAGAGCACAGTCTCACGTGCAGGCAAAGACACTCTATGATGACCAACTGCTTTTTCTAGGAGGGAAACCAACCGATCATTCAGATCGCTATGGGACAAGCAGCTCAGACCTGGATCCAGGAGTAATCGTGACTATGGCGCGGGGTCCGAAGGAGTTCGAGGCACTCGTCGCCGATGCTGCAGCCTCATACGACCACGCGGCTAAACGACAACATTTTGAGGCGTGGCTGAATCGCCATAAGGAAGCGGGAAATGGAAAAGCGGCACTACAATCAGTGAGAGACTACTTCAAACGTCGTCACTCTACTTTTGATGCCGAAGAAGTCCTCGACTTGGCGGCTGAAGTAAGTCTGGAGGTCGAAGGTCGCGGTGCAGCATACGATTTTCTTGTTCAAGCACATATCACACGGCATGGATGGCAGAGTAATTGGACGTCTCGTAGCGAAGCGATCGGTCGTTTGCGTTTTGCAGCAAGTAAGTTCCCTGACCGCTGGAAAGACTACATCATCGACACCGCCCATCCGCGGGATTTTTATAAGAAACGAGGTCACGGACTTACCATTGGATCGAGGTATCTGGTTGAGTATCTTCTTCTTGTCGGTCAACGTGACCTCGCTGTTCAAGTCGTCGACGCAATGGTAAAAACGATCGTGGACGAAGTGCATGATCTTGAGATCCCGGAGGCCTTGTGGTTCCACTGATCGCTGAGAAGGAAATCGCGCTTCCCTTGCTCGTCGAGCGCTTGCGTTGGCCAGTACCAATGGTCCGCTGGAAAACGGCCAAAGCTCTTCGCTCACTTTTGGTTGGCACCACTACCCGCGAAGCCGCCACCCAGGCTCTACTTGCTTGGCTCAGTGCCAGACATTTCGAAAGCGAGGCATTGGCAGCGCTTAGCGTATTCGCTGTCTCTCCCCTTCACACTCGCCCGCCTCTTCCTTCGTTGGAAACATCGATCATCGCGCCATCGATAGGGTCAGACTTTTTGTTGAATGAAATGTACGGTGTGGTCAGTGACAATTGGCGATCTCGTCACAGTGGAACCGCCCCTTCGAATTTCACTCCTGACAGCTACTTTGATGAATACAAAACGGCGCAAGTGCCAGGTCACCTCCTGCATGAGCTGGAATTCCTTGAATCGAAAACAAAACTACCGTTCAGGAAGCAATGGGCCTTTGAGTGGACAAATTTGAGAGAGAGGCATCAAGTTCGTTACACACGCTATCCAACGTATTTTGGCGATTATGGGCTTCAGCGCGACGGGATGGTGGGCCAGTTCATCCAGCAACAAGCTGAGGTCTACCGCTCAGCCTATCAACGCGCACTTGCATGCGCCGCCTCAGAATGGCAACTGCCGCTGAGTGTCGTCGGCCCTTTCTCTATTTGTGGGTTGCCAGCGCTTCCTGGCCTCTTTGACGTCGATCCGGTTCCAAGACCCTCTTGGCTACCGAAGATCGATGCTAGCATTCTGTACGATCGCGACCTCACATCTGTCGCTATGGATCTGCTATCTCGCGAGCCCAAGGATGATTTCAGAACAGTCCTTCTGCGGATCCCACTCGACAAGACGTTTGATGAGTTTGGTGAATTGGAGATCGCCGCGCATTTCATCAGCGACGATTTTGAACCACTTGGTGAACCTAATCCGAACACCAGTTCGCAATTTACGGAGAGCGACCAGTATCATTTTGATATGGTGCGTCAACACACGGATCCAAGGCCGATACCTGGCAAGACTGGTGGAACGTTTCCCATTTGCTGTGACGAGATGCCAATGGTCCACGGCTACTGGCATGGTGCATACTATCAGCGCGGTGTCTCGTTACCCGCTCCCTATTGCTTCCAGAAATCTACGTACCGACGTGCAAACGCAGATGGTATTCGCCTCATGATCGGCACCGAGCAGGTTGCATCGACCATCTTTTGGCATGACGCGTGGACACCGCTGTACCCTCCTAACGGAGCAACGCGGATCGGGACATCGACAAGGATGCAAGGATCACTGTTGGCTGCCGCAGAGAACCGATTAAGTCGTAAACTTGGTTGGCACATACGGGTTTCGCGTATGGAGAAGTCGGAGGGAGGATTCGAAGTGAAGCAGACCGTCCGTACCGCTTTTACCCGCTAGACCACAATCGAGAATTCAAGTCGCCGTCTCCTGGCCAGCAGACCTCCAAAGGTTAAACCCAATCGTACCTTCTGGTCGTCTAATGCACTAAGTCGGTGGAAAAGGCAGAAGAAACCGACGACGGTCAGTGTGACCCACTCATGGCTAATAACGTTCTGTTTCTCTTGTCGTGGCACTCTCAGCCGATCAATGCTTCGTGGCGTGGGTCCGAGTTCTCTTTGGCTACCTTGAGAAGCTCCTATGTCAATCGGCGCGGAAAGTTGACCCCATAT
>NZ_JMQK01000017.1:0-95689 GCF_000705355.1 Pseudorhizobium marinum
TGAATGGTCGAGACGAACTGGCCATACCTGAAAAAGTTGCGCTGGACGCGGAGTATCTGAGAAGACAGGGCATGCTTTTCGATTTGCGCATCCTTTTCATGACGGCCATAAAGGTCGCCCGCGCGGCAGGCGTAAAACACTGATAGGTTCAATGACTGCCTTGGCAGCGACGACAACGACAACCTTGGGCATGCGTACGCACACATGATGTCTTCGACGACTATGACAGACCATCCCCTGGTTCGGCGCATCAGGGACCAGATCGTCCGCACACCACGGGTCTGGAAGCGGACCATCATGATCGGCCTGGACACCCTGGCGCTGATGGTCGCCCTGTGGGGCAGCTACGCGATCCGGCTGTCGGAATGGACGCCGGACATCACCGCGGAACGCCTGATCCTGGCAGCCTTCGCCCCCGTGGTCGCCATTCCGGTCTTCATTCGTCTCGGCCTCTATCGCTCCGTGATCCGCTATCTGCCCGAGGCGGCCATCTGGACCATCATCAGGGCCATGCTGATCGCCACCATGAGCTGGGTCATCATCATCTTCCTGATGGAAATGGCCGGCCAGGGCATCGTGCCGCGCTCGGTACCCTTCTTCTATTTCATCCTCGGAACACTCCTGATCGGCGGCATGCGCTTCGGGGCGAAGTGGATCCTGAACACCGGCACCGGCCTGCGCCGCGACGAGGAGCCGATCTTCATCTATGGCGCCGGACCCTCCGCCGCCCAGCTTGCGCACGCCCTGAGGGGACACGGCAATCGCTACGTCATGGGCGTGATCGATGACGATCCCGCCAATCAGGGACGCGACATCGCCGGCTACCGGGTCTTTCCCGCCAGCGAGCTGCCCACCTTGATCGACCGTTACGGGATCAAGGAAATTGTGCTCAGCATGTCGTCCATCCGCGCCGACAAGCGCCAGAGCGTGATTGCCACGGTCACCGGCCTCGGCGTGCGGGTGCGCACCCTGCCGGACATTTCCGACCTGGTCGACGGCAGGTACATCGTTAACCAGATCCGCGAGATCGACATCGACGAACTGCTCGGCCGATCCTTCGTTCCGCCGGACAGGGAGCTCCTGGGCCAGGCGCTCACCGACAAGGTTGTCATGGTGACGGGAGCCGGCGGCTCCATCGGCTCCGAACTCTGTCGGCTGATCACCCGCTGGAATCCGAAGAAGCTCGTTCTTCTGGAGGCGAGCGAATATGCGCTCTACCAGATCGAGCAGGAACTGCGCTCCACGGGAGATCACCAGATCGTTCCGGTGCTGGGTTCGGTGACCGAGGAAGCAACCGTACGCCGGGCCCTGCGTACCCACGGGGTGCAGGTTGTCTACCATGCGGCCGCCCACAAGCACGTGCCGCTCGTCGAGGCAAATGTTCTGGAGGGCATCCGCAACAACGTCTTCGGCACCATGACCATTGCGACGGTCGCCGGGGAAGAAGGCGTCGAGAGCTTCGTGCTGATCTCCTCCGACAAGGCGGTCAGGCCGACCAACGTGATGGGCGCCACGAAACGCTGGGCGGAGCTCATCGTGCGGCAGAAGGCCATGGAAGCGCGCTGCCGGACCGACGGCCAGGTGTTCTGCGCCGTCCGCTTCGGCAATGTGATCGGCTCGAACGGCTCGGTCGTGCCGCTCTTCAAGCAGCAGATCGCCAAGGGCGGCCCCGTCACCGTGACCGATCCCGACATGACGCGCTATTTCATGTCGATCCCGGAGGCGGCCGAGCTGATCGTCCAGGCCGGAGCCCTCTCCGGCGGTGGCGATGTCTTCCTCCTCGACATGGGCGAACCGGTGCGCATCGGCGACCTGGTGGAAAACATGATCCGGCTTGCCGGCTTTCAGGTGCGCGACAGCCGCAACCCGGAAAGCGGCATCGCCATCGAGGTGATCGGCAAGCGACCGGGCGAAAAGCTCTTCGAGGAGCTGTTCTACGACCGCAACAACGCCGAGCCCACCCGACATCCGAAGATCCAGCGCGCCGATTCCGCAGCGATCACCGGCTATGACATGGCCGGCTGGCTGGATCGGCTGAAGGAAGCCCTTGTCGCCCAGGACGAGGAGCGGGCACGGCAGCTGCTGTTCAGCCTGATCGTGGCCGAAACCATAGAGGCACCACAGGCATCCCTCGGCTGAGGCTAAAAGCGCAAGGCGGGCTCCATGGACACAACACTGGTCACCGGCGCTTCGGGGTTCATCGGCTCGCACCTGATGCGCAAGCTTAAGCGACGCGGCCTGCCGGCGCGCGGCGTGAGCCGGCAGGCCATGCCCGGCATGATCCACGTTCCCTCCTATGGGCCAGACTGCGATTGGCGGGAGCATCTGAACGGCATCCGGACGTTCCTGGTCAGCGATGGAGACGCACTCTCCACCCACGAGCTTCTGTCCACGCTTACCTCGGCCTTCGGCCGCAAGCCGAGAAGCATTCCGGTGTCTCCTGCGGCGTTGAGACTGCTGGGCTCGCTGGCCGGCCGCAGGCCCGCGGTTGAGCGGCTCCTGGACAGTCTCGAGGTGGACATGAGCGCGACACGCGAAACACTTTCCTGGGAGCCACCCCTCACCTGCTCGACCGGATTGGCCGCCACGGCGGCTCCCCGCTGATCGTGAACGCCGCGCCCTGCGATCAGGCGTAGCGCTTCAGCATCGGCATCAGCGGCAGCCTGACGCGCGTGTTCATGCACATCAGCGCGGTGCCGCTGATGTTGCGCTGCAGGAACATCTTGTCGGGGGATGGCAGGCTCCAGCCGGTCCGGTCGGCAAGGATCGGGGCTGCCCGATCGCGGACATGCGCCAGCGGTCCGCGATCGGAGAAATCGACCATACCGTCGGCATCCGCGTGAACGTGATCGAGCACGATGCCGATTATCGCGTCGATTTCCGCGCCGTGCCGCTGCACCTGCGTGCGCGACAGATAATCCATCGCCAGCAATGCATCCCTGACCTCCTGGACGTTGCCGTGCAATCCCGCGCGCAGGAGGCGGCGATAGTCCGATGCGCTGTCCGGCGCAACGGCACGTGTTGCTCCGAAGTCGAGAAGCACGATCCGTCCGCTGTGCCCCTGCCACAGGAAGTTCGCGAAATTCGGGTCCGTCTGCATCAGGCCGAATTCGAACAGCTCCCGCAGTACCAGTCCTAAGATGGCCGACAGCGCAGCATTCCGTTGCGGCTCCGGTGCTGCCGCCAGCGTTTCGATGGCAGAACCGGGCAGAAAGTCCATTGGCAGGATGGTCGGACGCAAAAGCGCGTCGACGGGTTCTGGAAGAACAAAGCTTGGATCATCGGCAAGAAGCGCACGGTAGCGGCGCATCTGTTCGGCTTCGCGCAGATAGTCCGCTTCCTCGTGAAGCTGCCGCTTCGCCTCTGCCAGATGCGCCTTGATATCCAGGTTGGAGGGCAAGAGACCGGACATCTTCAGAAGTGTCGCGACATTGTCGATATCGGCGTCGATGCTGGCGACCACACCGGGATACTGCACCTTCACGGCGAGCTCCTGGCCAGACACCAGCACGGCCCGGTGGACCTGACCAATGGAGGCTGCGGCGATCGGCACCATGTCGAACCGGGAAAAATGGCTTCGCCAGTTGGGCCCCCAGGCCGATGCCAGGGCTGCCTGAAGCTGGCTGTCCGGCATGAAGTGGGCGGTATCGCGCAACTGTCCGAGAATGGCGGTCAGTTCGGCCGGCAGGACGTCGCCGGGATCGAGCGAGAGCATCTGACCAAGCTTCATGGCCGCTCCGCGCAGGCGCGACAGCTGGTCGGTGACACGGCGCGCATTCGTGGGTGTCAGCAGCACGTCGCGAAGATGCGGCCGTTCGCCCTGCGCCAGCCGGGTCAGACCCTCCGACAGAACACCGGAAGCGACCCCGCCGGCAAGCTGTCCGAAGGCTGCAAGCCGTCCCAGACGGCTCTGGGGAACCGGGCGATAGCGATCCTTGCTCATCGCATCAGCCCCTGCAGGCGTGGCCGCACCCGCAGGAAGCGGCGATAGCCTGCCTCAAAAATGGGCGTCAGGGGAGGCCAGCCAGCCAGCAGCCCGAGCGGCCGCAGAAGCGGGATTGCGCGCCACATCGCGGCAAACGCGGCAGCACCCGACAGCAGCTTGCCGCCTTCCTCTGCATGGAAGCGTGCCAGTATTGCGTCCCTGTCCACCGGGCAGGTCGCATTCGGATCGCCCGCATCGACGAAACGGATCGCGCTACGCCGGTCAAGCCGTCGCATCAGCGCGATCTCCCGCCGGCAGAGCGGACAACTGCTGTCAAACCAGACAGTGACCTGCTTCGTCTCAATCATGCTGCGCCTCTGGCCATGGGACAGGGTCGAGCACGTCGACCCTGGCTGTGTGTGATGGCCTCTATACGCTCCCCCGGTCATGCCGGATCAGAAGGGCCCACCCGCCGGAAGCGCGTGCAGTCATGGTGGCAAGCGAGTTTCTTCCTGAGAACAACGCGTTTGCTGTCCGGTCGGCGGCGTCCTTTATGGGATCAGCCGGTCGGCGCGCAGTTCCTCAAAGAGCGCCAAGAAGGCATCGTCGGTCGGCTGGTAATCGAGGAAGCCGAGGCGACGGCTCTTAGACATGTCGGTAATGACCTCGATCGGTCGTCCGAGATCCGCATCAGTGTGCCAGGGCGACACCAGCCGGTTCATGTCCGGTTCCGCCAGATCGTATTGTCTGGCGATCTCGCTCCATGTCGCTGCGTCGTCCGCCATCTGCTCTTCGAGCGGTCGCATGGTGCCATCGAAGGGCGCAGCTTCGATGCCGAACCAGTCGGCGATACGCCCCCACATCCACTTCCAGCGGAAGACATCGCCGTTGACGACATTGAAGTCCTGGTTGGCTGCAGCCGGGGTGGTGGAGGCCCAGAGGAGATGCCTGGCCAGCAGCGCGGCATCGGTCATGTCGGTCAGACCCTCCCACTGCATCCCGACGCCGGGGAAGCGGAACGGCCGTCCGGTGTGCTTGCAGATCGTCGCATAGACGGCCAGCGTCGTGCCCATGTTCATGGCGTTGCCGACCGCCTTGCCGACGATCGTGTGGGGACGATGGACACTCCAGGTGAAGCCGTCTCGATCGGCGGCAGCAAAGACCTCGTCTTCCTGGGCATAATAGAAGTTGTCGACGTCGAGGCGGCCCTGCTCCTCGCGGAACGGGGTCTGCGGCAGCACCCCTTTTCCGTAATTCTCGAATGGCCCCAAATAATGCTTGAGGCCCGTCACCAGCGCGACATGCTTCACCGATTTGGCCGGCGACAGCGCGGTGAGAAGATTGCGCACCATGGCGGAATTGACGCGGATGTTGTCCGCTTCCGTCGCCTGCCGCAGCCAGCTCGAGATGAAGACATGCGACGGGTCGAGACCCGATAGCGCCGAAGCGAGCGCGGCAGGATCGAGAAGATCGGCGGCCACCGGCGTCACGTTCGCCTGCTGCGCCGGCGTTCGGGCCAGGCCCCAGACCTGCCAGCCCTCATCGCCCAGAACCTTCGCTGTCGCGCTGCCGACGATGCCGCTCGCGCCCACGATCAATGCTTTATGTGTCATTCATGCTCCTGTCGTACTGCGACCTATCTAGTGGCTGCAGGCCAGGCCGCAAGTGGATGGGATCGCTGGAGATCGCACGCGACACCAGCGACCGGCTCATTTATGGATGAGGCGATTGCAGAACGATCAGGCCGTCATCAGGCGTGTGTGGCAGATCATGCGGAACAGCAGTGGCGGCAGGCCGTTCAGGCTGAGCGGGACAGAAATTCAGGAGAAACTGCCTTGAGCATAGGACTGCTTGGTCTGTTGGACGACGTCGCCGGCTTGGCAAAAGTCGCCGCCGCCTCCCTCGATGACGTGACCGGAATGGCCATGAAGGCCGGCATCAAGGCCACGGGCGCCGTCATCGACGATGCGGCCGTGACGCCCCGCTATGTTCAGGGCTTTGCTGCTGACCGCGAACTGCCCATCGTCTTCAAGATCGCCAGGGGTTCGATCAAGAACAAGCTCCTGTTCCTGCTGCCGGCCGCGCTTGCCTTGGGTTACCTCCTGCCGTGGGCGATAACGCCGTTGCTGATGATCGGCGGTGCGTATCTGTGTTACGAGGGTGCCGAGAAGGTCTATCACCTCCTGGCTCCGAGCCAGGCGCACGAGCACGAAGCGCATCTGGATTCCGTTGCCGTGGCCCCCAAGACGCTGGAGGACCAGAAAGTCGCCGGAGCGATCAAGACCGACTTCATCCTGTCTGCCGAGATCATGGCGATCGCCCTCGCCGAGCTGCCGGACGAAAACCTTCTGTCGCAGGCGATCATCCTTATACTTGTGGCCTTCGGCATGACGCTGGCCGTCTATGGCGCCGTGGCATTGCTCGTGAAGGCGGACGACGTGGGCCTCTCGCTCGCCACCAACAGGACAGGCATGGCCCGCACTTTTGGCCGTGGACTCGTCAAGGGCATGCCGGTCCTGATGTCCATTCTCAGCGTTGTCGGCACTGCCGCGATGATATGGGTCGGCGGCGGCATCATCGTGCATGGGCTCGAGGGGTTCGGCCTGCCCCAGCCTGGAAGCATCATACATCATGGGGCCGAAGCGGCAGCACATGCCCTGCCGGGTCTGTCGGGTATGGTTTCGTGGGTCGTCGAATCGACCGGCTACGGAGTGGCGGGATTGATGATCGGCGGCGCGCTGATACCGGTTGCCGGCTATGTGATCTCCCCTGCATGGCGATCGCTGAAAGCTCTGCGATCACGGAAGAGTTCACAGGGCGCGCATTAGTCGGAGCGGCCCTGTCGATCCTGCCTCTGCATGCTTCCCGCAGAGGCGGATCCCACTACAGGAGAGGGAACGATACCCTTGCCGTGAACCACCGGCCGCCTCTGTCGAACGCCAGGCTGCCGCCGAGGCGGTCAAGTGCCATCTGGACGATCGACAGTCCGAGACCGCTCCCATGGCCATGAGCCTTCGTTCCTCTGTAGAAGCGTTCCGTCGCGCGCGTTTCGTCCGCTGCTGCAATTCCCGGTCCCTCGTCCAGGATCTCGACGACAACCGTGTTACCCAGCACGGCGACGCGACACCGGACGTCGCCGCCTTGCGGTGAATGCTGGATAGCATTTTCCAAGAGGTTCCGGATGGCCAGACGCACCAGGACCCTGTCACTTCGCAGGATAGCCGGTTGCTGTGTCCGATCGCCAAGTTCCACCGCGACACGGGCGTCGTTGGCCGCAAGTTGCGCCTCAAGCTCCGATGCGATCTCTCCCAGCAGCGCCGCGACATCGACTGGTTCGTCCGTCGCAACGCCTTGTGCCGCATCGACGGTGGCCAGATCGATGAGCTGCCGGACCATTCGGCTGGTTCGATCAACGCTGGTGGAGATGCGAGAAAGCGCATCGCGCTGGACCTTCAGGTCGTCGGTTCGCAAAGCGATCTGCGCCTGGGTCTTCAGCCCTGCAAGCGGCGTCTTCAGTTCGTGCGCGGCATAGGCCGTGAAGCTCCGCTCGCGATCCCGGGCTTCGGCCACACGGCCGAACAGGCTGTTCAGCGCCCGGATGACCGGGCGCACTTCCCGCGGGACGGAGCCGTCGTCGACCGGATGCAGTTCCGAGGCGGAACGGCCCGCCAGGCCTTCGGCGATGCGCGTCAAGGGCGCAAGGCCGCGACCGACGCTCAGCCAGATCAGAGCTGCGAGGATGGGGAGAATGACGATCCCCGGAAGAAGAAGCCCCTTGATGACGTCGCCGATCAGTCGGTCGCGGATCTCGAGACTGTCTCCGACCAGCACGCGAACGCCGAGCGTCGGGTTGACGACTGCGTAGACCCGCCATCGTTCCCCGTCTATCTCCGTCTCCTCGAAGCCACTCATGTGGCTGGCCAGCGAGGCTGCCGGCGCGCTTTCGGACCGGCTGACGAGACTGCCCTGCAGCGACCAGATCTGGCAGGAGAGCTGCCGGCTGTAGCTGTCGCCGGCTTCCTCGAACGGTGGGGGCGGTGCGCTCACGGTCGCCGCGTCCGCCGCCACCGCAGGATCAATGCGATGATCCGTGATCAAGGAGCTCACCATGCGAGCCGCTTCCATCAACCGGGCGTCGAGAACACGCTCGACCTCCGCCTGGGTGCTGGCATAGATCCATGCAGCAGCGAAGAGCCAGACGGCGCCGGTTGTGGCGAGCAGGATGACAAACAGCCTTGTCCGGATCGAATTCATGGCACCGCCCTCAGACGGTAGCCGGCGCCTCGCACGGTTTCGATGAAGGACGCACCGAGCTTGGATCGAAGCTTGTGGATGTGAACCTCGACGGTGTTGCTTTCCACCTCCTCCTGCCACCCGTAGAGTTTCTGCTCCAGGCTCGTCTTGGACTGGATGACCCCGGGCGCCTCCATCAACGCCTGCAGAATGGCAAACTCCCGTCGTGACAAGGCAACCGCCGTGCCGTCGCGCAATGCCGACATGCGTGCCGGATCGAGAACCATGTCGTTCCATTCCAGATGTCCGATCGCCCTGCCATGGGCGCGGCGCACGATGGCACGCAGCCGGGCAGCGACCTCGTCGAGATCGAAAGGCTTGCCGAGATAATCGTCGGCACCGCAATCGAGCCCGGCAATCCGGTCGGCCACCTCGTCCTTTGCCGTCAGGAGAAGAACCGGCGTGCGGTCGCCGGACCGGCGCATTGTCGCCAGGACGTCGAGCCCCGATCCGTCGGGGAGCATGAGGTCGAGGATGATGGCGTCGAAGGTGTCGGCGTGTACGGCCGCCTGCGCATCGGCAACCGAGGTCACGGTATCGACCGTGAAGCCGCACATCTGCAGCCCGACCTTCAGGCCGTCGAGCAGGATCTCGTCATCTTCAACCACCAGCAGGCGCATCACATCCTCGTCGCGTTCGTCATCTCCCTGCTCCCGTCACCTTAAGGCTGCCTTAAGCTTGGGAGGAGAGACCGCCGCTCCATACACAGCAACGGAGTGGAGCCTTGCGTTTCTTCCTGTCGACCTCATGGTTCATCCTCACATTCGCCGCAGCAGCGGTGGCGACGCCTGCCCTTAAGGCGCCGCTGCCCATGGATCAGGCCTTCCGTCTGGAGGCCCACCGGGACGGTCCCGACATCGCCCTAAGATGGCAGCTTGAGGACGGCTACTATCTGTACCGGGAGTATCTGAGCGCCATCGGCAGCGACGGCCTGTCCGTGGAGATGGCCACTCCACCGGGTGTGATCAAGGATGATCCCGGCTTTGGCAGTACCGAGGTCTATTACGGTACCGCCACGGCAAGCGTTGCTGCACCGACCACGGGCACGGTGAAGGTGACCTACCAGGGCTGCCAGGACGGCGGGCTCTGCTATCCGCCGGCCACGGTGGAGATCGATCCCGCGACACTGGCACAGGCGCCGGGTTGGACCGCCAACGAGGCAGCCCCACCGGCGCGGGAGTCACCGGCCGCCTTTCCTCTCCTGTCGAAGGCGGCACCGGCGCCCCTTGACGGGTCGGGCATCCGCATATCGGACCAGTCGGAAAACGGGGTGGTCGGTTCGCTCCTCGACCGCGGCGGCGTGGCGTTGCTGATCGCCGGCTTCATGAGCCTCGGCCTGCTGCTGGCCTTCACGCCCTGCGTGTTTCCAATGTACCCGATCCTCGCGGCGGCGCTCTCGAGAGAGGGTGAGACGCTTTCCGCCAAGCGCGGATTTGTCCTGTCGCTGGCCTATGTCCTGTCCCTGGCGGCGGCCTTCAGTCTCTTCGGCGTCGTCGCCGCGTGGTGGGGCCAGGGCTTCCAGGTGGCACTGCAATCGAGCACGGCGACGATTGTCGTGGTCGCCATCTTCGTGGCGCTCGCACTGTCCAGCTTCGGGCTTTTCGAGCTGCAGCTTCCGTCCTTTCTGCGGAACCGGCTCGCGCGACGCCGCGTTTCCGACGGGTCGCTGGCCTCCTCGGCGGCACTCGGCTTTTCCTCCGCCCTCGTCATCGGCCCCTGCGTGACGGCACCGCTGGCGGGCGCGCTCCTCTACATCGCGCAGACCGGAGACGTCGTTCTCGGCGCAGCGGCACTCTTTGCGCTCGGCGTCGGCAAAGGGATCCCGTTGATCCTGATGGGAACCTTCGGTTCGGGCCTGCTTCCCCGCGCCGGGCAATGGATGGAGCGGGTGCGGCATGTCTTCGGCTTCCTTTTCCTCGCCACTGCCGTCTGGCTCGCAGATCGCCTCCTGCCCGCCGGCACGGGCCTGCTCCTGTGGTCCGTCCTGGCGATCACCTTCGCGGTGGTCATCGGCGCCTTCGATGCGATCCAACCCGAAGCGGGCATCCTTGCGCGGCTTGCCAAGTCGGCAGGCGTTCTTGCAGGCCTCTATGGGGTCATGCTGGGAATTGGCGCGCTTTCAGGCGCCACCGATCCCTTGAGACCCCTCGCCGCCATGGCCGCCACCCGATCCGGCGACACGGCATCGACGGAAAAGATCGACAAGACCTCCTTCCGATCCGTCGCATCGTCCGCCGAACTGTCCTCGCTGCTCGCAGACGGTCCGACCGGGCCCCCGTCCCTCGTCTATTTTACGGCCGACTGGTGCGTCACCTGTCGGGTGATCGAGCGGTCTGTCCTTCCCGACGCGAGAGTGGCGAGCGCACTGGACGGCATGCGCCTGATCTCCGTCGATCTCAGCGAGATCACCGACGCAAACCGGGCGCTGATGAAGCAACTACAGGTCGTCGGCCCGCCGACCATGCTGTTTCTCGACGCCGGCAACAATGAAGCCGCCACCAGCCGGCTCGTGGGCGAGATCACGGCGCAAACCGTTGCCGCCTCTGCCGCGGCAGCCAGGAAAAGCCTGCCATGAATGCCGTGTCCATCGGACCCTTCGCCTTCGACGCCGAGCGTTTCGCCGCAATCGCGGGGATGGTCGTCTTCCTCGCTGTTGCGACAGTCCTCGCCAGTCGAGTGGACGACCGGCTCGGCCGGTGGTCGACGTGGACGGCGCTCGTGGGGCTCATGGCGGCGCGTCTGGCGCATGTTCTGCGGCACCTTGAAAGCTTCGCCTCCGAGCCCTGGCGGATCCTTGCGCTATGGCAGGGCGGCTTCTCGTGGGTCGGAGGCGCCGCAGGCGTGACCCTGATGATGGTCGTGCTGTTGCTGAGGAGCAGAAGGCTGATCGGATGGGGGGCGGCCAGCGTGACGGCGGGTGTCGTGGCGGCGACCGCGGCGGTGGCATTTACCTATTCCAGCACGCAGATTGCGCCCGTCACCTCCACCTTCCGCACTCTGGCGGGCACCGAAAGTCCGATTGGTGGCACAGGCCGCCCGGCGGTCCTGAACCTGTGGGCGACCTGGTGTCCGCCTTGCCGCCGCGAACTGCCGATGATGGCACAACTCGCCGCGACCACGTCAAACGTCGACTTTGTCTTCGCCAACCAGGGGGAGCCATCGGAAACGGTGGCCGCCTACCTCCTGGGCGAGAACCTTGAGCTGTCGAACGTCGTGCTCGATCCCCAGCTTCTCCTCAGCCGCCACTATTCGGCCGTCGGGCTGCCCGCCACGCTCTTCCTCGCAGCCGACGGCACGCTCGCGGGGTCCCACGTCGGCGAAATATCCCGCGAGGTTCTCGCGCAGAAGATCCAAGAACTCGAAACCCTAGAAGGAATATCGGAATGATACCTGCCCGAGCGACAGCTTCGCGGCGCCCGCTGGCCGCCCTGCTTCTGGTCATGGGATTGTCGGCCTGTGCCCAGACGGCCCCTGAACCTCCGACGATCGAAACCCCGACGGTCGACCCGTCCGTGGTCAGCATGTATGCGCCGATCCAGGACGGGGACGAGACGGTTCCCGGCGTCGACGCCGCCAAGATGGACCCGAAGAACGTCCGTCAGGTGGTGGACTACACGACCGGATATCCGCCGGGCACCATCGTCGTGGATCCCTATGCCAGGTTTCTCTATCTCGTGATGGAGAACGGCAAGGCGATGCGCTACGGCGTTGGCGTCGCCAAGGCCGGCATGGAGTTCGTCGGCGAGGCCGACATCTCGCGCAAGGCACAGTGGCCCGGCTGGGTACCGACGCAGAACATGATCAAGCGCGAGCCGGACCGCTATGGCCCTTTGGCGGCAGGCCTGGAGGGTGGCATCAAGAATCCTCTGGGAGCGCGTGCCCTCTACCTCTACCAGGGAGGGAAGGACACGCTCTACCGCATCCACGGGACCAATGAGCCCTGGACGATCGGCAAGTCCGTGTCCTCCGGCTGCATCAGACTGTTGAACCACGACATCATCGACCTCCATCGCCGCGTCCCGAAGGGATCGAAGGTGGTGGTGCTCGGACCGGACGAATCTGGAAAAGGAGAAGTTTGAATGATCACCCGCAGAAACCTGCTTGCAGTCACCGCCGGCGGAGCCGCCCTTGTGGCCGGAATGCCACTCCTCGCCCTCAGCCAGGACATCACCGAGAAGACGGTCTTCTTCGATCCGGACGCGCCGGTTCTCGGCAATCCCAAGGGCGACGTTACGGTGGTCGAATTCTTCGACTACCAGTGCCCCTACTGCAAGAAGATCCATCCGATGGTCGAGAGGGTGGTCCGGGAGGACGGCAATGTTCGACTCGTGCTCAAGGACTGGCCGGTCTTCGGTGGCGCATCCATCTTCGCCGCCCAGGCCGTTCTGGGCGCGGCGCAGATCGGCAAGTACGAGCCCGCCATGGAAGCGCTGATGAAGACCACCGGAAAGCTGACGGAAGAGGACGTGGAAAAGGCTCTGACGGGAGCAGGCCTCGCCATGAAGGAAATCGCGGCCGCCGTGAACGAGCACACCGCCAAGATCTCCGGCCTGCTTGACCGCAATTACAGCCAGGCGCTGGCCTTCAACTTCGCGGGCACGCCTTCCTTCGTGATCGGACGCACAACCTTCGCCGGCGTGCTCGACGAGAAGGGACTGAAGGAGGCGATCCGCGAGGCGCGGGCATAGGCCGGGAGGACTTTGGACCCGGCCTGGTCTGTCTCACCGGGCCGGGAAGCCGACGACCTATTCGACTCGTCGGCTCATGCGCTGTGATCTCGGAAGTATCGACGTCAAGAACGGAGGCTAAGGCTTATCCAATCTTGGACTTCCGAGGCCGGCAAGGTACGAAGACCAATGGCAGCGAAGACGACACTCAACGCAAAGAACCTGGAAGCCCTTGGCGTGCAGCGCCTCGCGGAGCTTCTCATCGAGATCAGCACCGGCAGCGCCGCCCACAAACGACGGCTCCGCATGGAGCTTGCCGGCAGTCACAGCAGCGCCGAGGTGGCGCGCGAGGTCAGAAAACGCCTCTCCAGCATTGCGCGCGCCAGAACCTTCATCAACGGGCGCAAGGTGAAGGCCCTCAAGGCCGATCTGGAAACGCAGCGCAGGACGACCGTCGATGTCGTCGCCGCCGACGACCCGAACGAAGGCTTCGAGCTGATCTGGCAGTTCCTCGCCATCGCCGTTTCGATCTTCGAGAGATCCGACGACGGCAGCGGCTCGCTTGTCGAGAGCTTTCACCAGGCCTGCATTGATGCCGGGGGCATCGCCCAGGCGGCAGCGATCGGTCACGACGTCCTTGCGGAAAGGATTTTCTCAGCCCTCCAGGACAATGGATACGGCCAGTATGATCGTCTGATTTCAGCCATGGTTCCGGCGCTCGGCAAGGATGGGCTTGAGCATCTGAAGGCCTTGCTCCTCCAATGGTCGAAAGAGCTCGAGGAAAAGCCCGCGGGTGGCAACCGCCGGGTGATCGGCTGGCGCAGCAGGAAACCGATCTACGAGAACGATATGGATGGGAGCCATCGGGAGCTGACGGTACGTATTGCGCTGCAGGAGATTGCCGACGCTCAGGGCGACGTCGATGCCTACATCGTCCAGCAGCCGGAGAAAACCCGCAGGGCGCCTCTGGTGGCGGCGGACATCGCCGACCGCCTGCTGTCCTCGGGGAGAGCTCTCGAAGCGCTCGAGACCCTGGAGCGGGCCGATACGACGGGCCGCATCGGCATTCCCGTCGAATGGCAGCTCGCCCGGCTTCAGGCGCTCGAAGCCCTCGGACGCGCCGACGAAGCCCAGGCCGATCGATGGACCTGGTTCGAGCAATCGCTGACCGATGTGCACCTGCGTGCCTTCCTCAAGCGGTTGCCGGACTTCGACGACCTGGAGGCGGAGGAGAAGGCCTTCGCCCATGCTCAGGCCTATCCAGACGTCCACAGCGCGCTTGCTTTTCTGCTGCGCTGGCCGGCCCTGGCCGAGGCCGCCAAGCTTATCGTCACGCGAAAGGCGGACCTTGACGGCAATCTCTACGAGTTGATGACGCCGGCCGCTGAAGCATTGTCTGCAAGGTACCCGCTTGCGGCCACCCTTGCCCTGCGATCCATGATCGACTTCACGCTCGAGAGCGGGAAATCCGGCCGCTACAGGCATGCGGCGCGGCATCTGGGCGAATGCGGCGCCCTCGCCCCGCATATCGACGACTTCGCCGACATCGGATCCCACCAGACCTATACCGCGGAGCTGAAGCGCCGACATGGCAAGAAGCACGGCTTCTGGAGCCTGGTGCCGTGAGGAGGCTCGCCGGACCGGTCCGCCGCGCCTGACCCGGCTTTCCCGGATCGTGCAGAGGGCTGCCCGGGATCACGCCCGGCAGATCGCGTCACTCATCCTGCGCGGCGTTCAGCCACGATCTGGCTGTCGGCCGATCGTCTGAAGCCGCATTTGCCTTCGGCCTTGACCCTGTACAGGGCACCATCGGCCTGTGCGAAAACATCCTTCGGCGCCGCTCCGTTCGCGATGATGGCGCCCCCAACCGAGGCGCTGATCCTGAGCTGGTTCGGAAACGAACCCCAACCGAATGCCAGCGCATTGACGATCCGGTGCCCGGTCTCCTCGAGACGCTGCGCGGACGGGCAAGCGTGAATGACCGCAAATTCATCGCCGCCAAGTCGGGCAACGAGGACCGCCTCCGGGACAACATCCGCAAGCCTGCGCGCGGCGGTCGTCAGGCACGCGTCGCCGGCCTGATGCCCCAGTGCATCGTTGACCGCCTTGAAACCATCCAGATCGACCAGCAGCAACCCGTGGACCGCTCCGGTGGAGCAAGCACACACGTCGCTGAAGACGGATTCAAACTTGGCGCGAGACGCAAGGCCGGTCATCGGATCGATTTCCGTCAGCCGACGGATATGGTCGAACATCGCCTTCTCGGCTGTTATGTCCTGTTTCATGCCGAAGATGCGTTTCGCGCGGCCATCGGCACGCTCCACGAGCGCGGTAATCCGGATCCAGCGGCGGTTCCCCTTGGCCGTGACGATCTCGGCGTCGAGCGTAAACCCGTCCCCTTCATTGATCGCGGCGCTGCGGATGCGGCCAAGATCCTTGCGTGATGCCGGTGTATAGAGTGCGACGATATCGTCGCGGCGCAGCGGCGACCGGGGATCCAGATCGAAAAGCTCAAAGACGGTGTCTGTCCATGTCAACGTCTCGTCCGGCAGGCTGCACTCCCAGATGCCGACGCGGGCGGCCTTGAACGTCCTCTCGAACAGCTCCTGAAGGCGATTGAACTGCTCCGACGTTGGGGGGCTGTCGTCGCTCATCTTCGCCGTAGAGCGTCGTGCCACGAACTGAGAATGCATGTCCAACCTCACTGATGCCGCGAGTATGTCGACTTCACCGCGCCCCGTAAATAGGTGAAGCATGGACTAGAAAGACTGCCTTAAGGTTCCTTGAACGGACAGCAAGATGTGACCTCTCGCGAACAACAAAGAAGTATCCGGCCCGTGGCGAGGACGGCGGAGCGCAGCAAGAACACCTCAGCACTTCGTTGATGCTCGCGTCACCAGTCGAGGCGACTCGACCTCAGCATCACATGGTGAGACTACACGATAAGTCGGCGCCATCAGCACGGCGTGTCGAGGCTGGGCTCCCGGAAGATTTCGGCAAATGAAGGCGTTGTCAGAGGAGCCAAGAAGAACACCGCCAACCCGTCCGGCACGAGGCTTCCGCCTATGTCTTTGGGAAGAAATGTAGCTGGGTGTTCGGGTCAGGCACACGAGACCATGGCGGAGAGGGTGGGATTCGAACCCACGATACGGTTGCCCGTATGCCGCATTTCGAGTGCGGTGCTTTCGACCACTCAGCCACCTCTCCGCGGGTCTGGTCGGCGCTGTTTGGCGCGGGCTGTCTCATAGCGAAGGTTGGAGGGGCTGGCAAGCGGCAAATGGCGGTTCGGGATGC
The DNA here is from genome assembly GCF_000705355.1 of Pseudorhizobium marinum. Classification (NCBI taxonomy): domain Bacteria; kingdom Pseudomonadati; phylum Pseudomonadota; class Alphaproteobacteria; order Hyphomicrobiales; family Rhizobiaceae; genus Pseudorhizobium; species Pseudorhizobium marinum. The sequence continues at coordinate 16,180 of NZ_JMQK01000017.1, forward strand.
TTTCATCTTGACAGATTTTGAGGCCTCGCGTATGCCCGCTTGCGATCAGGCGTGGAAAAGTCTCCATGCCTCTTTCTCTGTTGCGCGACGTGTCATGCGGCACGCAATTCACCGGCGGGATCAAGTCCACGAAGGACGACCTGCTCAACGACTGACAAAAAGACGGCCGCCTTCGGGCAGAGCCGGAACGAACATGAAAGGATAACAAATGTTCGCAGTCATCAAGACCGGCGGTAAGCAGTACCGCGTTGCGGCCAACGATGTGGTTACCATCGAGAAGCTCGACGCTGAAGCCGGCACGACGATCGAATTCAACGAAATCCTCGTCATCGGCGTCGGTGCGGATGCCAAGTTCGGCGCCCCCTTCGTCTCGGGTGCGACGGTCAAGGCCGAAGTGGTCGAACATAACCGTGGCAAGAAGGTTCTGTCCTTCAAGAAGCGTCGCCGTCAGAATTCCAAGCGGATTCGCGGCCATCGCCAGCATCACACGGTTGTCCGAATCACGGACATCTTGGCTTAAGTCGATCGGGATTTTGTAAGGTTTAAGGAGAACACCAATGGCACATAAAAAAGCTGGCGGCTCGTCGCGCAACGGTCGCGATTCTGAGTCCAAGCGCCTTGGCGTGAAGAAGTTCGGTGGCGAGGTCGTCATTCCGGGCAACATCATCGTGCGTCAGCGCGGCACGCAGTGGCATCCGGGCAGCAATGTCGGCCTCGGCAAGGATCATACGATTTTTGCGCTGACCGCCGGCAACGTGAACTACCGTACGAAGGCCAATGGCCGCGTGTACGTATCTGTTATGCCGAAAGCAGAAGCAGCGGAATAAGCCGGTAGCGCTCTAAAACAGCCGGCGTCTCATCGACCCGGCTGGCACCACCAGGTTCAGTCAAAAGAAAGGGAAGATGGGGCGCCGCCCATCTTCCCTTTTTCTTTTGTTCCACACGGAGGACTGAACCATGCAAGGCGAATTGTTGAGGGCAAGCCAATCACGGCTGCCCAAGGAACGGCTGAGGCCCGAGAGGCCGAGGAGCGATTGCCCCGTCTTACTGTCGCAGAGACTTGTTCTGCGTGCACCCCACGAAGAAGACATCGACGCCCTTGCCCATCTCGCCAATAACGCGAACATCGCCACCATGGTGTCGCGCATGCCGTACCCCTACTCGGCAAAAGACGCCGCCGATTTCGTGCGACGCGCGAAAACCGGCGAGATTGGCAAGTGCGTCTATGCCATTACCCGCGGCGACAACGGCGCCTTTCTCGGTTGCTGCGGCCTGGAACCGCAGGAAGACAACCAGACGGTGGAGATCGGCTACTGGCTGGGCGAACCCCACTGGAACCAGGGCTATGCGACGGAAGCGGCGCATGTCCTCATCGACATGGCCTTCCGCACCCGGGAAATCGACTACATCGATGCCCGCTGCCGGGTGACCAATGTCGCCTCAAGGCGGGTGATCCAGAAGTGCGGTTTCCAGTTCCAGGGCTCCGGCATGTTCGGATCGCTGGCCATGGGCGGCATGGTGGCGGTCGAATGGTTCCGGCTGGACCGCAAGACCTGGATGTCGCTGCGCAGCTGGGGAGAGCTTAGATGAGCACCCTGCTCGATGCCCGTGACCGGGCAGCAACCGGCACGCCCGGCCCCTGCCCGGTTATCACCAGCCGACGTCTGGTGCTGCGGCCTCACCGGCTGGAGGATGCCGATGCGGTGGCGCAATCGCTGTCTGACTACGCCGTTGCCGGCATGCTGGCGCGCATCCCACAGCCCTATCACCGGGAAGACGCGCTTGACTGGCTGCAACTGCATCTGTCCGGCGCGTCCACGGAATGGGCGCTGGCCATCACCACCGGCGACGACGTTCACATCGGCGTCGTCGGGCTGGAGCAGAGCGGGTCCGATTGGAACCTCGGCTACTGGCTGAACCGGTTCTACTGGGGCAAGGGCATCATGACGGAGGCGGTCGGCGCCGCCGTCGATCGGTTCCTGCGGCGCATGCCGGGCATCGAGATCCACTCCGGCGTCTTCGTCGACAATCCGGCGTCCCTGCGCATCCAGCAGAAGCTGGGCTTCACCATCACCGGCTGCGGCGACCTCTTCAATCTGTCGCGCAATGCCATGGTGCCGCATGTGGAGACGAAGCTTCGCCCGGAGGACTTTCGTCGCCCCTGAAGAACTGACAAGCCGGTGGCGCGATCCCCCGGCTTGTCAGGCCAGTTCCAGCCAGACGGGGAAATGGTCGGAGCCGAGCGCCTGATGATCCACCCGTGCCGATTTCAGCCGCGCCGCCAGTTGCGCATTGACGAAACAATGATCGAGATGCATCCGCTCCGTGCCGTCGCCCGGCGATTTGACCCAAGTGTAGCTGTCCGGCGTCACGACGCCCAGTCGCGCGCAGGCATCGACCATCTGGTTGGCGCGAGACACCCGCTCGCCATAGCTGTCGGTCCTGCCCACCATCTCCACGTACTCGGGCGATTCCGGCGTCATGTTGAAGTCGCCCATCATCACGAAGTCTTCCGGAAGCGGGGGATTGGCAAATCCGAATTCCTCGGCCCCCGTCAGGGCCCCGCCCTCGGCGACATAGTTCAGGGCGCGTGCCTTGAGGAAGCGGATCTGCTCGATCCGCTCGTCCGGCGAGACATGATCGAGATGCACGGAATAGACGCGCAGCGGACCCGAGGGCGTTGCGATCACCGCCTCGACGGCGCCGCGCTGCAGGTTCAGCTTCTCGAACGTGCGGCTGCGCGGCAGAAGCAGATGGCGGATCGCCTGCATCGGCCAGCGCGACAGGACCATGTTGCCGAACTGCAGGCGGCGCTCCACGGCGCGCCCCTCCGCCTCGTCGACGCCGAGCAGCACGTCGCAGGGTGCGGCAAAGCTGGAGAAGTGGTGCGGAAACAGGGCATCGAGCTCCGCCACCATGTCGACCGCACCGTTGCGGGAGAAACCGCGGGTCACCTCCTGCAGCAGGATGATGTCGGCGTCGGCGATGCTGTCCGCGATCCGTTTAAGGTCATAACGACCGTCGAGGCCGATGCCGTACTGGATATTATAGCTCGCCAATTTCATGATAATCTTTGACCTCCGCCTGCACGGCCTATATCGAACCCGGACAATGTCTATGACAATGGCGTTGCCGCTAACACAAGACTGATGGCAGTAAGATGAAGTTTCTCGACGAAGCGAAAGTTTACATACGCTCCGGCGATGGCGGCGCAGGCGCCGTCTCGTTCCGGCGGGAGAAGTTCATCGAGTTCGGCGGCCCCGATGGCGGCGACGGCGGCCGCGGCGGCGATGTCTGGGTCGAGGCCGTCAACGGCCTGAACACACTGATCGACTTCCGCTTCCAGCAGCATTTCAAGGCGCAGATCGGCACTCACGGCATGGGCCGCAACCGGACCGGCGCCAACGGCGAGCACGTGACACTGAAGGTCCCGGTCGGCACGCAGATCTTCGAGGAAGACAACGAGACGCTGATCGTCGACCTGACCAAGGAAGGCCAGCGCTTCCGGCTCGCCAAGGGCGGCAACGGCGGTTTCGGCAATACCCATTTCAAGTCGTCGACCAACCAGGCACCGAACTGGGCGAACCCGGGCCTCGAAGGCGAAGAAAAGACCATCTGGCTACGGCTGAAGCTGATCGCCGATGCCGGCCTCGTCGGGCTTCCCAATGCCGGCAAGTCGACGTTCCTCGCAACCGTCACCCGCGCGCGACCGAAGATCGCCAACTATCCTTTCACGACGCTGCACCCGAACCTCGGGGTGGCGACCATCGACGGGCGCGAATTCGTCCTGGCCGACATTCCGGGCCTGATCGAGGGCGCTCATGAAGGCGTCGGCATCGGCGACCGCTTCCTCGGCCACGTCGAGCGGACCCGCGTCCTCCTACATCTGGTCTCGGGCGTCGAGGAGCATGTGGGCAAGGCCTATACGACCGTGAAGCATGAGCTCGAAGCCTACGGCGGCGGCCTGATCGACAAGCCGGAGATCGTCGCCTTGTCGCAGATCGACGTGCTGGACGAGACGGAGCTGAAGAAGAAGGCCAAGGAACTGGAGAAGGCCTGCGGCCACAAGCCGTTTCTCATCTCGGCTGCGACCGGCAAGGGCATGACCGACGTGCTGCGGGCGCTGCGTGACGTCATCGTCAATGCCGGCGGTGGCGAGACGGCGCTGCCGGATCGCAGTTCGCGGTTTGACCAGGACGACGACGCCTCTGAGGATGATGCCGGATGAGCGGATCGCGCAGATCGCTTGCCAGCCACCGCCGGATCGTCATCAAGATCGGATCGGCTCTGCTTGTGGACCGCAAAAGCGGCCTCAGGACGGAATGGCTGGACGCGATCTGCACCGACATTGCACAGCTGAAAGCCAGCGGCGTCGATGTGCTGGTCGTCTCATCGGGCGCCATCGCACTGGGCCGCACCGTCCTCGACCTGCCCTCCGGCGCCCTCAAGCTGGAAGAAAGCCAGGCGGCCGCGGCCGTCGGCCAGATTGCGCTGGCACGCGCCTGGTCGGGCAGCCTGTCGCGGGACGCCATCGTCGCCGGGCAGATCCTGCTGACGCTGGGCGACACCGAAGAGCGACGCCGCTATCTCAATGCCCGCGCCACCATCAACCAGCTCCTGAAGATCGGTGCCATTCCGATCATCAACGAAAACGACACGGTCGCGACCTCGGAAATCCGCTACGGCGACAACGATCGCCTCGCGGCACGCGTGGCGACCATGACAGGAGCCAACCTTCTGGTGCTCCTGTCGGATATCGACGGCCTCTACACCGCCCCCCCGCACCTTGATCCCGACGCACGGTTCCTCGATACGATCCCCGCGATCACGCCGGAGATCGAGGCGATGGCCGGCGGCGCTGCATCGGAACTGTCGCGCGGAGGCATGCGCACCAAGATCGATGCGGGCAAGATCGCCACCAGCGCCGGTTGCGCCATGATCATCGCCTCCGGCAAGACGGATCATCCGCTGAAGGCCATCGAGGATGGTGCCCGGTTTTCCTGGTTTGCCCCCTCCGCCACGCCGGTCACGGCCCGCAAGACCTGGATTGCCGGACAGCTGCAGCCGGCCGGCGAGCTGGTCGTCGATGCCGGGGCCGAAAAGGCGCTGACCGACGGCAAGAGCCTGCTGCCGGCCGGTGTCATCTCGGTTACCGGCCATTTCCACCGCGGCGATACCATCGCCATCATCGGCCCCGACGGCCGCGAGATCGCCCGCGGGCTGGCAGGATACGACGCCGATGAAGCGCGCCGGATCACCGGACGCAAATCGGCGGATATCGAGGCCGTTCTTGGCTACGCCGGTCGGGCCGCCATGGTGCATCGCGATGATCTCGTGGTGACGAGGTCGTCCGGACGACAGGACGAAGACGAACAGGGTTCGAAAGAGGAAGCCGCCCATGCTTGATCTGGTGACCAATGCGGCAGAGGACGTCACCGTGCTGATGGACCGGATCGGTCGCCAGGCGAAGTCCGCGGCGCGCGCCCTTGCGACGGCCTCTCCGGATGCCAAGAACCAAGCTCTTGAGGCCATGGCCAAAGCCATCCTGGACGCAAAGGATGACATCCTGGCCGCCAATGCCGAAGACCTGAAGCAGGTCGAGGGAAAGGGCCTGCAGCCGTCCTTCATAGACCGGCTGACGCTGACGGAAGCGTCGATCGAGGGCATGGCGCAGGCGCTTTGCGAGATCGCGGCGCTGAAGGACCCGGTCGGCGATGTGATTGCCGCCTGGGACCGTCCCAACGGGCTGAAGATCGAACGGGTTCGCACGCCGCTCGGCGTCATCGGCGTCATCTATGAAAGCCGCCCCAATGTGACCGCCGATGCCGGCGCCCTGTGCCTGAAGGCCGGCAATGCCGTGATCCTGCGCGGCGGCTCGGATTCGCTCAACTCGTCGCGCGCCATTCACCGCTGCCTCGTCACGGGATTGACGGCCGCCGGCTTGCCGGAGCATGCCATCCAGATCGTCCCGACCGGCGACCGCGCGGCCGTCGGCGCCATGCTGGGCGGCCTCAACGGCGCGATCGACGTGATCGTCCCGCGCGGGGGCAAGAGCCTTGTCGCCCGCGTCCAGAGCGAGGCACGGGTCCCGGTCTTTGCTCACCTCGAGGGCCTCTGCCACATCTATGTGGACGCATCGGCGGACCTCGAGATGGCCAGGCGGATCGTCGTCAACGCCAAGATGCGCCGGACCGGCGTCTGCGGAGCGGCCGAAACACTCCTCATCGACAGCGCCGCCATCGGCAGCCACCTGACGCCGATCCTGGAGGCGTTGACCGAGGCCGGCTGCGAGGTGCGCGCGTCCGCAGCTGTCCTCAAGGTGGTTCCGGGCCTGAAACCCGCATCCGAAGAGGACTGGCGCACCGAGTATCTCGACGCCGTCATCTCGGTTGCGATCGTCGATGGCATCTCGGGTGCGATCGCCCATATCAACACCTATTCCTCCAACCATACCGAAGCCGTGATTGCGGAAGACCCGAAGGTCGTGGAGCGCTTCTTCAACGAGATCGACTCCGCGATCCTTCTGCACAACGCCTCGACCCAGTTCGCCGACGGCGGTGAGTTCGGAATGGGTGGCGAAATCGGCATAGCGACTGGCAAGATGCATGCGCGCGGGCCGGTGGGCGTCGAGCAGCTGACATCGTTCAAATACCGCGTGCATGGCACCGGCCAGATTCGGCCCTAGCCGCTGTGACAGAAGAGCGCGTGGATCGGCAGTACCTTTCGATGCCGCACGTCCAGCCCGGCATGGTGGTCGGCCTGTTCGGCGGCTCCTTCAACCCGCCCCATGAAGGCCATCTCCTGGTTGCCGAGATTGCTCTTCGGCGCCTGGGACTGGATCAGCTCTGGTGGATGGTGACGCCGGGAAACCCGTTGAAGAGCCGGTCCGAGCTCGCCTCCCTCGGCGATCGGATCGCCATGAGCGCAAAGCTGGTGCAGGATCCACGCGTCAAGATCACGGCATTCGAGCAGGCGCTGGGCAGTCCCTATACGGCCCATACACTGTCGCATATTGCTGCCCGCAATCGCGGCGTGCATTTCGTCTGGATCATGGGGGCCGACAGCCTTCGATCGTTCCATCGCTGGCAGAAATGGCAGTCCATCGTCTGCACCTTCCCCATTGCCGTGATCGACCGCCCCGGTTCGACCCTCTCCTTCCTCTCGTCGAAGATGACGCGCACCTTCGACCATGCCCGCATCGACGAGGACGACGCCGGCATCCTGTGGCGGAAGCAGGCGCCTGCCTGGACGTTCATCCATGGCCCCCGATCGGCCCTCAGCTCGACGAATCTGCGCCTCGGCGTGTCCTGAAGCCGGTTCCGAGCTTCAATCACGATTTCCGCAGATATCTTGAAAGATTTACATTTCAATGCCACCTTTGATCAGTGGCCGGAAAGCCGGATTCGCTGACAGTGCTGTAGCTGTTACCTCCAAGAAAGGACGAACCCTGACAACAGTACACACCAAGGGAAAGATGCACGCCATCCTCCCGCAGAGCACAGAACGTGGCGCCGATGCTGCTGCCCGTGCTCTCGAACTGGTCCTCGCCAGCCTTGAGGACTCCAAAGCAGAAGATATCGTCACCATCAACATCGCCGGCAAGTCCGCACTGGGAGACTACATGGTCGTAGTGTCCGGGCGCTCGAACCGTCACGTCGCAGCCATTTCGGATCACCTGATTTCAGACCTCAAGGACGAAGGCCTGGGAACAGCCCGCGTCGAAGGTCTCGAAGCGGGAGACTGGGTGCTGATTGACAGTGGTGACATCATCATCCATGTGTTCCGCCCCGAAGTCCGGGAGTTCTACAACATCGAAAAGATGTGGTCCGCTCCCGACCTTGAGGAAGAAACACGGCACTGATCCGCGGCAGGCCATGTCCTGCTGCCGGTAGCAACAGTATGGAAGCGGCTGCGCCTTGCGCGCACGTCGACCAGCAGATGACGGGCCGGACGCCGGCGGGACAGACATGCGCATCAGCCTCTTTGCCGTCGGTCGGCTGAAAGCGGGACCGGAGAAGGATCTTGCGTCTCGCTACCTCGACCGGTTTGCCAAGGCGGGTCCGGCGATCGGGCTGGAACTGGTCCGCGTGACGGAGGTCCCGGAAAGCAAGGCGTCCAACGCGGAGACGCGCAAGCGCGACGAGGCTGCGGCACTGGAGAAGGCCTTGCCCGACGGCGCCATGCTCGTGCTTCTGGACGAACGCGGCAAATCCCTCGACAGCGAAGCCTTCGCAGACACTCTGGTTCGCTTCCGCGACAGCGGCAAGCGCGACCTGATGGTCGCCGTGGGAGGGGCAGATGGATTGGACCCTGCCCTCTACGCCAGGGCCGACATGGTTCTCAATCTCGGCAGCATGACCTGGCCGCACCAGCTGGTGCGCATCCTGATCGCCGAACAGCTCTACCGCGCTGTCACCATCCTGTCCGGCCATCCCTACCATCGTATCTGACCCATCGGTCAGATACACGTGGATGTTTATGGCCATGGAGCGCAAATCAGCTTAGGTTTGCACGACGCGGCAACCGGAACGCTTATGAGCTTGGCTTCACGCAATTTCCTGTCTTCGAGGCTGCCTGTCTGGGCCGCTGCGTCGGCGCTTGCCCTTCTTCCGCCGATGACGTTCGATCGGACAGCGGCCTACGCCCAGCTTGTCGAACAGCCCGCCACGCCTGCCGATCCGGCGCTCGACCTCGAACGCAAGCGCGATGAGGCGAGACAGGAACTGGAAGAGCTCAGCGATACGATCAGCCTGTCGGTCGGCAAGGCCGAATCCATCGAGCAGGACATTGCCGAACTGGAAAAGACGACGAGCAATCTGCGCCAGGCGCTGATTGACTCCGCCGCACGCCGCAAGGACCTGGAAGAGAAGATCCGCGACAGCGAGGAAACGCTTGCGAGACTTCGGCTCAGAGAAGCCGAGATCCGAACGTCCCTGCGCGGTCGTCGCGACGTTCTGGCTGAAGTTCTCGCCGCCCTGCAGCGGATGGGGCGCAATCCGCCTCCCGCGCTCCTCGTCACGCCGGAGGATGCACTTGCCTCCGTCAGAAGCGCGATCCTTCTCGGAGCAGTGGTTCCCGGCATGCGGGCTCAGGCTGAAAGGCTGCACGCCGATCTCCAGGCGCTGACCACGCTCCAGGCACAGGCTTCCGTGGAAAGAACCTCGGTATCGGCGACCATCGCCGCGAGCCTTGAGGAAGAAAAGCGCATGGACATGCTGCTGGCCGAGAACGTGAAGCTCAGTCTGCAAAGCACTGCCGAACTGGAGGCCGAACGGCGGCGCTCGGAAGAGCTGGCCGAACAGGCCACCAGCCTGGAAGGGCTGGTCCAGTCGCTGGAGGGCGAGATCGCCTCGGTGCGGGAAGCTGTGGAGCAGGCCAGACTGGAAGAAGAGCGCCTGCGCCAACTGTCGCAAGCCGAGCGGGAGCAGGCCAGGGAGCGGGCCCAGAACGCATTGCCTGACAAAAACCGCATTGCACCGGCATACGCGTTTTCAAGCCTCAGGCAGACGCTTGAGCTACCCGTGACCGGCGACATTCTCCGGGAATTCGGGGATGCGGACGGGACGGGACATACTGCCGTGGGAATGACAGTGGCTGCGAGCCCCGGCTCCGTGGTGACGGCACCGGCCGATGGTCTGGTCGTCTTTGCCGGCGCTTTCCGAAGCTACGGGCAGATGATCATCCTGAACGCTGGAGACGGTTATCATGTCGTCCTTGCTGGCATGGACGACGTGAGGACACGGCAAGGCAAATTCGTTCTGTCGGGCGAACCGATTGCCGTGATGGGTGCGAAAAAGGTGGCGAGCGCTGCAGCATTGACGCTGGAAACCGATCGACCAACCCTTTACATTGAATTCAGGAAGGACGGTTCACCGGTAGATTCGAAACCATGGTGGACTGCCAAGGAAAGCGGAAGGGCACGAAATGATTCGTAAGGCTTCTCTTGTGATCGTCGGTGCGCTGATGGGTGCTACGGCCATGAGCGTCATCTATTCGGCCGGAGTGCCTGCGCAGGCTGCAGGCCCTTCAACCTATAAGGAACTGTCGATCTTCGGCGACGTCTTCGAGCGCGTCCGCGCGCAGTACGTGACGCCGCCGGATGAGGAAAAGCTGGTCGAGAATGCCATCAACGGCATGCTGACCTCGCTGGACCCGCATTCGAGCTTCCTGAATGCCAGAGACGCCGAAGACATGCGCACGCAGACCCGCGGCGAGTTTGGTGGTCTTGGCATCGAAGTCACCATGGAAGACGAACTTGTCAAGGTCATCGCGCCGATCGACGATACGCCGGCATCCCGTGCCGGCATTCTCTCAGGCGACCTGATTGCCGAGATCGACGGCACCGCGGTTCGCGGCCTGAAGCTCGAGGAAGCGGTCGAGAAGATGCGCGGCGCGGTCAACACGCCGATCAAGCTGACCGTCATCCGCGAAGGCGCCGACAAGCCGCTCGAGATCACCGTTGTGCGCGACATCATCGCCGTGCGGGCGGTCAAGTCGCGTGTGGAAGGCGACGTCGGCTATCTGCGGGTGATTTCCTTCACCGAGAAGACCTATGACGACCTCGAAAAGGCAATCGAGAAGATCAAGGAAGAAGTCCCTGCCGACCAGCTTAAGGGCTACGTGCTCGACCTGCGCCTGAACCCGGGCGGTCTTCTGGATCAGGCGATCAACGTTTCGGACGCCTTCCTGGAGCGTGGCGAGGTCGTATCGACCCGCGGTCGCAATGCGGACGAAACCCGCCGCTTCAACGCCGGCCCGGGAGATCTAACCGACGGCAAGCCTGTGGTTGTGCTGATCAACGGTGGTTCGGCCTCGGCTTCGGAAATCGTCGCCGGCGCCCTGCAAGATCTGAAGCGGGCCACCGTTCTCGGCACCCGCTCCTTCGGCAAGGGATCGGTCCAGACGATCATCCCGCTTGGCGAAAGCGGTGCGCTGCGCCTGACGACGGCGCTCTACTACACGCCGTCGGGCACCTCGATCCAGGGCACTGGGATCAAGCCGGACATCGCGGTGGAACAGCCGCTTCCGGAAGAGCTGCAGGGCAAGGTCCGCGCCGAAGGCGAATCCAGCCTGCGTGGCCACATTCCGGGTCAGAACGAGACCGACGAGGGCTCCGGCTCCGTCGCCTATGTTCCGCCGGAAGCCAAGGACGACATCCAGTTGAACTACGCGCTCGACCTGCTGCGCGGCAACAAGTCCGATCCAAGCTTCCCGCCGAGCCCGGACAAGGCTGCTGCCAAGCAGTAAAGAACCTGAAAGGGAGCCGCCTAGCCGGCTCCCTTTCTTTATCGCATTCCACCCGCGGACAATTTCCTCTTGGGCACCGATCTTCATGCACCGCTCGGACAAGAGAGGCCGGCCGGCAAACGGCGACGCCTGCGGCTGTCTCCGCTTTTCCTCTTCTCCGTAGTGTCCGTCGCGGCGATCGTCGGCCTGTCAGCCTATTCCATGATGGGCGAGGCAGCTCTCAAGGCGCCGAAAATGGCAGCCGTCGATGTGCCCGCCGAAACTGCGGAGGCTGCGCCCGCGACGGCAGCCCCCGAAGCGGCCGAAAGCCTTCGCAGAGCCAACCCGCAGTCCGGTGCCAACGTCGAGCGGACGCTGACCGACGACGGCAATGTCGTGACGACCTACTCGCCACGGTCGCGCGCCGGAGAGGGCCCGGTGATCGTCGGGACACCGCGCATCGGCCAGGATCCGCGGCTCGCGGGCACTCCCAACGAAGATCTTCTCGAAGAATCGCCCTACGGCCAGCTTCCCGTTGTCGGCGAAGACGGCCTGCGTCCCATGGACCAGTATGCCCGTCCGTGGTCGGGTGCGCGCGGAACACGCATCGCCATCGTCGTCGGCGGCCTCGGTCTCAGCCAGACAGGGACGCAGAAGGCAATCGAGGACCTGCCTGCGGAGGTCACCCTCGCCTTTGCTGCAAGCGGCAACAGCCTGCAGCGCTGGATGCAGGTCTCGCGCCGCGATGGCCACGAAATCCTGATCCAGGTTCCGATGGAACCCTTCGGCGCGCCCGACGCCAATGCCGATCCGGCAACGCTCCTCACAGGTCTCCCGGCCGAGGAGAACCTGGGGCGGCTACATGAGGCGCTGGGCAAGATCAGCGGCTACACCGGGATCATGAACTACCTTGGTGGACGGCTTCTGTCGGATCCCGACACGCTGGAGCCCTTGCTCCGGGACGTGGCCCAACGTGGCCTGCTCTTCCTAGACGACGGAACCTCGGCGCAATCCACCAGCGGCACCCTTGCCAAGGCCATCGAACTTCCCCATGGCTTCGCCGACATGACGCTCGATGCCCAGCTGGAAAAATCGGCGATCCTGAAGAAACTGGACGACCTGGAGCGGCTTGCCCTGCGCAAGGGGAGCGCCATCGGCGTTGCATCCGCCTTCGACGAAAGCGTCGAAGCGATCCGCCAGTGGGTTGAGGAGGCCGGCAATCGCGGCATAGAAATCGTCGGGGTCTCGGCACTGGTCGAAGACCCTGCAGACCATTGATCGAGATCGAATGATGAGCAAACAGCCGTTGAAAGCCGAAGACCTTCCCTATCGCCCCTGCGTCGGGGTGATGATCCTGAACGAAAAGGGCCTGGTCTGGGCCGGCAGGCGGATTGCAGAGGGCAACAGCGAGTACGACGGCTCGCCGCAACTCTGGCAGATGCCGCAGGGCGGCATCGACAAGGGCGAGGATCCGCTCGCGGCCGCCTACCGGGAGCTTTACGAGGAAACCGGGATGCGCACGGTCAAGCTGATCGGCCAGTCGCGCGACTGGATCAACTACGACCTGCCGGCGCATCTCATCGGCATCGGCCTCAAGGGCAAGTACCGCGGCCAGACGCAGCGCTGGTTCGCCTTCCGGTTCGAAGGCAGCGAGGACGAGATCCAGATCAACCCGCCGCCGGGCGGCCACTCGGCGGAGTTCGACGCCTGGGAATGGAAGCCGATGGCGGATCTGCCAGGCCTGATCGTTCCCTTCAAGCGGACGGTCTACGACCAGGTGGTGGCGGAATTCGCGCATCTGGCCCTGCAGCCAGACTGAGCTTCGGCACCCGCAGGCAAAGGCATTGCCTATCCTGCGGCGGCAAGCTTCGTCGTCGAGAACTCCACCGCCTTGCCGGTCATGGCCGACTGCTGCGCCGCAAGCCCCATCTTCACGGCCCAGCATCCATCCTCGAGTGATACCTCGACCGGACCGTCGCCGCGGACACTCTTCGAAAACCGCAGGTGCTGATAGAAGGTCGATCCATTGTGGTCGCCGGCCTCCAGCAGTTCCGGGTCGACGGGGATCTCCACCTTTCGCGACCCCCTGGGCTCGCGCGGCGAAATGATGACCTGCGCCACCGGCGGCTCGCCCAGGTGCTCCGGCCAGAACCGTCCAGGCCCCGGAACCTTGCACTCGATCTTGCCCGTCGGGCCGATCGCCGAAATTTCCTCCTGGTAGCGTGCGCCTTCGGCAAACATGCAGAGCTCCAGCATGGCCCGCGCACCGGATGCGAAGTCGACGATCACATAGGCATGGTCCCAGATGTCCGGCGTGCGACCCTCATGCACCTCGTCCAGATGGTTGACCGCCTGCCCGCCCGAGGCCATCACCCGCACGGGATCCGACTTCAGGATGTGGCGCATCAGATCGAAGAAATGGCAGCATTTTTCCACCAGCGTGCCGCCCGTCTGGTTGTTGAAGCGGTTCCAATCGCCCACCTTCTGAAGGAAGGGAAAGCGGTGCTCGCGAATGGTGAGCATGCGAATGCCGCCGGTCGCTGCATCCGCCTCGCCGATCAGCCGCGCCACTGGGGGCATGTACCGATACTCCATGGCCACCCAGATGGGTGCGGGATAGACGCTGCGAAGGGCCTCCACCCGCCGCATCTCTTCCGCATGGGTAAAGAGTGGCTTTTCCACGAGCACGGGAAGCGGCCGGATCGACGCGACCGTCTCCAACTGGCCCAGATGATACTGGTTGGGACTGGCGATCAGCAGGCAGTTGACGGCATCGACAGCCAGAAGCTCCTCGATGGTCCTGACGAAGATCGCCCCGGGTGCGGCTTCCGCGGCCCGCGCCCGCATGGTGGCATCCGGCTCCAGGATGACCGCGACCTCCGCATCCGGCAGCAGAGCGATGTTGCGCAGATGCTCCTGCCCCATCATGCCGCAACCGATGACACCGTAGTTCAACTTCATCTTCCAGACACCCTATTTGAGCCGCGACACGTAGCGGGCGACAGCATGATCGAGCCAGGTGCGGGAAACCTCCGCACGCCTGCCGTCCTGCGCCTCGCTGATTCTGAGAATATGGACGACCGGAGCCCCCCGCTCCGGCCCGAAGCCATCCGGTCTCCAGTCTGGAACGGTATCGAGCCCGATCCGGTCCTCCGCCCGCGCGATCCAGAGCCCGATCCGGGTACGATAGTAGAGGTAGAGGGATTCAGAGAGGTCTTCCAAGGCGATGCGGTCGACGTAGCCGCCATCCAGCCAGATCTCCTCGATGGCCGCCACCTTTCCAGAAAGGCGGCGGAGGCGGCGGATCCGGTGGCCTTCGAGACTTGTCCCGAACTCCGGAAGCTCCGGAGGCTTAGAAAGGCGCTCCACGCTCAGCACCTCCGCGGTCGGAAGCCCGCCGCCCTCCAGCAGTTCCAGGCGGAACATGGCGTAGACGCTTTTCGGATCGCTGATGGCGCGGACATAATTGCCCGATCCCTGTACCCGCTCCAGCATCCCCCGCGACTGCAGTTCCGACAGCGCTTTCCGGAGGGTGCCGATGGCGATCCCCAGCCGCTCCGCCATCTCCCTTTCCGGTGGCAGCTTCTCCCCATCGATCAGCCGTCCTGCGGCGATGTCGCGGATCAGAAGCTCGGTGATCTGGAGATAGATCGGAAGACTGCCGGCGGACTGGTTCATGAGGCTTGTCAGGGTTGGTTGTCGGGCCATCAAAAATTGATACACTATTGATTTACATCAAGGCGGATGCTACGCAAGAGGAAAATGCGATCGGGAGAGATTTTCATGACAGTCGTGCCGGTTCGTTCTGCCGACCTTGATGCCGCGGAAGTGTCATGGTTCGCCGCCCTCTGTTCCGATGACTACGAATATCTCGGCGTCCCGGACGGGAAGCTGCGATCGAGCTGGGAGCACTGCTCCGGCATCGTCCGCAAGGCGGAAAACCTCGGCTTCCGCAACATCCTCTGCCCCTCCTCCTACCAGGTCGGCCAGGATACCCTGAGCTTCGTTGCCGGATGCGCACCGATCACCGATCGGATCAACATGCTTGCGGCGATCCGCTGCGGCGAGATGCAGCCCATCATGCTGGCGCGCACCGTGGCCACCCTCGACCACATGCTGAAGGGGCGCCTGACGCTCAACGTCATCAGTTCGGACTTTCCGGGCGAAGTGGCCGACAGCGCCTATCGCTACAAGCGCAGCCACGAGGTTGTGCAGATCCTGCGCCAGGCTTGGACCCGCGACACGATCGACCACGACGGCGAAGTCTACCAGTTCAGCGGCGTGTCGACGGAGCCGGCCAGACCCTACCAGCAGAACGGCGGCCCGCTCCTCTACTTCGGCGGCTATTCGCCCGATGCGCTGGAGCTATGCGGCGCGCAGTGCGATGTCTACCTGATGTGGCCCGAGCCGAAGGACCAACTGGCGGAGCGCATGCGCGCGGTCCATGCGCGAGCAGAAGCGCATGGACGCATGCTGGACTACGGCCTGCGTGTTCACATGATCGTTCGCGACACCGAGCAGGAGGCGCGCGAGTATGCCGAGCATCTGGTCTCGAAGCTGGATGACGAATACGGCAAGCTGATTCGCTCCAGGGCTCATGACAGCATCTCGCTCGGCGTCGCGCATCAGGCGCGGGCCCGCGAACTGGCCGATCAGTTCGGCTACGTGGAGCCACACCTCTGGACCGGCATCGGTCGCGCCCGCTCCGGCTGCGGTGCCGCCCTGGTCGGCTCCGTGGATCAGGTGCTGACGGAAATCGAGGCCTATCGGAAGATGGGTATTCGCGCCTTCATCTTCTCCGGCTATCCACATCTCGACGAGGCAGAACACTTCGGCTCGAAAGTGCTGCCACATCTGAAAACCTGTTCGCTGCCGCATGCCTACGGCCGCGTCCCGAATGAAATCCCGGCGACACCGCTGGGCACTGGAGAACGTCATTGATGGACCGCATTTCCCTTTCGCCAGACCTCACCGGCAGCCGCATCATCTACGGCATGTGGCGGCTGGGCGACGCCGCAGACACCTCCCCTGCCCACGTGCAGGCAAAGGTGGAGGCATGCCTGGAGCAGGGCATCACCACCATGGACCAGGCCGACATCTACGGCGGCTATACGGCGGAAGCCGTCTTCGGCGGAGCCCTGAAGGCGGCACCGCATCTGCGCGAAAAGATCGAGATTATCACCAAATGCGGCATCGTCGCACCAGCCGGCCGTCATGCCGCGTCACGGGTCAAGCATTATGACACCAGCGCCGCCCACATCACCGCCTCGGTGGAAGCTTCGCTGCGCGACATGGCGACCGACTACGTCGACCTGCTCCTCATTCATCGCCCCGATCCCCTGATCGACCCCGACGAGACGGGAACGGCGCTCGATGCCCTGGTGGCATCCGGCAAAGTCCGCGCCGTCGGCGTCTCGAACTTCCGCCCCTGGGATTTCTCGCTGCTGCAGTCCTCCATGGAGACGACCCTCGTCACCAACCAGATCGAGATGAGCCTTCTCGCCACGGATGCCTTCATCAACGGCGACCTCGCCTATCTCCAGGAGCGGATGATCCCGCCGATGGCCTGGTCTCCGCTCGGCGGCGGCGCCCTGTTCTCGGGCGATCACCCGGCGCTGCAGGTCAGGCTACAGGAGCTTGCGGCCGACCAGGGCGTCGAACCCAGCGCCGTTGCCATCGCCTGGCTGCTGCGCCACCCCGCGCAGATCCTCCCCGTCATGGGTACCAACAATCTCGATCGCATCCGCAGCCTGTCGGACGCGGCCAAGGTGACGCTGGACCGGCAGACCTGGTTCGACCTCTACACCCTGGCGATCGGCAAGGAGGTCCCCTGATGGCGAGCACCACCGATAGCACCGTCTCCCCGGAAATGCTGATCGTCCCGGAACAGGGCGACCAGCGGGCCTACCGGAATGCGCTCGGGAGTTTCACGACCGGTGTCACGGTCGTCACCGCCATGGCGGACCAGGGACCGATCGGCATGACCGTCAACAGTTTCGCCTCCGTATCCCTCGACCCGCCCCTGGTGCTCTGGTCGCCCGCCAAGAGCTCGACGAAACACGCGCTGTTCACCGCAGCGACCCATTTTGCCGTCCATGTTCTCGGCGCCGAGCAGGACGAGCTGTGCCGTGCATTCTCGCGCGGCGGCTCCGCTTTCGCGGACTTGCCATGGACGCTGAACACGGAAGGCACGCCCATCCTGCCCGGCACGATTGCCCGGTTCGAATGCCGCCGCGCCGACGCCCACGACGCCGGGGACCACACGATCATCCTCGGCAGAGTGCTGAGGGTGGCCCTTCGCGACGGCGAGCCTCTTTGTTTTTCGAGAGGCATGTTCGGTCGTTTTGCCGAACGGCGCTGATTTTTCGGTTTAAATTTCCGAGTGCACCAGTCGGATAAGCCCCACCCGCGGGCTGATCGCGCACCTCGTCTCTTTGGACTGCATCCGGCGGCGATCGCGCCGCCGGTGCGCTCAGGCGGAGAGACGGCGTTGCGTGCCGGGGGTCGAGAAGATCCGCATGCCGTTCTCGTCGAAAAGATGCAGCGGAGCCGCCTCGAGATCGAGAGGAACCTCGTCGCCCGCGCGATAGCGCTGTTGCCCGGGCAGGACCGCCATCAACCGCTCGCCGTTGATCTCGCCGTGGATCACCGTCTCCGAGCCCAGCGCTTCGACAAGCCGGAGCTTGACCTTCGGACTTGTCGGATCGGCGCTGATGACCAGGTGCTGAGGTCGCACGCCCACCGTCAGTTTCTGCCCTTTTTCCATCGAACCTTCCACCGGGTGGAGATGGACCCTGACGCCGCCCGCGACCGTAACAATGGCGGAATCTCCGGTGCGCTCGGCGACCTCTCCCTGCAGGAAATTCATGTGCGGCGCGCCGATGAAGCCGGCGACGAAGCGGTTTGCGGGCGTGTTGTAGAGATCGAGCGGCGTTCCGACCTGCTCGATGCGACCGGCGCGCATCACCACGATCCGGTCGGCGAGCGTCATGGCCTCCACCTGGTCGTGGGTCACATAGATCATCGTCGACGACAGCCGCGCATGGAGCGCGGCAAGCTCGGCCCGGGTCGAGACCCGAAGCTCGGCGTCGAGGTTGGAGAGCGGCTCGTCGAGCAGGAAGGCGACAGGACGGCGCACGATCGCACGGCCGATCGCCACGCGCTGGCGCTGACCGCCGGAGAGCTGCCCGGGCCGCCGGTCCAGATAGGCATCGATCTCCAGCATGCGGGCCGCCTCGCCGACGCGCTCAGTGATCTCGGCCTTCGGCATCTTGGAGTTTTCCAGGCCGAAGGCGAGGTTCTGGCGCACCGTCATGTGCGGGTAGAGGGCATAGGACTGAAAGACCATGGCCAGCCCCCGTTCCGCCGCCGTGACGTCGTTGACGCGCCGACCGTCGATGTCGATGCTGCCGCCGGTGACCTTCTCCAGGCCGGCGATCACCCTGAGCAGCGTCGATTTCCCGCAGCCCGATGGCCCGACGAAGACAACAAGCTCGCCGTCATCGATGTGGAGATTGACGTCGTGAAGCACGTCGATGGCGCCGAAGGACTTCTTGATGTCGGTGAGCGTTATCTGGCCCATTTGCGGATCCTCATTTCAGTCCGGTACCGGCAATGCCGGTGGTGATGAAGCGCTGCAGGAAGATGAAGACGAGGACGACCGGAATCATGGTGACGACCGTCATGGCCAGGATGAAGTGCCACTGCACGTTCAGCTCGCCGGCGTAGATGCTCAAGCCCACCTGCAGCGTGTAGAGTTCGCGGCGCGAGAGCACGATCAGTGGCCACAGGAAGTCGTTCCACCGCCAGACCACCGAGAAGATGGCGAGCACCGCAAGCGCCGGCGCCGCCAGCGGCAGCACGATGCGCCAGTAGATCTGCCACTCGGAGGCCTTGTCCATCCGGGCGGCATCGATGAGCTCGTCCGGGATCGTCAGCATGTACTGGCGCAGGATGAAGACCCCCGTCGGCGTCGCGACCGTCGGCAGGATCACGCCCCAGAGGTTGTTGAACAGCCCGATCGCCGAGATGATCGAGTAGAGCGGCACCATGATCACCGACAGCGGCACCATGAGCGTCGCCAGGATGATCAGCATGGCCACCGACCGGCCCTTGAACTCGTACTTCGAGAGAGCGAAGGCGGCCATCGAGTTGACGACGAGGGTGATCAGCGTCGCCGTCACGGTCACGAAGACCGAATTCCAGAGATACTGGACAAAATCGAACTGCACGAAGGGTTCGGTGTAATTCTCGGTGGCAAACGACATCGTGCGGACCGGCGTGCGGTCCCCGATGTTGACCCGGATGATTTCGCCCGGCGCATTCGGGTCGATCATCTGGCTGACGATCCCGATCCGCCGCACCTCGGCCAGCACCTGCGTGCTTCCGTCCGGCAAGGTCGCCTCGTAGAGCGCCAGCGGCTGATCGTAGCCTTCGACATTCACCTGCTGCGTCACATAGGGCAGGATGGTGGGCGGGAATTCGGCAAGCGCCGCGGGCGACTTGAACGAGGAGAAGCCGAGCCAGACGGCCGGACCGAACATGATCAGCAGCCCGCCGACGAGCCAGACCCAGGTGACAATGTCCGTCCAGTGCCAGCCCTTGCCGCCGCGGCGACGGAAGATGAAGCGTGAAGCCGCGCCCATTATGTCTTCCCCTTCTTGGGTTCGGTCTTGCGGCCGATCCCGAGCTGGAACAGCGTCAGGACCACGAGAACGAGCCCCATCAGGATGGACGCCGCGGCAGCCAGTCCTGGGTTGCGCAACTGCGAGGCAAAGCCCGTCTCGTAGATGTATTGCGTCAGGAACATCGTGCTGGTGCCCGGCCCGCCGCCGGTCAGGACGTAGACCTCGTCGAAGACCTGCACGGCCTTGATCAGGGCCAGCACGACGACCACGAGCAGGTTCGGCGCCAGCAGTGGCAGCGTGATGCGCCAGAAGACGCGAGAGGCTTTCGTTCCGTCCATCTCGGCCGCCTCGTAGAGATCCTTGGGGATCGCCTGCAGGCCGGCCAGCAGGATCAGTGCATAGAAGCCCATGTGGGCCCAGATCGAGACCCCGACCGCGGCGACGAAGGCCCAGGTCCGGTCCGTCAGCCAGTTGTGCGGCTCGATGCCCATTTCAAACAGTGCGAAATTCAACAGCCCCTGTCGCTGCAGGATCCATTTCCAGATCAGGCCGACAACGACGGGCGACAACAGGACGGGAAAGAAGAAGACGGCGCGCCAGAAGGAGCGGGCCCTGAGCTTGCGGTTGAGGATCAGGGCCGTGCCGAGCGCGACCAGGATCATCAGCGTCACCTGCAGCACGACGAACCAGCCGGTATTGCCGACGGCGGTCCAGAAGGCATCCTCCTGGCAGGACATCGGGTCGAGGTAATTCGAGCATTCGAAGAGCCGGTCGTACTGGTCGAGCCCGATGAACGTGCGGTCGGCCAGGAAGAAGGCCGTGCCGCCTGTCATCGAGTAGACGAAGTTGATCGCCAGCGGCAGCAGCACGAAAATGCCGAAGATCAGCATGTTCGGCGCCAGGAAGAAGATCGCCATGCCGGAAATACCGGTGGCCTTCTGCAGCGCCCGCAAGGGCACATCGATGATCCCCATGACGAGCTTCACGGGCGCGAGAAGGATTGAGCCAAACGATCGCGAGGGCGCGGGGCTGCCGGCAGCGGGCGGTGTCATACGGCTCCTCCAGTGGGCAGGCAGTCGTGATTCCAGAGTTGAAGCTCTCCCCCGCAGGGGAGAGCCAGTCTTGGCAGATCAGGCACGATGGTCATCAGAGACCGGCGTCCTTGACCTTCTGCGCGATGTCGGCGTCGATCCGGGCAAACGTATCCTCCAGCGAAAGCTCGCCGGCCAGCGTCTGGCCCACACGCGTGACGATGGCTGCGTAGACCGTATCGGCCCAGCGCCATGCCGGCAGCTTCAGCGCCGTCTCCGAGGTGGCCTTGGAGGCCTCCACGAAGGTCCCGAGCGCCGCCTTGGCCTGCTCGTTGTCCGTCTGGAAGTTCAACCCGCCCTTCTCGACGACCCCCTTGTGGGCCGGCAGGAACAGCGTCCGCTCGGAGAACTCGCGAACGATCTCCTCCCGCGCCATCCAGTCCATGAAGGTGGCCACTTCTTCCGGGTTCTTGGTGTATTTCACCGCCACGAGGGCGGCCCCACCCGGCATGCCGGTGCAGGCAGCAGGGCCGCAGGGGCTGCCGGTGGCGACCCAGTCGAAGTTGTTGCCGATCTTGGTGGTCAGGTTCGCCACCTGCCAGGAACCGGAGTAGTAGAAGGCGAGCTGGCCGTTGATGAAGTCCTCGGCAGCGGCACGATAGGTGTTGCCGGCAGCCGAAACCCAGACGTCCTTGGCAAAGACGCCTTCCTCGGTCCAGCTGACGAACTGCGTCAGGAAGTCCTTGGCGCCCTGGTCGAGAGGTGCCGGCTTGCCGTCTTCGCCGATATAGTTGACGCCGTAGGACAGCATCGGTGCGGTGATGCGATGGCCGGAGCGGTCGATGGCCATGGCGAACGGCACCTGCTGGCTGTCGGCGACCTGCTTGGAAGCCGCTGCCCATTCTTCCCAGGTCGCCTCTGGACCCGGCATTTCGACACCTGCCTGCTCAAACAGCGTCTTGTTGGCAAAACCACCGGTGAGCGTCAGCTGCGTCATGAAACCGGAAATCTGGTCTGAGCCGTCCGGACGCATCCAGTCGGCCTTGTCGCCGAAGTTCTCGTCCCAATAGGCGGGATCCTTGACGAGCGGACGAAGGTCCAGCCAGTGCTTGGCAAGGTCCTTAATCGCCGTCACGCGCGCAACGTCGGGGCCGTTTCCGGCTTCGAGCTGGACCGGCAGCTGTTCCTTGATGACGCTGTAGGCGACATTGTCCAGGATCACGTTGATGCCCGGATTTTCCTTCATGAAGCGATCGACGAGATCCTTCATGACTTCGCCCTCGACGCCGTCGGAATACCACATGACCCTGACGTCGCCGGCGCTGGCGACCGTGGACGTCAGAAGTGCGAGCGCAAGTCCCGCAATGATGGATTTGGTCTGCATGCTAGTTCCTCCCTTTGGTGGACAGGGCCTCCTCCCGTCCGGTTGCTGCGGATTAAAGCATAATTGCTTCACCCACGACGGTATAATCACTTCGCAAAATCCGGCGCCCTTCGGCATCGACCGAGCCGTCCGGATGGAAGCGCACGGCGCCGTATTCGGGATCGTCGATCGCCAGGATGCCATCGGCCTCTCGGCTGACGGCGAGCGTTGAGAAGCGATGTTCGACGGATGACAGGTCGTCGGACTCGCAGATGCGGACGATCCAGCGGCTCGTCATCCCGTATTGGCGCAGTTCGTTGCCGGCGGATGGCCCCTCCTCCATCGCCACAAGATCTCCGCTTCCCTTGAGGAGCACCGCACCGCGGCCGCTTCTCGCGAGCGCCGTATCGCCGGAAACGCGCACGTCGTCAAAGTCACCCTGTGGAAACCAGGCGTGCGTGAAATCCGGCTGTTCCGGCTTCAGGGTAAACTCGACGACTGCGAGGCCACGATACTGCTGCACCCGCGGCACGGTTCCGCATCCGCCCCAATAGGAAGGACGCCCGTAGCCGAACTGAATGCTCTCGCCCGGATGGTTGATCCAGACGGCCGCCTCGGGCTTCTCACCAAGCCGCAGATGGAGCACCGTTTCCTGGTAGCCCCATTCGTCCCACCGGTAGTGGACGGTGGATCCCATGGCGAAATGTTCGCTCTTGTAGTGATAGAGCGCCGCAAAGCTGCCGTCGCCCTGCGCGAACCGCCACTCCTGATGTTTATCGCTGCGATGATCGGCGATGGCTTCCAGCGCCGGCGGGATCTCGAGCCCGTGGTCGCGCAGGCAGACGGCCAGCTGCGGCAGGGCATGCACGCGGCGTCCGTACCAGCCCTTGCCCCAGAGCAGCCGCGCCACCCCGGAAAGCTCCAGTGAACTCCCGGCGCAAAGCGTATGCTCGTAGGACCGCCCCTGGGCCGCGGTGACCATGCCGTGATGGGCCGACCGCGCGATGATCTCGCACAGGCGCACGATCCCGGCCTTCGCCCGCTCGGCGATGTCTTGATCCGGCGAAAGAGCAGCAAGTGCCGTCAGGCCCTTCAGGTCGATCGGGAAATAGGGTGCCGAATTGAACTCCGCCATCTCCCACTTCTCGAAGTGATCGAGCCATGCCCGCACGCGGGCGGCACCCACCTTGCTCTGCTCGGCCCCAGTGCGTCCGGAGCGCACGAAGGTCGCCTCGGGAAGCAGTTGGCCGGCCAGATAGGCGGAGGTGTGGAAGAGCAGCGCGTGGTTTTCGGAGAAATACCACTGCACGTCGTTGCCCGGTTCATCCATCCAGTAGCGGTAGTGGAGGATGGCGGCGTCGATCCGATCCCGCGTCGACGAACCGATGTCATCGCCCCAGACGGTGCGCGACCAGATCAGCGGCACCAGGGAGAAATCCGCGCAGTCGTGGCAATCCTCGATCGACGGCAGGATCTCTTCTATCATCGCGTCCGTATCAGCACCGCCGCGACCGCTCGCCAGACGGGCGAAGGCCCGGACGGTGTCGCGCTCGGAATGCTCCGACACCTCGTCCAGCGTTTCCACGATCCGGTCGGAAAGCGTCGCTGCAGCCTGGCCCTGCCGTTCCGTATGGCAGATCTCCACGCCGAGCGAGCGGGAGGCGACGAACCCACCCGTGCTCAGGGTGATCCGGAAATGCCGGAAGTCGGCGGGAGCTCGGTCGGACGGCCCGATGGCAAGCGTCCTGGCACCAGCCGGCAGCGTGAAGTCGTCGTCGAAGCGCTCCCTCGACATGAAGTCGCCTTCGATCGCGACATTTGCGTGAACCTCCACCGGCAGCGGCGTTGGAAGGTGCAAGATGATGTCGCCGCCGAAGTAATGCGGGCGGTCGAAATGCATGCCGTCGAGCGCCGTCTCCAGGCTTTCCGCCACCGAGCCTGCAACGGGCACGGGCAACGACAGCCGGGCCTTCGGACCGGACAGATAGTCGAGCTGGAAGAAATAGCGCGCATCGCGTTCCGCCAGATCATCGAAGAAGATGGTGATCTCGTTCAGCCCCGCCACCAGCGGCAGATCGAACTCCTGCTTCACTTCGAGATTGCGGCTGTAGGGCGCCATCCAGCCGATCTCGCTGCCATTCACCCAGATCACCGCGCCACCGCAGGTTCCAAGGCGGATCTTGGCAGCACCGGGGGCCTCGGCGTCGATATAGGTGCGGACCCAGGTGGAAAGGCGCGTCGGGCGGAACCAGAAGCCGGAGAGATCGAGCCGTGGAGAGCCGAACGGCAGCCACCAGCGCTGCGCGTCGAAATCGCCCCGGACATCGGGTCGCTTGCCGCGATAGGTCTCCGCAAAGATCGTCCGGCACGGATATTCGTGCGGAATGAAGTTCTTGACTTTGGTCAGGAAGAAGAACGGATCCATCTCCCCCTTCATCGGCGCGTCCGGCACGTCGAAGCGCTCTTCGGCGACGGCTCCGATCTGCCAGTAGCGGATCGGGTCGCCGGCGTTCAGCGTCTTCTGCATCCAATGGGTCTGTGCGTTCATCGCAATCTGCTCATCTCAGTTCGGAAAGCGCCACCGGGGCGACGTCATTGTATTCCTGGTTTTCGCCGGTCATGCCCCAGACGAAGGCGTAGGGACCGGTGCCGGCTCCCATGTGGATCGACCAGGCCGGAGACAGGACGCCATCGCCATCGGCAACGACCAGGTGTCGGGTTTCTTCCGGCCGCCCCATCAGATGGATGACCCGATCCTCGGGCGAGAGATCGAAATAGCAGTAGGCTTCCATCCGGCGCTCGTGCAGATGCGGCGGCATGGTGTTCCAGATGCTGCCTTCAGCAAGATCCGTGATGCCCATCAGGAGCAGGCAGGACGGAGCGACCTGCGGATGGATATACATGCGCAGCCTGCGCTTGTTCGACCGCCGCGCCTCGCCAAGATCGAGCGGCTTCGATTCCGCCTGCGTGATGAGGCGGTGCGGGATGTCGGCGCCGGCCGGAACCGAGTTCATGTAGAAGCGCGCCGGCGTGTCCGAAGACGCGCTCGATGCGGAAAGCTCCTGCGCGCCGCGGCCGACGTAGAGCACGTCGCGGTTCTCGAGCGTGAAGCTCTGCCCATCGACAGTGATCGTGCCGGTGCCGCCGAGGTTGGCGATCCCCATCTCGCGCGCGGACAGAAGGAAGGGCGTGCCGATCTCCTCCCCGCCGCCGAAGGTCAGAGCCTTGGTGGAAGGCATGGCACCGCCGAGGATGAGGCGATCCACATGTGTATAGACGAGGCGAACCTCGTCCGGCTGGAACATGCCTTCGACCAGGAACTCCGCCCGCAGCCGTTCGGTGTCATAGCCTTTGATGTCCTGGGGACCGGCCCCATAAAGAACCTTCATCGTCATGCGGCTTGTTCTCCTGCGTCTGCGTGGCGAAGGGCCTCCGAGAGGCAGAGGATCGAAAGGGCCTGGCCGTAACCGGTCGGCTGGATCGGGATGTCCCTGTAGAACTGCAGGTCATGGCCCATGCGCGTGCCGTAGGAGACGTTCAGCACGGTGCCGGTCTCGTCGATATTGCGCATGACGGCCTGTGCCGCTTTCAGACCTGCGGCCTGCCAAGCCTGTCCACCAAGCCCCAGCCGGTGGCCTTTCAGCAGGCCGTAGCCGATCCCGGCGGTGGCAGAAATTTCCTCGTAGGAGGTCGGATCGTCGAGCAATGTGCGCCAGGCGCCGGAACTCGTCTGCAAGGGCAGCAGTGCGTTGACCTGCGCCACCAGCACGCCCCGCAGGAAATCCTCGACGGGCTTCGGCATCTCGGCGAGATCGAATAGGTCCAGCATTCCCGCCGTGATCCAGGCATTGCCGCGAGCCCAGCGTGCCTCGGCAAAATTGTGGCGACCTTCGAAGGTCCAGCCGTGAAACCAGAGCCCGCTTCTGGTATCGGCGAGATAGCGGGAATGCACCAGGAACTGGCGCGCGGCCTCATCCACCAGCTCCCGGCGTCCGCTTGCCTGCCCGTAGGAGGCCAGGAACAGCGCCATCATGTAGAGCGTGTCGTCCCAGAGTTCGTGATGGTTGATCTTGTCCGACACGTGATGCTCGAAGGCACCTTCCTCCGTGCGAGACATATCGGCCATCACGTGGTTAGCCCAGTCGTCCAGCGGCTTCTGCCAGCGGGGGTCGCGGGTTTCCCGCCAGAGGACCGACAGTCCCAGCATCGGTGCGGTCGTGTTGACGTTGAGGGAGGGAAGGCCAGCCGACAGTCGTGCGGAATACCAGTCCTCGACAAGCTGCTTCAGATCTTCCCGACCGGTGAACAGCCAGAGGCGGATCAGCCCGTAGAGGCCGACGCCCTGCGGCCACTCCCAGCTGTCGAAGGAGATGTAGTCGCCGGCGGTGCCGTCGA
Source organism: Pseudorhizobium marinum (assembly GCF_000705355.1). Lineage (NCBI taxonomy): Bacteria > Pseudomonadati > Pseudomonadota > Alphaproteobacteria > Hyphomicrobiales > Rhizobiaceae > Pseudorhizobium > Pseudorhizobium marinum. The sequence continues at coordinate 42,822 of NZ_JMQK01000017.1, forward strand.
GATTGGGCTCGTCGAAACGTCCGTCGTGGCGCAAGCCCGTCATCCCTGCCACCAGCAGGTCCAGCTTGCGACGGATGTCCCCCGCCGGTTCATGCATGCCATTTCCTCCCAGACTGTTCAGGCTATCCGAACAGACCGCTCTCCAGGCGGCGAGGGAATGTAAGCACTTGAAAAATTCTTGCGCAATCTGAAAATTTTTTGCAGTTTGTCAAAACTGGAGGGCAAAGCCATGGACACCGGATCCGGCAAGCGGGGGAAAAAGCCGCGTCGCGTGCGTCTCGAGGACATCGCCAAGAAGGTCGGCGTGTCGCTGAGCACCGTCTCGCGGGCTCTCTCCGGAGAGAAGGGTGTGCGCGACGACGTGCGCATCCGCATTCTCGAGGCCGCCAAGACGGCCAATTATGCGCTTCCCAATCCCACCCCGGGCACCAAGGTGATTCTCGCCGCATCCAGTGCCGCGATGATCGACTACGTCCGCAACCAGTTCACCCTTTACGTGCTGGAGGGCATCCGGGAGCGCGCCCAGACGCTTGGCATCGACATCGTCACCCGGCCGATCGCCAACGAAGCGGAGGAGAGAAGGGTGCTGGACGAAGCGCGCACGGATCCGGAGGTGGCGGGTCTGTTGTTCCTGACCGTCGATGACGAACGGATGCTCGCGGCCACCCGCGATGTCGGCAAGCCGGTCGTCCTCGTCAACGGCGATGATCCCTTCATGCGCCTCTCCAGCGTCACGCCCTGCAACCGCTCGGCGGCGCAGGTGGCGACGGACTACCTGATCGATCAGGGACACGAGCGCATCCTGTTCCTGATGCGCCCTGGGCGACGGACGATCGTGCGGCGACAGGAGGGGTGGCAGGATGCCCTCGTGCATCGCGGCCTGCCGCACCCGGAAGATCTGGTCATGGCCGTCAACGACTGGCTGCCGGAGCTGGCGCAGCAGGCGATTGCGGACCGCATCGCGGCGCGGGGTCTCGATTTCACCGCCGTGCTTGCCGCCGGCGAGAGCCTGGCCGTCGGCACCATGGCGGCACTCCAGAGCGCCGGCTATTCGGTGCCGGGTGACGTCTCGGTGATGGGCATGGACGACCTGCCGCAGGCCGCTTTCCTCAACCCTCCCTTGACCACCGTGCACATTCCGGCGCGCGAGATCGGCATGACCGGGGTCGATCTGCTCCGCGACATCTGCTCGGGAATGCCCGCCCTTCCGCGCCGGATAGAGCTCGCCTGCCACATCATCGAGCGGCAGTCCGTCGGACTGCGGAGGCTGACGGCATAAGAGACCTACGGCCCTGCGCCTATTCGGTCGGGACGTTGTCGCGAAGTTCCGCAAGCCAGACCTTCGCGCTGGCATCCGAGGGTGCACGCCAGTCCCCTCTTGGCGACAGCGAACCGCCGGAGGAGATCTTCGGGCCGTTCGGCGCAGCCGAGCGCTTGAACTGGTTGTTGAAGAAGCGCCGCAGGAAGACTTCCATCCAGTGCCGGATGTCGGCCATCGCATAGGCCCGCTTCTGGTCTTCCGGAATATCCTGTGGCCACCCGCCGCTCTCCGCGTCGCTCCAGGCGTTGTACGACAGGAAGGCGATCTTCGACGGGCGGTAGCCATAGCGGGTGAGATAGAAGAGGTTGAAGTCCTGCAGCGCATAGGGCCCGACGATATCCTGCGTCGACTGCAGGACGCCCTCTTCGCCCGGCGGCACGAGTTCGGGTGAGATTTCGGTGGCGAGGATCGCCTCCAGCACCGCCGTAGTCTCCGGGGTGACGTCACCCGAACGGGCAACGAAGCGGATGAGATGCTGGATCAGCGTCTTGGAGACCGACGCATTGACGTTGTAGTGCGACATGTGATCGCCGACGCCATAGGTGCACCAGCCAAGCCCGAGCTCGGAAAGGTCTCCCGTGCCGACCACCAGGCCGCCGACCTGGTTGGCCAGCCGGAACAGGTAGTCGGTGCGCAGGCCGGCCTGCACGTTCTCGAAGGTCACGTCGTAGACCGGCTCGCCGGCGCCGAAGGGATGACCGAGGTCGGCCAGCATCTGCCGCGCGGCCGGGCGGATGTCGATTTCCTCGCCGGTCACGCCGAGGCTGTTGATCAGCGTCCAGGCATTGCTCTTGGTTGAATCGGAGGTGGCAAAGCCCGGCAGCGTATAGGCGCGGATGTTCTTCCGGTCCTCGCCGATCAGGTCCATCGCGCGGGCGGCGACGATCAGCGCCTGGGTCGAATCGAGCCCTCCCGAGACGCCGATCACCGGATGCTTGATGCCGGTTGCGGCCAGTCGCTTGGCGAGGCCCTGGACCTGGATGTTGTAGGCCTCGTAGCAGTCTTCGCGCAGGCGTGCCGGGTTCGACGGCACATAGGGAAACCGCTCGATCCGGCGGCGGAGCGGCACGACATCGGCAGGCTTGTCGAGCGTGAAGCCGACCTTGCGGTAGCCGTGACCCTGCGGAAGCTCCTGCCGCGCGCAATCGGCAAAGCTGTTGAGCCGCATCCGCTCCTGGCGCAGCCGCCCGAGATCGATGTCGGCGGTCACGAAGGTGCCACCGGTCGGAAAGCGTTCCGTCTCGGCCAGCAGGTGGCCGTATTCGTAGACGGCCGCGTGACCATCCCAGGCAAGATCCGTGGTGGATTCGCCCGGACCGGCGGCCGAATAGGCGTAAGCCGCCACCGCACGGGCGGACTGGCTGGCGCAGAGCATCCGGCGGGTCTCCGCCTTGCCGATGGTGATATTGCTCGCCGACAGGTTGAGCAGCAATTCCGCACCCGCCATGGCCGCGCGTGTCGATGGCGGCAGGGGCACCCAGAAGTCCTCGCAGACCTCGACATGGAAGGTAAAGGGCACCGAACCCTCGGACCGGAACAGCAGATCGACGCCGAAGGGGACGCGGTGTCCCGCGACCGAGATGGTGGCGTCCGTGACGCCGGCGCCCGGGGAGAAGTGGCGCCGCTCGTAGAACTCCCGGTAGTTCGGCAGATAGGCCTTGGGAACGACGCCGAGGATCTTGCCGCGGTGGATGATCACGCCAGTGTTGTACAGCCGCCCGTCGCCCCGCAGCGGCGCGCCGACCGCCAGCACCGGGTAGAGATCCTTGCTGGCCTCGACGATCTTGCCGATCGCCCGCTCGACGGCATCGAGCAGCGCATCCTGGAGCAGCAGGTCGTCGATGGCGTAGGACGAAAGGCCGAGTTCCGGAAACAGCATGACGCCCGCGCCGTCGGCGTGTCCGAGCTCCGCCAGCCGCAGCGTTTCGGTGACGGCGAAGTCGGGATCCGCCACCTCGGTGGCCGGGACACATGTCGCCACGCGCAGGAACTCATGGCTGTAAAGGGAATAGAACGCGTTCACGACCTGGCCTCTCCTCGTCTGATCTTGCGCCTAGAGTGACATTGGGCGCTCGCCGCAGCCGGCAAGGCGCCTGATGCCGGATCGGCGAAAGATCGTCATCTCGATCCTGTTTATCGTGATCCTGCGCCGAAGCAACTGGTCGGCCTCAGCTGGTCCTCAGCCTCGGCGCGCTGTCAAGCAGTTGACGGGTATATGGATCTTGCGGGGCCTTGAACAACTGGTCCGTCGGCGCCTCTTCGACGAGCCGACCGTAGTGCATCACCGCAACACGGTCGGAGATCGCCTCGACGACGGCGAGATCGTGGCTGATGAACAGATACGAGAGGCCGAACTGCCGCTTCAGGTCCCGCAGGAGCAGGAGCACCTGAGCCTGGACGGACACATCGAGCGCGCTCACCGGCTCGTCGAGAATGAGGATTTCGGCCTCGGCCGCCAGCGCCCGTGCGATCGCGATACGCTGCGCCTGGCCGCCGGAAAACTCGTGCGGGTAGCGATCCAGCGTGTCCTTCGGCATCTGCACCGCATCGAGCAGTTCCGTCATCCGCACCCGCCGCTTCCCGGCGTCATAGCCATTCAGCAGTTTCAGCGGCGCCTCCAGGGCTTGCCGGATCGTCTTGCGCGGATTGAGAGAGGCGACCGGATCCTGAAACACATATTGAACCATCTTCCCGAAGGCTCTTGGGCCGTCGCGACGAAGCGCAGCAGCATCGCGGCCGGCAATTTGCATGTCCCCGGACGTCGGCTCTTCGAGCCCGACCAGCATGCGCGCAAGCGTGCTCTTGCCCGATCCGCTCTCTCCCACCACCGCCAGCGTTTCGCCCCGCTGCAGCACGAGCGACACCTGGTCGACGGCTTTCACCGCATGCCGCTCTGTTCCCAACAGTGACCGCCCGCCGCCGAACGTCTTGCTCAGATTGCGGACCTCGATGGCGCTGCCGCTCATGGTCGTTCCTCCGGATCGGCAGCAAAGAGCGGCGCCACCCTGTCGAGAAAGCTTTTGCCGGTTCCGATCTCCGGCACGCAGGCAATCAGGCGTTTCGTGTATTCGTGCTGGGGGTCGCCGAGCACGGCCTGCGTCTTGCCTGTCTCCACAATGCGGCCGTCCCTCATGACCGCGACGCGATCGCAGATCTCCGTCACCACGCCGAAATCATGCGTGATGAAGAGCAGGGCCATGCCGCGCTCCCGTTGCAGCTCGCGCAGCAGCGCCAGGATCTGAGCCTGCACGGTGACGTCGAGCGCCGTCGTCGGCTCGTCGGCAATGATGACATCGGGATCGTTGGCGAGCGCCATGGCAATCCCCACCCGCTGCCGCTGCCCCCCGGAGAGCTGGTGCGGGAAGTGACCTACCCGCTTCTCAGCGTCCGGGATCCCGACGCGATCGAGCAGCGCGATGCTTCTCTCCCGCAGAGCCTGCCGGCTCAGTGTCTGGTGCGCGGAGATCGCCTCCTCCACCTGCCGACCGATGGAATGCATCGGATGCAGGGTCGTCAGCGGGTCCTGGAAGATATAGGCGACACGGCTTCCCCGGGCGGAGATCAGCTGGGTCTGCGGCATCGACAGCACGTCCTCGCCATGCAGGTAGATCGCCCCGTTGCGGATGATCCCCGGCGGTGAACTGACCAGTCCCATGATGGACAAGGCGGTCACGCTCTTTCCCGAACCGCTTTCGCCGATCAGTCCCAGGCATTCGCCCGGATGGAGATGCAGGGAGACATCCCTGACGGCCGCAGAATAGTGACCATTGCGCGTAAAGCCGGTTTCCAGCCCCTCGACGGTGAGGATGGCACTCGGCCTGCCGTTCTTCGGCCGGGAGCGTTCGGGATCGACCGCCGTCACCGGACCGGGACGAAGGAGTGCACCGGACCTGAGGCGCGGATCGAGCACGTCGCGGATGCCGTCACCGAGCAAGTTCAGGCTGATGACGATCAGGAAGATCATCACCCCTGGCACCACCGAGACATGCGGTGCCGTGAAGAGCTGTGCCCGCCCCTCACCCAGCATCGAGCCGAGGTCGGCCTGCGGCGGTTGCGCCCCGAGGCCGAGAAAGCTGAGACCGGCCGTTTCGAGGATCATCCATCCGGCGGTCGTCGACATGGTGATGACGATGACCGGCAGGACATTGGGCAGGATCTCCGTCAGCACGATCGACAGATGCCCCTTGCCCGACAGCCGTGCGGCATCGACGAACTCGCGATGCGAGAGCCCGAGCGTCACGCCGCGCACGTTGCGCGCGAAGAAGGGAATGTTGACGACGGCAATGGCGTAGAGGGCGTTCATCAGCCCCGGCCCCAGCACGGCGACGATGGCGAGCGCCAGCAGGATGTAGGGGAAGGCCATCAGCATGTCGATGCCGCGCATCATCAGGTTGTCCGTGCGGCCCCCGGCATAGCCCGAAACGATGCCGATCGTGGACCCGATTAAAGCGGCAACCAGGGTGGCGGAGAAGCCGACGATCATGGAGACACGGCTACCCCAGATCAACCGGCTGAGGATGTCGCGGCCCAGCTGGTCGGTCCCGAGGACATGGCCTGCCGAAAACACGGGCTGCAGACGCTGCGCAGGCGCCGTGGCATCCGGATCCGGCAGCGGCAGGATCGGCGCCAGCAGCGTCAGCAGGACCAGGCCTGAGAGCATGCAGAGGCCGACAGTCGCCAGCCGGTTGTTGAAAAGCAGCGTCCAGGAGGAGACGCGGCCGGAACCTGCCGCCGGCAGCGATGGGGTTGCGAGAGCATCGCTCATGTGCGGATCCTCGGATCGAGCATCGTCTGGACCACGTCGGCGATGAGGTTGAAAAGCACATAGCTGCCCGCCACGACCAGCACCCCGCCCTGCACCAGGAGGATGTCACGGGTGGAAATCGCCTTGACCAGCATGGCGCCGACGCCCGGCCACTGGAAGACGGTCTCGATGTAGACGGCGCCTCCGAGAACGAAACCGGCCTGGATGCCGATCACCGGAATGACGCTGACGAGCGCGGCCCGGAAGGCATGACGGTAGATGACGCGGCGTTCCGGCAGACCTTTTGCTCTGGCCGTGCGGATGAAGTCCTGGCGCAGCACCTCGAGCATGGCGGCGCGTGTCAGCCTGGCGATGACGCCGGCTGCGACCACGGCAAGGGTGGAGGCGGGCAGGATCAGATGAAGCAGGAGGTCCTTCAGGTCGCCGCCACCGTAGACGGCATACATGCCGCTTGCCGGCAGCAGCCGCCACTTCACGGCAAAGAGCAGGATCAGGATCAGGCCGAGCCAGAAGGACGGAACGGAGATGCCGGCAAGCACGACGAAGGTGATCACCTTGTCGACCCAGCCGAACTGCCGGACAGCGGACACCACGCCGGCCACCAACCCGATCACCGAGCACAGCACGAGCGCAACGCCCGCCAGCACCAGCGTCGCCTGGAAGCGCTCCAGCACCTCGTCCAGAACCGGGCGGTTGAGTGCAAAGGAGCGGCCGAAATCACCCTGCAGGACGTTGCCGATCCAGATGAAGTATTGCTGCACGAGCGGCTTGTCGAGGCCGAGATCGCTGTTGATCCGCGCGACATTCTCCGGCGTCGCATAGGCGCCGAGGATGGCGATCGCCGGATCGCCCGGGATCATGGCCATGACGAGAAACACGATGACCGACAGCCCGAAGAGGACGGGAATCATCGAAAGGAGCCGCTTCAGGATGTAGGACGGCATGCACTGCCTCCGCAGACGCATGCCGGCCCGCCGCCGCAGCGGCCGGACCGGCAGCGTTGGGTTACTTGCTGACGTCTTTGAGATGCAGCAGGAAGGACGGCTGCAGCTTGAAGCCCTGAACGGCCGCGGTCGTCACGGCGTTCTGCTTCCAGTTGGCCACGAAGAGCCACGGCGCGTCGTCGTGCACGATCTGCTGGACTTCACCGTAGAGCCTGCCGCGTTCCGCCTGATCCGTGGAGGTGCGCGCCTGGTCGAGGAGCTTGTCGACCTCCGGGTTCGAGTAGTAGCCGGAGTTGAAGCCGCCGTTCTCCGGCTGCGCATCGGTGCGCAGCGTCAGATAGGGCACGGTGTCTGGATCATTGGTCATCCAGGCCATCTCGGCCATATCGGCCTGCCCCTCGAGACCGGCGTTGACGCGGCCGAGGAAGGTATTCCACTCGTAGCTCTCGATGGAGACGTCGAAGCCGACGGCCTGGAGATCCGCCTGGATCGCGGCTCCCATGACGACAGGATTGAGCATGCCCGAACCACCCTCGGTCACGTAGAAAGTCAGCTCCGGGTTCTCGACACCGGCCTCGGCCAGCAGCGCCTTCGCCTTCTCCGGATCGTATGGATAAGGCTCCACCGAGCTTTCGACCCAGTTGAACGCCGGCGGGATGGGGCCGGCGGCAACGGTCGCGGTGCCCTGCAGCACATCGTTGACCAGCGTCTCCTTGTTGACGGCATAGTTGGCCGCCTGGCGAACCCGCTTGTCGGCAAACGGCCCTTCCTTCGTGTTGAGGATCGAGAACCAGACGTGCGGGCCAGCCTGCTCTGCAACGGAGAAGTTGGCGTCCGACTTGAAGGAGGCGAGGTTGTCTGGCGGCACTTCGACCATGACGTCGATACCGCCGGCGAGCATTTCGGCAACGCGTGTGTTGGAATCGGTGATCGGACGGAAGACGACGGCTTCGAGCGCGGGCGCCCCGTCCCAATAGTCTTCGTTCCGCTCGGCGGCAACCAGCTGGTTGGACTGCCATTCCGCGAACTTGAACGGGCCGGTGCCGGACGGATGGCGCCCGAATTCCTGGCCATGCTCCTCGACCGCTGCGGGCGAGACGATCAGGCCGGTGGGATAGGCGAGATTGGACAGGAACGGCGCGAATGCTTCCTTCAGCTGGAATTCGACCGTGTTGTCGTCGATGACATTCACCGCATCGATGGAGGCGAAGTTGAAGGACAGCGGAAACGGGCCGGTGTCGTGGAAGGGGTGATCCTCCTTCAGCATCCGGTCGAAGTTGAACTTGACCGCCGTCGCATCGAAGGCCGAGCCATCATGGAATTTGACGCCCTGCCGAAGCGTGAAGGTATAGGTCTTCCCGTCGTCGGAGATCGTCCAGCTTTCCGCAAGCGCCGGCTCCACTTCGAGGGTCCCGTCCTTGTACCGGACCAGACCGTCGTACAGGTTCACGAGGATGCGGAAATCGTTGGTGGCGGTCACGGCATGCGGATCAAGCGACTGCGGCTCGGCAATCTGACCGACGATCAGGACATTCGGGGGTGTCTGCGCGGCAGCGGTGAAACCGACCAGCGCAAATGCGGCTGCAACAGCCGCCCGTTGAAACAGCCTCTTCATGGGGAAGATCCTTTCGATTTGGCCTGGTTCGGAGATAAGGTAGCCCCGTCATCCGCGATGACAAGGCGTTAGCCGCATTTGCGGACAAAGCTCAGGCGCTATAGCCGGGTCCACGACCCTGGCCGGCCAGGAGCCAGCCGACACTGACCTGCAGCACGCCGGCGAGCATGCCCAGACGGTTGGCGCGGGGCTCGGCCCGGTCGTTTTCCCAGTTGGACCAGGTTGCTGTTTCGACCCCTAGGATCAAAGCAGTCTCCGTCACGGATAGTGCCGCGGCGTCGCGAGCAAGGGAAATGCGTCCACCCAACGTGTCGTCGTCACAAACGGAGAGTTCGGTCTGTGCGTGGTCCATCAGAGCCTCCACCTGCCTTGGAAAAAGAAATGGCCGGCCGGGCAAAGCCCGACCGGCCGGTCGTCAATCAGTCCTTGCCTACCCAGGCATCGACCTGGTCCGGATGGTCTTCGATGTATTGTGCAACGGCTTCCTCGTAAGAGGTTTCCTGGGCATTGAACATCCCGGCCTCAAGATCGGCGATCGGCATCTTCATCCGCGACAGGAAGGCAGCAACTTCAGGACGGTCTTCCTGGAAACCCTTGCGGGCCAGGATATCGACATGCTCGGCTTCACCGAGTGACTTCTTCGGGTCCTCGATGTAACGGACATCGTATTTGCCGAACATCCAGTGCGGGCTCCAGGACGTGGCCACGAACCAGTCTTCCGAGCGCATGGCACGGTCGACGGTCGTCAGCATGCCGGCCTCACTGGAGATCTGCAGGTTGTAGTCGTCGAGGCCGTAATCCTTGACGGCCTGCTGCGAAAGCCGTGTCAGGCCAGCGCCCGGATCGATGCCCTGGATGGTGCTGTCCAGCTTCTCCTTGACCTCGTCCTTGGACAGGTCCTCGATCGAGCTGATCATGTCTTCCGGAATGTAGTTCGGGACGATCCAGCCGAGCTTTGCGCCGTCGTAGACGGTACCGATCGTTTCGACGTCGTCCTTGACCCTGGCGTAGTAGTCGGCATGCGTCTGCGGCAGCCATGCCATCATCATGAGGTCGAGATCACCGCGGCTGACGCCCTGATAGAGAGGCGCGACATCGGTCTGGACCAGCTCGACGTCCTGGCCGAGTTCATCCTCGATCAGCTTTGCGGCAAGTTTCGTTGCGAATTCAGCGTCGGACCATGCCGACCAGCCGATCTTCACGGGTGTGCCGTCCTGTGCCAGCGCGGTCGTTGCAACACTGCTTGCCATCGCTGCGGCGAGGCCCATGGAAAGAATTTTCTTGATCATATCTGCTCCTTTTTGGAAGGTTCGCATCGGGCGTTCTGCCCGCTTTGACGCATCGCGACGATCAGGCTGGTGCCTGTTCGGTCTGTTGCCGCGCTGCCTTCGGGAAGAAGGTGCGCCAGAAGACCGGCCGCTCCTTCCCAAAACTCTGGGTGATGCGGTCGAGAACGACCGCGAGAATGACGACCGCAAGGCCGCCTTCGAAACCGGTACCGACATCCAAGCGCTGGATGCCCGTCAGCACGGTGTTTCCAAGACCACCGGCACCGATCATGGAGGCGATCACCACCATGGACAGCGACAGCATGATCGTCTGGTTGATGCCGGCCATGATCGACGGCAGGGCGTTCGGCAGCTGGACCTTGAAGAGCAACTGCGACGCGGTGCAACCGAAGGCCTGGCCCGCCTCGACGAATTCGACGTCGACCTGACGGATACCGAGATTGGTAAGACGCACCACCGGCGGCATGGAAAAAATCACGGTGGCAATCGTCCCCGGTACGGCGCCGAGCCCGAAGAACATCGCCGCCGGAATGAGATAGACGAAGGCCGGCATCGTCTGCATCAGGTCGAGCACAGGCCGAATGCTGGAGGCGACGGAATCCTTGGCGGCCATGGCAATGCCGAGCGGCAGGCCGATGAGCATAGCGATGACCGTCGAGGCGATGACGAGGGACAGCGTCTCCATCATCGCCGGCCAGAGGCCCATGGTGTCCACCAGCCAGAGGGCAACGCCCGTGAAGACGGCAAACCCCGTCCCGACCCGCCAGAGCGACAGGAGGACGAAGATCGCCAGTCCCACCAGCATCGGCATTGCTGCCAAGGTGTCCTGAATACCGTCGGTAACGAAGCCGATGGTGGCCGCGATGCCTTCGAGGGCGGGAGAAAAGTTGTCGAGAATGTAGTTGACGATCGTGTCGACGCCGTCACCAATGTCGAAGTTCATGATTGCATCCAATCTTTGATGTCAGCTGGCGCGATCAAGCGTCTCAAGAAGAACCGACTTGCTGATCGATCCGACGTAACGACCCTGCTCGTCGACGACCGGCAGCGGCCAGGTGCTCCCGGCAACCCGCCCGAGGACGGTGGCGAGAGGCTCGCTCGCGGCAATCGGCTCGATGTCGGCCAGGAAGGCGTTGCGGTAGGGATCGGTGGAACCGGTCCGGACTTTCTCCACCAGTGACGTCTGACTGACCATGCCGTGGTATTTCTTGTCGCGGCCGAGAACGATGGCGTACTCCCGGTCGAAGTTCTGCATCCGCTCAAGCGCCGCCGCGACCGAAACGCCCTGGCGGTCGATGATCGTCACCTGCGTCTGGCGCGCGATGTCGCCGGCCTTGAAGACCTGAGTGACATCGACATTGCGGAAGAAGGATCGGACATAATCATTGGCGGGCTGCGTCACGATCTCGTCCGGCGTACCCACCTGGATGACGCTGCCGTTCTGCATGATGCAGATCCGGTCGCCGATCCGCATCGCCTCATCGAGGTCGTGGCTGACGAAGACGATCGTGCGGCTGTGTTCCGCCTGCAGGCGCACCAGTTCATCCTGCATCTCGGTACGGATCAGGGGGTCGAGCGCCGAGAAGGCTTCGTCCATCAGCAGGATCGTCGGTTCGCTGGCAAGCGCCCGGGCAAGCCCGACGCGCTGCTTCATGCCGCCCGAAAGCTGGTTTGGGCGACTGTCGGCGTAGCCTTCGAGCCCGACGGCCCTCAGCGCAACCATCGCCTTCTCCGTCCGCTCCGCCTCGCCCACACCGGCAACCTCCAGCCCGAAGGCGGCATTGTTGAGGACGGTACGGTTCGGCAGCAGCGCAAACGACTGGAACACCATGCTGATATCGCGGCGGCGAACGTCGATGAGTTCCTTGCGGGACATCTTGGTAATGTCGCGACCGTCGATCTCGATCGAGCCGGCAGTGGGCTCGATCAGTCGGTTGAGAAGGCGAAGGAGGGTTGATTTGCCCGAGCCGGAGAGTCCCATGATGACGAAGATCTCGCCATCCTTGACGTCGAAGCTGGCATCGTTGACACCGATCGCACAGCCGGTCTCGGCGTGGATCTCGGTCTTGCTCTTGCCGGATTTGACCATGGCAAGCGCCTTGTCGGGCCGTTCGCCGAAGACCTTGAAAACATTCTTCAGGCTGATCTTGAGCCGGCGGTCCTCTTCGGACACCGGAACAGAAGTATTGGCTTCCATATTTTTTTCTGCCTTGCGCCACGGCAAGGCAAACCTCCATCGACGGTGATCATTGGCGCAGTATTGCACCAAGAAGATGGTCAGCTCCCCGGAGTTTTGCGGCATAGGCAACAACAACAAGGACGCCCTCGAAAGATGTCCCGAGAGCGACGAGGCTGAGTATAAGCCACGAAACTGTTGCCGCCACGACGAATGGGTCAGAGGCGGCCAGCAGCGACTGTGTTGTCTACCTAACCCAGGAGAACTACGATGTCCATGGAAAATTCGTCCTACAAGGGGCCAATTGCCAAAACAACGTACCCAAAAAGCGGCTTAAGCGGTTAAGAATGTGCAACTATCTGCCGATCACCGCCACTGGATCCGTTTCGATCGCCGGCCGTGCTATCGGCGCAACTGCCGCCGCGCCACAGCCAGGGCCGTCACTGCCGCGATGCCGACTCCTGCGATCAGCACGCGGGCCGCTGTACCCGAGATGGCGCCGACCGCAGGCAGGGACTCACCGGCAAATCGTCCGCGGGCGGCCACGTCGAGGTCCACCGGCTCGAAGAGGTTATCCTTGCGAGAGGGATTGTGCGGGATACGGTCCATCTGCCCCTCGTAGGCCTGGGATGCGGCCAAACGATCCGCCAGTGCCGGCACGAGAAGGCCACCGATGATCGTCTTCACCGTCGGCCTGCCGATCCAGAGTTCGCGGGGTGCGGTCAAGCAGCCCTTGTAGATCTGTGCCGCTACGGCTTCGGGCTCGAACACCGGCGCCACGGGCCGCGGTTGCCGTTCGACCTTGCAGCGCGCCCAGTCGAACTGTGGCGTGTTGACCGCCGGCAGGTGGACCATCGACAGCCGGATCGGGGAACCGTCGTGGATCAGTTCGGAGCGGAGCGCATCCACGAAGCCACGGACAGCCGCCTTCGCCCCGCAATAGGCAGACTGCAAGGGGATCGAGCGGTAGCTGAGAGCCGAACCGACGCAGACGATCGTGCCGTGCCCTTGCCTCCGCATGTGCCGCAACGCAGCCTGCGTGCCATGCACCTGCCCGAGATAGGTAACATCCGTCACCCGCCTGAACTCATCCGGGTTGATCGAGGATACCGGCCCGAAGACCGTCACCATGGCGTTGTTGATCCAGACATCGATACCGCCCCAGGCGGCCTGCACCTTGTCGGAGACGTCATTGACGGCGCCGGCATCCGCGACATCCGCAGGGAAGACGAGCGCCTCGCCGCCCAGTCTGCGCACGTCCTCGGCCGTAGCCTCCAGACGCGCCAGGCCCCGCGCCACCAGAGCCACGCGCCACCCTTTTCGAGCAAAGACCTGCGCCACGGCACGGCCGACACCTGCTGATGCACCTGTTATCACCACGACGGGCTTGGAGGCTGGTCGATTCACTGTCGTCTCCGGTTACCTTTGGGTTTGGCTACGATGCTCAACAGATGGTGCAGGAAGGAGTGGCGGCAGCGCTGCGGTCAAGGCAGCTTGACGAGATCCGAGGCCAGGCGAAGTCGCTGGTCCGTCGTCTCGATCGCCAGCCTTACTTCCTCGTTGTCGGGAAGAGCCGCAGGGATTGCGATGGCCGTCTCGACTCGGCCATTGTCATCGCTCGAAAGCCTTTGGAGCTCGACGAAGCGGCCGTCCTCAAGCCAACCCAGCCGAACCTCCTGGCTGCCCGGCAAGCCGGCCGCTACGATCTGCAACTCGCCATCCGTCGTTGCGGTCACATCGAGGACGGAGCCCCGAGCAGGACTGGCTTCAAAGCCGGGAACTCCCAGATTCTGCCCAAACTCGATGACTTCGCGATTGAGGTCGGGATTGTCGGAAAGATATTCCGAAGCAGAGCGCCCTGTCGCGGTTGCCGCCTCGCCGATCTCGCGGCCTGCCTCTCCCACGGCGCGTCTGGCGCGATCCAGCCATCCCTCGCCGCCTTCCGCATCTTCCGCAGGCACGGTCGGTTCCTGCGCGGCGGCATCCGGAGCTGCCTCGTTCTGCGCCACCAGCACTTCGAGCGGCATCTCGCAGGCCCGCGTCTGACAAGTCGATTGTGAGAAAGCGGCTCCGGGCAACAAGACGACGGACGCCGACAACGACAGGATCAATAGGTTCTTCATGCGGATCTCCTTTTCGATACAACCCGCTGACAGGAGAGCGGTTCCAGAGCGCCGTTCCGAAGGCTACCGTACGGAGCCAAGCACGGCCACCGCCACTTTCTTGCCCTCTCCGTTGGCCCTCAGGGCAAAGCCGAGGTGGCTGGCACCGGAGCCCAGCAGGCTTTCGCGGTAGACCTGCTGATTTGTCCAATCATCGACGAAGGCTCTTACATCGCTGCGCGCAGGCTCCGGGCCACAGCCACCGCAGGCCCCGACGATGGTGACAATCTCCTCCCAGCGGCTGCGATCCAGATCGGAGGCCACCGAATTCAGTCCGGGAAGCTTGTCCGGATCCGGAACATCCGCGGGAATGAGCCGGCGGGCGATGTCGGTGAGAGCTTGCGAGGCAGACAGCGTCGGCACCCCGGCCTCCTGCCTGAGCTCGTTGATCGCGTCGAGAGCGACCGATAGCTGCCGATCCATCGCCAGCAGTTCTGTCGCCTCGCTACCAGTTCCGCGAGGGGTTCCGGGACCGGCAAAGGTCTGCACGGCGTAGAGACCCTGCTGGGGATGTACAACCACGGCAAAGCCGAAGCGCGAAAGGCCCGGCCTGAGAATGTTTTCCCGGTGCCCCGGACTGTCCATCCAGCCGCGCTGCAGCCTCTCGACGGTCGCCACGTCAGGCGTCTGCATGCAGTTCTCGCAGCGGGAGATATTCTCTGCCACGAGCTCCCACCGGCTTCCGCCTGCCGCTATGTAGCGATCCTGGACATCGTTTCCGTCCGGAGAGGAATGGGCGTAGTAGTCTCGCTCGATCATATCGTTAGCGTGCGCCAGCGCTGCTTCATTGAGATCTTCGCCGAGCGCCAGGGGTTCAAGATCCTGCGCCCGTCGGTCCTCATTGACCTCTTCAAGCGCTTCGGCACGCAGCATCGCCAGATCGCCGTCCTGTCCGAAACCGGAAGCAGTGCTTATCATCACGAAGAGAAGAACGATCGGAAACAAGGCAGCCTTGCGCATTTGGATCTCCCGGCGGGCGGCCGACATGGCCTAGAACGTGGAAGGACGCGACCGGCAAGCTGCCGCCGCGTCCCGAAGAGGGCGAAATGCCCTTGCGGATTCCTAGTCTTCCTCAGCAGAGCCGTCAGTCGATCCGGAGCCGGAGGTCGAGCCGCCGCTGCCCATGCCGCCCATCGGCGGGTCGATGACCATGAGGACGGTGTTGCCCTCTTCGGTCTGCGCACGCACGAGGTAGGAAGCGTCCAGGATCTCGACCTGTTGGAAGCCAGCCTCCGTCAGTTGCTCGCGAACCTTCTCCTGCGACGCCGCAGACATCTGGCTGGTGGAGGAGCCGGCCTGCGTCGACTGGTCGGTCTGGCCTTCGGTTGCATCACTGCTGGACCCGCCGCTCGTCTGGGCGAATGCGGGAGCGGCGAGAAGGCCGAATGCCATTGTCATTGCGATGGTTTTCATGGGGTCTCTCCTTCCTTGATGATGACTAACATTGAGTAAGGTCGTGTGACCTCCCTAGTCGGACCGGCAGCAGATACCGCCGGTCCCTGTCCTGACCGCCTCCCTTGAGGCGGCCGGGCTTTGGATCAACCTTCGTTGAGGCGATCTTCATCGAACGGCTCGATCGCCGTTGCCTCGCCGCGGCTGTAAGGCATGTCGTAGTACCGGCTGCCGGGAGCCCAGCCATAGCCGTAGCCATAGAACGGATAGGCAAAGCGTCCCCGTGTTCCGTAGCCGGCGTCGCGATCGACCACTGCGGCAACGATCCTGCCGTTGTCGAACACCAGGTCATTGACATAGCCATAGCCCTGGTAGGCGGTCTGACGGTTTGGCGAGACGGCAGTGCCATCCTGCGCCTGCCCTGCCTGCTGAGCCGCGGTGTTGCCCTCGTCGCCGCGAATGCGGGCGATATCGCCAATCAGCTCGGATGCGCGCCATGCACGCGGCCCCAGTTCTTCGTCATCGAGGTTCGAGACCACGTTCTCAGAAACCTGTTCCTGGGTTGGAATGGAGAGGACACTGAAGTCGTCCGCGTTATCCTCAGTCACCGGAAGCGTGACAGAACCGTCCTGACGGAAGGCCACCTGGTCCCACGGCACGCTGACGTGCGTGTCGCCAATGTCCCAGAAGCCGCCGACTTCCGCGATCAGCGCCAGAAGTTCGCCATTGGAGCCGACGATCAGATCCTCGACCTCACCGATTTCCTCGCCGTTTTCGCCGAAGACCTGACGGTCGAAGAGAGCTTCCGCGCTCCAGGCAGACTGGTACAGGCCTTCAGCATCCCATTCGTTAAGCGAGATGATCTCCCCGACCTCGACGTTGGAAGCGGACTGACTGGCCGTAGCCGATGTGCCGGCATTGCCCGATTCGACGGCTGCGGTTTGCTGACCTGTCCCGGCCTGCTGGTTAGTGCCCGCAGTCTGCCGGTTCATGTCGGTGTTCTGCTGACCCGTGGCTGCCGTGTTGGTGTCGTCCGGCACCAGAACGCTGACGACAGCGACCAGCTGCTCGGTTTCCTGCTGATCCAGGGTGCCGCTGCGGTCACGGTCACTCACGGTGGTGAGGCCGGTCCGGAATTCCTCCGGCGTCAGGTAACCATCATCCGCGCCCTGCCAGTCGCCGCGCAGATCGGAATCACTCAACGCAATGCGGAGCTCTTCATGGGACAACAGGTCGTTGCCGTCCTCGTCGAGCTCGGCGAAGTCCGGCGCGTCGGCGGTAAACCAGTTGTTCCAGTTGTTGTCGAAGGCCTGCTCGTTCAGCTGACCGTCCTGCCCACTCCAAAGCTCGTGAAGGCCACCGGTAAACTCGTCGCCCTCGAGGCGGTTGTTGCTGTTGCTGTCCCAGCGGGAAAAAGCATTGTCGCCGAGGCGGCGCACTTCATCAGAGCCTCCCGTGGCAGCGGTGCTTGCGGTCTGGGCGCTCGCAATCGTCGGCGACACCGAGGCGGCAAGAATCAACGCGAGCGCTGTCTCTAGTTTTCTCATGTCCGTTCTCCTTTTTCAGGAAGCAGAGTGCAGAAGGCCGCTCCGACGAACGTGTGCTCGCCGATCCCTACTTCAGATTAAATTCACGTCAGTTCAGGCGTCCTGGGACGCCAATCAGCGCTGTTCGATGACCGCGCAAGCGATCCGATCGCCGGAATTGCCCGAAGGCTGGCTCCGGTAGTCGTCAGCCGTGGCATGGATCACGATGGCCGATCCGTCGCCGTCCAGCACAGCCGCATCGCCTTCTGTCAGTCCAAGGTTCTCGTTGAAGACTTCGAAGACCATGGTGCCGTCGGCTCCAACGGTCTGGTTCGCCATGTCGCCGGCGTGGGGGCCCTCGTCGATCATGAAGCCATGATCGTTGTCGCCCGGGGCATAGTGCCCACCGGCGGACTGGAACCCGCCTTCGGCGTCGCATGTGCCGGTCTCATGCACGTGAAAGCCGTGCGGGCCGGCGGGCAGGTTGGCCACTTTGCCCTGGATAAGCAGGCCGTGGGGTGTTTCCTGGATCGTGGCGGTTCCGATGGAGTTTCCATCCGGGTCGATGAATGCCGCTCTCGCAACATCGGGGCTGATGGTCGCCTCCTGCGCAACCGCTGGCGATAGTATCGCAGCCGACAAGACTGCGGCTTCGACTAGTCGTCTCATCCGCTTCTCCCATTCTGGTTCTGCAAATCGTGCCTGCCGCAGGTGCGGCCAGAGGAGCCCTTATTTGGCCCCGTTTAGGACACACAGGGCTAACCAAACCGGCTGGCCGGAGTTCCAAGGTTTTTGATGAAAGATACGATGCATCGGCTGGCCGACTGCCGACAGGCTTGTCTGAGCAGCCCAGGCTAGAGCTTGCGGGGCCAGGTGTCGGCGAGGCGGTAGCCGTCCGGCCAGGGGTCGGCGGGGTCCAGCATGTACTGATGGGTTCCGGTGATCCAGGCGCGGCCCGAGATCTGCGGCACGATCGCTGGTCGTCCAGCAATCGAGGTTTCCGACAGGATGCTGCAGTCGAAGGTGGAGCCGATGATGGAGTGACCGACGAAGCGCTGGCCGACTGCAATCTGCCCGCGCGCATGCAGGATGGCCATGCGGGCGGAGCAGCCGGTGCCGGTCGGCGAGCGGTCGAGCTTGGCCGGCTGGATCACCACCGTGTTGCGGCCGTGCAGCGCCCCATCCTTTGTCTCGACGGGAAGCGTCAGCTGACAGAAGGAGATGTGGTCCCAGTCGGGGTTCAGCGGATGCGAGAAGCCGATCTGCTCGTTGGCCGCCTTGGTGATCCTGATCCCCGTTTCCGCCAGTTCGCGCGCCTCGTCCGGCGTCAGTGCGAAGCCGAGCGAACGCGCGTCGGTGATGACGAAACTGTCGCCGCCATAGGCCGTGTCGACGGTGATGGTGCCGAGCCCTTCGACCTCCAGGGCCACATCGAGCTTGTCGGCAAACGACGGGACGTTGGTGACGGCGATGCGCTCGGCCTTGCCGTTGCGGCAGTGGGCGACCACCTCGACGAGGCCGCCCGGCGCTTCCAGCACCATCCGCGTCTCCGGCTCGACCATCGACACGATCCCGCTGTCGAGCAACACCGTGGCGACGCAGATGGAGTTGGAGCCGGACATCGGCGGCGTGTCTTCCGGCTCCATGATGATGAAGCCCATGGCTGCCCGAGTATCCTTGGGCGGAACGAGCAGGTTGACGTGCCGGAACACGCCGCCCCGGGGCTCGTTCAGCATGAAGTTGCGAAGCGACTGGTCGGTTGCGATATGGCTGCGCTGCTCCCAGAGCGTCTCGCCGGGCGGCGGCGCGACGCCGCCGACGATGACGTCGCCCACCTCGCCTTCGGCATGGCACGAGATCACATGGATGACCTTGCTGCTACGCATGGAAGCTATCCCTTGCTCGTGCTCGACCTGTCGTGACCGCCTCGGCGCAGTCGGCGATGCTGCCGAGGCGCACGCTGCGGCCGCTGAGACCGGGACCATAATGGGCGTATTTGCCGGAATTGGTCATCACCGTTCGCGCCGACGGCGGAAACACCGGCTCGCTGATCGTGCACCAGCAGAGATCCTGAAGGACCCGAACGCCTGCGTCCTGAAGGCGGGTCAGGGTACCATCCTCGCCGGCGGCGGCAATTACGTCGCGGCCCGCCGTGATGATCACGGCAACGTCTGGATGCCGGCTGCGCCCGGTCAGCGCGTCCGCGAAAGCGCGACACTCCCCCAGCGACGCATGCGGACTGCCGATGGCGACGAGGTCCACCTGCTCGGGGCCGGCATGAAGATGCGCCCATGCATCGCGCAATGCGTCTCGCCCGATCACCGCATGATCGGCATCATGGGCAGGCACCATGTCCGCCTCCGGGGTTACCCCCTCGATATGAAGCATCGGCGCGGCAGAGGTCGTCCCGAAGGCGGCGCACAAAGCCTTGAGGTCATCCGGCGATGGACGTGCGGCAGCAAGGCCGCGCAACAGCGGGATCCGGTCCGGCGACAGCTGGCCGGCGACATAGCCGACGAGCGGCCAGAAGGCATCGTCGATCCGATCCGGCAGCGCGATATCGATGATCTGGCCGGGCCGCCGGTTGTCGTCGAGATAGACGCCCGCGGCTGGCGCGCGTCCCGTGATGGCCATGCAGAGATCGAGGAAATCCGCATGCTTCGGCGTCCGCGCGCCGAGTACGGAATTGGCGAAGATGACGGCGTTGGATTCCGACCAGGCGATCAACTCGCCGGCAACCGGCGCGGCCGCCAGCAGGTAGGGCGAACAGGTGAACGTCGGACGACAGCCCATTGCCACATAGGCCTCGGCCAGTCTGGCCGCCGGCGCGCCGAACTCTGCCGGCACGCCCTGCGCCGCCCAGTTCGCAAGATCGACGGAAATCGCGTTCATGGTCGTGGGGATGCGCACCTGCGCGCCGAGCGCCGCGACCTTCTGCGCGAAGACGAGGTTGGCAGGGCTGGCATAGATGCAGCCGTCGATATGCGCCCGGGTAACATCGAGAAGGTGGCTTGCGCCCTGCTGCACCGCCACCGCACAGATGATCCGCATCGCCTGCTGGGCCGCCGGCCCTTCTGCGCCCTCCAGCATGCCGCGATCGGCGTCAGTGAGTTCGAGATCTGCCATCGGCGGTGGTGCCAGTGGAATGGTGAGCCCGTCGGCCTCAATGGCATCCTGCGTAATGGTAACCTGTGCAGCGCCCGACACAGCCGCAAACACGTCGGCCGGCAGCCGCACCACCGGCAGAAGCCTGCCGAACATCTCGTGTGCGACGAGCGCGCCCAACGTCAGCACGTCCTCGGCATCCTGGAAGACGAGCGCCGCCGGCGCACGACCGGTCAGCACCAGGTCCAGAAGCACGCCGGAGCCGCTGCAGGACCCCCGGCTCGAAGGCATCACCAGCACGGTGCCCGTCAGGCATTCTCCGTGCAGCGGATGGTGGACATCGATGATCCGACCGTCGTCAGGCGAGACCCCGCCCCAGAAGCTCAGCGGCTCGGAGGTGGCCAGCACCGGCCCCTCGGCCTTGCCCGGAAGGACGCTGAAGGGGGGCGAGACTTGCGTCATTTCACCACGAAACCATGCGCGAACGGATCGCGATCGTCGATGAAGATCGTGTTGATGCCGGTCATGCGGGCCCAGCCGGCGATCGACGGGATAATGGCGTCGCGGCCCGCAACCGTGGTCGCCGCCTCAACCTTTCCCTTGAAAAGAGAGCCGATGATCGATTCATGGATGAAGTCGTCGCCGACCGTCAGCTTGCCCTTGGCCGCCAGTTGCGCCATGCGGGCGGAGGTCCCCGTTCCGCAGGGCGAGCGGTCGATCGCCTTGTCGCCGTAGAAGACGGCGTTCCGGGCGTGCGCCTCCGGATGCGTCGCCTTGCCGGTCCACTGGATGTGGCTGAGACCCCTGATCTCCGGATGCTCCGGATGCACGAAGTCGTATTTCTCGTTCAGAGCCGCGCGAAGCTTGGGGCTCCAGCCGATCAGCTCGCCGGCCGTATGATCCGCCATGTCGCGGAAATTCTTCTGCGGCTCGACGATCGCGTAGAAATTGCCGCCGTAGGCGACGTCGACGACGATCTCGCCGAGCCCCTCGACCTCCGCCGTCAGTCCCTCTGCGTGCAGGTAGCCCGGAACATTGGTGAGGCGCACCTCCTCCACGAACCGGCCCTCCTGACGGTAGGTGATGTCCACCTTGCCCGCGGGCGCATCGATGGACAGCCGGCCGGGCTCCCGCGGCGTGATCAGGCCGTTCTCGATGGCCATGGTGATCGTGCCGATGGTCCCGTGGCCGCACATCGGCAGGCATCCCGAGGTCTCGATGAAGAGAACGGCGACGTCGCAATCGGGACGTGTCGGCGGATAGAGGATCGATCCCGACATCATGTCGTGACCGCGCGGCTCGAACATCAGTCCGGTGCGGATCCAGTCGAACTCGCGCAGGAAATGCGCCCGCTTCTCGAGCATGTTCGCGCCCTCCAGTCGCGGGCCGCCGCCCGAAACGAGGCGGACCGGATTGCCGCAGGTGTGTCCATCGATGCAGGAGAAGGTGTATGTGGCCATGATCGCAGTCTCTATCGGAACCGTTGGGGCGAGAAGGGGGATATGTCGACCGGAAGCAGCTGATCCGTCAACAGATCAGCGACGAGGCGCGCGGTCCCGGTCGACTGGGTCAGGCCAAGGTGTCCGTGGCCGAAGGCATAGACGACACGCGGCGCGGCCCGGGCGCGTCCGATCGCGGGCAGGCTGTCGGGCAAGGACGGCCGGAAGCCGAACCACTGCGTCCCGTTGCGGTCGTCGAGACCGGGCAGGAAGGCCTTCGCCTTCTTCAGCATCGCCTCGGCGCGCCGGAAGTTCGGCGGCAGCTTCAGGCCGCCGAGTTCGACGGCGCCCCCAACCCGGATCCCCGAGGAGAGGCGCGTGACGACGAAGCCGTGGCCGCCGAAGGTGATCTGCGTCCGCAGGTCGAAGGCACTGTGCGGCAGGGTTGTGTTGTAGCCACGCTCGGTTTCCAGCGGGATCCTGTCACCCAGCGTCGCCGTAATCTCGTGGGAAAAGGCACCGGCGCAAACCACCACCTGCCCCGCGCGCCATGTCTCGCTGTCGGTGGCAATCACCACCTGCTCGCCTATCTGCCGAAGAGCCTTCACCTGCGCCCGCTGGATGCTGCCGCCCATGGCCCGGAAGTGATCGGCAAGCGCAAGCACATAGAGCTTCGGATCGCTGATCGAATACCACCCGGGCGTGAAGGTGCCGCGGGTGAAGCGGGGCGAGAGACCCGGCTGGATCTCGCCCATGGCGGCAGCGTCGAGATGCCGGAATTCGATCGCGTGCTCCGCGCGAAGCTCCCACCCCGGCAGCGATGCCTGGAACTCCGCCTCGCCCTCGTAGACCTGGAGGTTACCCTCCTTGCGCAGCATCGGCATCGTGCCGGTGCGGGTGAGAAAGGGCTCGAGCTCGCTCCTGGAGAGCGTCATCAACGCGACCTGCGCGTCGGTGGATGCCTTTACGCGGCGCGGCGAACAGGCCCGCCAGAACTGAAACATCCACGGCGCGATGTTGAACGCATAGGCCGGCGGCACCGACAGGGGCCCGAGCGGATCGAGGAGCCATTTCGGCGCCTTGCGCATGATGCCGGGAGACGCCATCGGCAGGATGTCGGTGAAGGCGAAGGCACCGGCATTGCCGGCCGAGGCACCGGCGGCGGGGCCTTCACGGTCGAGGACCGTGACCGACAGACCGCGCGCCTGCGCGGCGATGGCGGCTGAGAGGCCGATCACGCCGGCCCCGATGACGATGACGTCGGACGCGCCCATCAGCGGGCGCTCGCCGGCAATGACCGTTACCCCTTGCAGGTCTGGACGGCGCCTGGGAGCTTGCTCCACTCGGCGTACCAGGAATTGAACAGCTTGAACTGCGCCTCGACATAGCCCCGCTGGCTGTCGGTCAGGGCGTCCGTTTCGATGAAGTGGAGCGCATATTCCTCATCGCCCTTCAGCACCATCATGTGCTTGAAGTAGAGGACGAGGTCCGGACCTTCGTCGAAGGACGAGAGCACGGCGAGCGCCTGCTCCAGTTCCTGCGCCCGCAGTCGCGCATCGGCATCGCCGCCGGCTGCGGCCTGGCAGAGATTGGAGAGATGCAGGACTTCCTTGGGCAGGACGTTGCCGATGCCGGTGATCGCACCGGTTGCGCCACAGTTGACGAAACCATGAAACACGGCCGTATCGACACCGATCATCAGGGAAACGCTCTCATCCGGGCTGGTGATGAACTCAGCCGCATAGCGCAGGTCCTGAGGCCCGCCGAATTCCTTGAAGCCGACGAGGTTCGGGTGCTCGGCGCGCAGCGCGAAGAAGAGATCGGCGCGGGTCGCAAATCCATAGTAGGGGCTGTTGTAGATGACCGCCGGCAGATCGGGCGCCGCCGAGAGGACCGCCTTGAAATGCGCCTTCTGGGCGGTGATCGAGGAGCCGCGCGACAGCACGCGCGGGATGACCATCAGGCCCTGTGCGCCGACTGCCTGGGCATGGGCCGCATGCGCCACCGCCGACGCGCTGTTGACGGCGCCCGTCCCGACAATCACCGGAACACCGGCCTTGACGAGCCGCTCGACGCCTTCCATGCGCTGCGCATCGGTCAGAAGCGGCCAGTCACCCATAGAGCCGCAGTAGACGACGGCCGACATGCCCTGCGCGATCAGCTGCTGGGCCTTGCGCACAAGCGCATCAAAATCGGGGCTGCGATCCGGCTTGCAGGGGGTCATCAGCGCGGGAACGACGCCGGAAAAAATGGGGGCTTTCATCAACAACTCCTGCTGCGCGGAGGCGGCCATGCCGCCCGATTTCAATCACTCGCTCAAAACATATCGCAATTGTATTCAGATTGTCGACAGAAAATGAGCGGGCCTACAGCGGCACCTCCAGCCGGTCCTCCCGCACGAACATCTTCTGGATCTGGAGGACGATCTGCTCGGCATGCTCGCGGGCGATCCGGTCTGCTGAATCCACGTTCCGCGCGGCAATCACGGCGATGATCTCGTCATGCTCCTCCACGAAACGTTGTGGCAGCCGGTCGTCGTAAGACTGATAATAGAGGCGCAGGATCCGGCGGCCTTCGTCGAGAAGGCGGCTGAAGAGCACGGTGAAATAGGGGTTCCTCCCTGCCTCGGCGATCGCCAGATGCAGGGCGGCATTCGTGGCAATCATCGCGAGCGCATCCTGCGCCCGGACGGCCGCGGCAAACTCCTGCTGGCGGGCCGCGATAACCTCGAGGTCTTCCGGCCGATGATACTGGGCCGCGAGCCGCGTGGTCACCCTGTACATCAGCACCAGCGCATCGAAGAAGGTGTGCATGTTGAGGAAGTCGATGTTCGACACCATGGTGGAACGGTTCGGCAGCGTCGTGATCAGTCCCTCGCCGGCAAGCCGCACCAGCGCCTCCCGGATCGGCGTCCGCGACATCTGGAAGCGCTCGGCAAGCTGAACCTCGTCGATCGGACTGCCCGGCGGCAAGGCGAGGTCGAGGATCTCGTCGCGCAGCAGGTCGTAAACGACCTTTGCGCCCGAGCCACGCTTCCGTTCGGTCCTCACGTTCGCTTCGGTCTCGCTCATTTTCTCAGGTTCCTCCTGGCGCGGTCGATCGACCGACGTCATCCCCACTCTCCGTTCGCGCATCGTGGTTCCATGCGTGCCGGGCTCCGGGGCCATGATCTGCCGCTTGCAAATATATCGGCAGGTGCAATCCTGCAAACTGCCTACAATAATGGAGACCGCCATGTCCCGTGACAAACACAGCACCGATGCGCCCAAGACCGACGACGAGCGCGCCAAGGAGCAGGACGATTATCTGGAGGAAGCCCTGGAGGAAACCTTTCCTGCGAGCGATCCGATCGCACCTGGGCACCCTTCTCACGACAGTCCCGCAAAGCCTGACAAAGAGAACACCAAGCCCTGAGATGATGCGCACCGGATGTCATATGCGTCCTGCGTGAAAGAGGGCGGCGTCAACACCCGTCCCGACGTGCACGCCATCCTGCGCAACAGCAGGCGGCCCCCTGTCGCGCCCGCTTCCGGAGCACAACCGGACCGCGACTACGACTAACGGAGGATGTACGCAAACCGGGCGATTGGTTACTGCTTCTTACTTGCCTATTTCGCTTTGGGATTCGGTGGGCGGCGTGGGCAAGGAGGGACCGGCGTCCTGAGGGACGCTCTTTGGGAAAAGGGAGGAGCACACGTGGCGGACAATACTTCGTCCAATGCCTATTGGGCAGCGAACATTCGCATCATCACAATTTGCCTGGCGATCTGGGCGATCGTCTCTTACGGCTTCGGCATTCTGCTGAGGCCGCTGCTGTCTGGCATCAGGTTCGGCGGCACGGATCTCGGCTTCTGGTTTGCCCAGCAAGGGTCGATCCTCGTCTTCATCGCGCTGATTTTCTACTACGCGACGTACATGAACAAGCTGGACCGCAAGTTCGGCGTCGAAGAACAGTGAGGCGATAGAGATGGACCAATATACTCTCAACCTGCTGATCGTGGGCGCTTCCTTTGCGCTCTACATCGGCATTGCAGTCTGGGCACGCGCCGGCTCCACCGCGGAATTCTACGCGGCGAACCGCGGTGTCAACCCAGTCCTGAACGGTATGGCGACGGCCGCTGACTGGATGTCGGCAGCCTCCTTCATCTCCATGGCCGGCCTCATTGCCGGCGTTGGCTACGGCAACTCCACCTACCTCATGGGCTGGACCGGCGGCTACGTGCTGCTCGCCCTGCTTCTGGCTCCCTACCTGCGCAAATTCGGCAAGTACACCGTTCCGCAGTTCATCGGGGACCGGTTCTACAGCCAGGGCGCCCGTCTGGTCGCCGTCATCTGCCTGATCATCGTCTCGGTGACCTACGTCATCGGTCAGATGACCGGTGCAGGCGTGGCGTTCTCCCGCTTCCTGGAGGTCGAGGTTTCAACCGGCCTCTGGATCGCATCCGCAGTGGTCTTCGTCTATGCGGTTCTCGGCGGCATGAAGGGCATCACCTACACCCAGGTGGCGCAGTATGTCGTTCTGATCGTCGCCTATACGATTCCGGCGATCTTCATCTCCCTGCAGCTGACGGGCAACCCGATCCCGCCACTGGGCCTCTTCTCGACCCACACGGAATCGGGAGTACCGCTGCTGCAGAAACTGGACCAGGTCGTGACCGATCTCGGTTTCAATGCCTATACGGGCCAGGGTTCAATGCTGAACATGACCCTGTTCACGCTGTCGCTGATGATCGGTACGGCCGGTCTTCCGCACGTCATCATCCGCTTCTTCACTGTTCCGAGAGTGGCTGATGCGCGCTGGTCGGCAGGCTGGGCGCTGGTGTTCATTGCGCTTCTCTACCTGACGGCCCCGGCCGTGGGTGCGATGGCACGACTGAACATCATCGACACCATCTTCCCGGGCGGCGTCGAGCAGCCGGCGGTCTCCTACGAGCAGCGTCCTGACTGGATGCGCAACTGGGAAGTGACCGGTCTTCTGAAGTATGAGGACAAGAACAGCGACGGTCTCATCCAGTACTACAACGACGCTGCTCCGGGCTTCACCGCCCAGGCAACGGAACGGGGCTGGGCCGGCAACGAGCTGACCATCAACAACGACATCCTCGTTCTGGCCAATCCGGAAATCGCACAGCTTCCGGGCTGGGTTATCGCTCTGATTGCTGCCGGTGGTCTCGCCGCCGCGCTGTCAACCGCAGCTGGCCTGTTGCTGGCTATCTCCTCCTCGGTCAGCCACGATCTGATCAAGGACTGGCTGGTTCCGGGGATTTCGGAAAAGAGCGAGCTGATGGTCGCCCGTGTTTCCATGGCCGGCGCCATCCTCGTGGCCACCTTGCTCGGCCTCAACCCGCCCGGGTTTGCGGCCCAGACGGTGGCACTCGCCTTCGGTCTTGCCGCAGCGAGTATCTTCCCGGTCCTGATGATGGGCATCTTCTCCAAGCGCGTGAATTCGGCCGGTGCGACGGTCGGCATGCTGGTTGGCCTGATCGTCACCTGCCTCTACCTGTTCACCTATCTCGGATGGTTCTTCATCCCGGGTACGAACATGATGGAGAACATCCCGGCCAACTACCTGTTCGGCATTCCGCCGACTGCCTTCGGCCCGATCGGCGCATTGCTGAACTTCGCTGCAGCCTACGCAGTGTCGGCAATGACGGCAGCTCCGCCACGGCACATTCAGGAGCTGGTGGAATCGATCCGCGTCCCGCGCGGCGCCGGTGGTGCAATCAGCCACTGACATCACGAAACAGAACGGGCGGCCACTGGCCGCCCGTTCCCCTTCCAAAGCTCCCACGGCCACCGAAGGACCACGAAAGGCTCAGCAATGGCGAATGCCGCTGCAGACATCGCCAAGTTTGTGGAAACGGTCCACCCCTACGACAGTCTGCCCCGGGACGAACTGGAACGAGTCATTGGCCGTTTCCAGCGCCACAGGCTGAAGGCAGACAGCAAGATCTACGATCTGAACGAGCCGCTGCCCGGTCTCTATCTGATCATGGAAGGCAACGTCGAAGTCAGGGACTCGTCAGGCAGCCTGATCTCCCAGCTGTTCCCCCGCAATACCCTCGGCGAACGCGGCCTTCTGGCCGATGGCCGTGCTGCGACCAATGCGCGGGCCCTGACCGACGTCGTGCTGCTGATGTTGCCCGCAGCCGAATTCAGGCGGCTCATAAACGATTATCCGGTCTACAGCCGGTTCTTTACCCGCGGCAAGACGAGCGACAATCGGCGCAACGAGCTCAGCCTGCGGAAGGTGAGCGACCTGATGTCGACGCCGCCGCTGGTATGCTCGCCCGATGACAGCGCGCAGCAGGCTGCTGCCGTCATGCGTGATCGGAAGGTTTCGAGCCTCGGCGTCATCCACAACGAGCGGCTGATCGGAATCGTCACCACCGGCGACCTTTCGGCCCGCGTGATTGCCGAAGGCAGGGACCCGGCGACGACGCATGTGGCCGCCGTCATGACGCCCGCTCCGATCGGTCTTGGCGAAGATGCCCTCGTCTCCGACGTCCTCAATCTGATGCTGGAGCGCAAGATCGCTCATCTGCCGATCGTCGATGGCGAACGCATGATCGGCATGGTGACGCAGACGGATCTGACGCGGTTCCAGGCCATTTCCTCTTCATCGATGATCGGGGAGGCGGCAAATGCCGAGAGTGCGGCTGATCTGAGCAGGATCACCGCCCGCATTCCGCAACTGCTGGTGCAGCTTGTCGGGGGCAACCACGCCCACGAAGTGGTCACGCGACTGATCACGGACATTGCGGATGCGGCAACCCGGCGGCTGATCATTCTTGCCGAGCAGGAACTCGGTCCACCTCCCGTCCCTTATCTCTGGCTCGCCTGCGGCAGCCAGGGCCGGCAGGAGCAGACAGGAGTGAGCGATCAGGACAATTGCATCATCATCGATGACAGCTTCGAAGAGAGCCAGAGGCCTTGGTTCGAGAAGCTCGCGCACATCGTCAGCGATGGCCTGAACACATGCGGCTATATCTACTGCCCGGGAGACATGATGGCCACCAGTCGCCGTTGGTGCCAGCCGGCCAGGGTCTGGCGCGATTATTTCCGCCGATGGATCGAGACCCCGGAGCCGATGGCGCAGATGCTGGCCAGCGTGATGTTCGACCTGCGGCCCATCGCCGGCAAGCTTTCCCTGTTTGACGACCTTCAGGCGGAGACATTGGAGCAGGCAAGCCAGAACTCGATCTTCGTGGCGCATATGATCGACAACTCGCTGAACCACGCCCCACCTCTTTCCTTGTTGCGAGGCTTTGCCACGATCCGCAGCGGAGACTACCGCAACCAGATCGACATGAAGCACAATGGCGTGGTCCCGGTCGTCGATCTCGGACGCGTCTATGCGCTGATGGCCCGGTTGACGCCGGTCAACACCCGCGCCCGTCTTCTTGCCGCGGAAGAAGCCAGGATCATCTCGGAGAGCGGTGCGCGCGATCTGATTGCCGCCTACGACCTGATTGCCGAACTCAGGCTTCGCAACCAGGCCAGCCAGGTGAAGGCCGACTCGCGCCCCAACAACTATCTCGGCCCCTACGACCTTGGCGATTTCGAGCGCTCCCACCTTCGCGACGCTTTCGTTGTCGTGCGAACCATGCAATCTGCGCTGGCCAACGGTCGCGCCGCGAAAGTCTAAGAGGAAATTTCATGCTGTTCGAGTTGATCGCTGCCGTCGTGGCCGGTGTCGCAATCGCGGGCGTCGCGATGTCGCTGCGGTGGGCAAGCCGCGGCCGCCTGCCGAAGTGGATCGTCCCTGCCGCAGCCGGACTGGGCATGCTCTCCTATGCCCTGTGGAGCGAATACAGCTGGCTGTCGCGGATCACGCGCGCCATGCCGGAGGGCGTGGTCGTCGCCTGGCACAACGAGGACCGCGCCTTCTGGCGTCCCTGGTCATACTACCGCCCCGTCGCCAACCGTCTGTCGGCGGTCGACACCCGAACCGCGCAACGACATCCCGATCAGCCCGGCCAGGTGATGGTGGACCTCATCCTTGCGGCACGCTGGCAGCCGTCGGCGCGGGTCAGGGTCATCTACGACTGCAACAGCAACAGACGCGCAGATCTGATCGGCTCCGACATCTCCGTCGCAGAGGACGGGGCGATTGTTGGCGCACAATGGCTGCAACTCGAACCCGATGACGCGGCCCTCCGCATCGCCTGCCAGACCGGGTGAACGACGAATCCGTTATCGTTCAGGGGCCGCGATGTGACATTCGGGGCACTGCTGACGCCAGCCATGGTCAAGGTCGTGCGTAGTGTTAACCGGCAGCGAGGACGTTAACCTTTTGTTAACCAAATCGCCCGTAGACATGGTCAACACACCATTAACCAAGATCACCAAAGTGCTAACAGACGCTCGCTCCATCCGCATCAAAGGCCGCTCGTTTCTGGCGGTCGTCCTGTCTCCCGACCTGCCACTTGATGAGTGGCTGGTCAGGCTGGACGATCTGGCTGCCCGCTCCGCCGGCTTCTTCCTGGGACGTCCCGTGGTCCTGGATGTTACCGACCTGGACATCGACCGGGCGCAACTGACCGACCTGATCGCAGGTCTTGTGCAGCGTAATGTCAGCATCATGGGGATCGAGGGCGCAAGGCCTTCGATGCTGAGCCCGGGCATGCCGCCGATCCTGAAGGGTGGACGGCCGGTTGCGGATTTCGAGCAGCCATCGACGGAACCATCCGCAGCACAGCCGGCGCCGCAGCCAAAGTCGGCATCCGTCGAAACGCGGGCGCCGATGCAGTCGATCGTCATCCACGAGCCCGTGCGCTCCGGCCAGTCGGTCATTTTTCCGGAGGGCGATGTGACGGTGGTCGGATCGGTGGCATCGGGTGCCGAAATCATCGCCGGCGGATCCGTGCATATCTATGGAGCGCTGCGTGGACGGGTCATGGCCGGATCGGTTGGCAATGCTTCGGCACGCATCTTCTGCCGCAAGCTTGAGGCGGAGTTGCTGGCAATCGACGGAATCTATCAGATGGCGGAAGACATGGCGCCGAGCCTTCGCGGACAACCCGTCCAGCTCTGGCTCGAAGGCGACGTGATGATGGCCGAAACAATTAGCTGAGCCGGGGCGGCCAGGAAAAAACAGGAGAGCAGTATGGGGAAGGTCATCGTAGTTACTTCCGGCAAGGGCGGGGTTGGCAAAACGACGTCGACGGCTGCACTGGGCGCAGCCCTTGCGCAGAGGAACGAAAAGGTGGTCGTCGTCGATTTTGACGTCGGCTTGAGAAATCTCGACCTCGTCATGGGTGCCGAACGGCGCGTGGTCTATGACATGGTCAACGTCATCCAGGGTGACGCGAAGCTGCCTCAGGCCCTGATCCGCGACAAGCGGCTGGAAACCCTGTTCTTGCTGGCAGCCTCGCAGACCCGCGACAAGGACAGCCTGACACCCGAAGGCGTCGAGCGCATCATCGGCGAGCTGAAGAAGTACTTCGACTGGATTATCTGCGATAGCCCGGCCGGCATCGAGCGCGGTGCAACGCTGGCGATGCGTCACGCGGACATGGCGGTGGTCGTCACCAATCCCGAAGTCTCTTCGGTTCGCGATTCCGACCGTATCATCGGCATGCTGGATTCCAAGACGTTGAAGGCGGAAAACGGCGAGCGCATGGAGAAGCACCTTCTGCTGACCCGCTACGACGCCAACCGCGCCGAGCGCGGCGACATGCTGAAGGTGGAGGACGTTCTCGATATCCTTTCCATCCCTCTGCTCGGGATCATCCCGGAAAGCATGGACGTGCTGAAAGCATCCAACGTCGGCGCACCGGTCACCCTGGCCGATGCCCGCAGCGCCCCGGCCATGGCCTACTTCGATGCCGCTCGCCGGCTCGCAGGTGAAACCGTGCCGATTGTCATCCCCGGAGAGAAGCGCGGCCTTCTTGGCAAGATCTTCGGAAGGAAGGCAGCATGAGCATCTTCGGCCTTTTCCGCAGGACGAGTTCCGCCCCCATGGCGCGCGAACGGCTGCAGGTACTTCTTGCCCACGAGAGAGCGTCGATAGGGTCTGACCTGGTTGCCATCCTGCGCGAGGAAATCCTGGCGGTCATAGCCAAGCACGTGCAGGTCGACGCCGATCGGGTACAGGTGACGATGGATCGCGACGAGCACGTCTCGATCCTGGAGATCGAAGTCGAGATCCCCCTGCCCAACGCCATGAAGGCGGCCTGATACAACTGTTTCTATCGCTGAATCACGAGAACCGCCGTAAAGGCGGTTCTTCTGTTCCTGATGTACCCTCTAGCCTTTCCTCCGGAAATCTAGACGGTCCCCGCAATCGGAATTTGAAGCCGGCACTTTTTAGCGGCCAGAACATTGTTCGGGCCAAGACTGTCGAAAGGCTCTTGCTGCAAGATTTTCGATGACGGCAGGACAGACATCTGCAAGGTTGCGCCAGCGCAGCGTGAGGTTGGGTCGCATGGTTGTCGAGCTGTCAGTTTCTATGTGCTTCTGGTTCTGGTGACGATTGCCTTCGTCGCGGTGATCATGCCGTTCTATTCGGCGATCTTCTGGGGTCTGGTGCTGGCGATCCTGTTCTTCCCGCTCCACGTCAGGATCGAGCGGGCCCTGAAGGGACGCTCCAATGCCGCCGCGGCGCTCTCGGTGCTCGTCTGCCTTTGCCTCGTGATTGTCCCGGGGCTCATCATCCTGACCTTGCTGGTCCAGCAGGGAAATGAAGTCTACCAGCGCATCAACAGCGGCCAGATCGATATCCGGCAGATCCTGACCCAGATGCAGCAGGCGCTTCCGCTGTTCATCCAGACGCGCATCGATGCCCTCGAACTCACCGGCTTCCAGGAACTGCAGGAAAGATTTTCCGGCGCCGTCATGAGCGGCGGCAGCTTCTTTGCCGGCCGGGCGCTGAGTTTCGGGCAGAACACCGTGCAGTTTTTCATCGCCTTCGGCGTGATGCTGTATCTGCTGTTCTTCCTCTTTCGCGACGGTCGATCCCTGGCGAGGATGATCAGGCGATCGACCCCGCTCAGCAGCGGGCATACGAGCAAGTTCATGGCGAAGTTTACCTCCGTGGTTCGGGCGACGGTCCGCGGCAACGTCATCATCGCGATCATTCAGGGAACCATTGGCGGCATCACGTTCTGGGCGCTGGGCGTGCAGCCCGCGCTGCTTTGGGGCGTTGTGATGAGCTTTCTCTCGCTGCTGCCGGCTGTCGGCGCCGCCTTGATCTGGGTTCCGACCGCAATCTATCTTGCCCTTGCAGGTTTCTGGATCAAGGCAGCGATCCTGACCGCCGTCGGTGTCCTCGCGATCGGCCTCGTCGACAACCTGCTACGGCCGCCGCTTGTCGGCAAGGAGGTGAAGCTGCCCGATTATGTCGTGCTGATTTCCACCATCGGCGGGATATCGCTGATCGGCATCAATGGCTTTGTCATCGGCCCGCTGATTGCCGCACTGTTCATCTCAGCCTGGGGTGTCCTGACCGAGGAACGCCTCGCTGAAAAGCCCTTGCATGACAATCAAACGTAGGCTGTCCGGAACCTTGCCGGCGAAAATATGTTCGCCGTCCATATGAGGTCTTCACACGGAACGAGGAGAGCCGCTATGGACGACAAGGAACAGCGCATCGGGGAGCGGGCGCATGAAATCTGGGAGAGCGAAGGCAGGCGCGAGGGCGATGATATGGCCCACTGGCATCGCGCCCGACAGGAACTGGGTGAGCCAGACGTGCAAGAGGTGAACGAGCAGGCGTCCAGGCAATTCAATGAAGGCGATGACAAAGACGGAGCCGCGACCAACATGGACATCACCAAGGCGCGCTTCGGCAGCCCGGATTAAATTGTCCTGCACGATGCAGCTTCAAGCCGGAACCAAGCCGGAAGGATGACGCCGCTGTTCAATGAACGGCGGCGTTTTGATTTCGGCCAGGTCACTCACGATAACCGGCTGCTCAGCCGGCAGATTCGCTGGCATGGAAGGACTGCAGCTCCATCTGCACCGCGTCCATGAACTGCCTGGCCTGCTCGGAGATTTGCGCTTCGTCGACGCCGATACGACGCAACGACGCCGCAAGCTTCTTCATCTCTTCTCGCCAGAAACAGTTCGCTTCGTTGCCGTGAAGGTCTCGCAGTATCAGTGCACAACGTCTGATGTCGCCGCTGCGGCGGTGGGTGGGGAACTGGACAAGGGTCATGAGAACTCGCGAACAGGAACCGAATCAACAAAGGAGTGCCCAGTGTGTCGCGGGGGTCTTCACAAAACCCTAAACCATCGCCGAATTGACATATGCCAATTCAAAGCAGTGAGGAAAATCACGATCTCCTAATGAAATGTTACCTGCAACTATAAGTTTATGCACCGGATAAATTAAAGACAGTGCTAATGCGAAGTTAAGCTCCCGTGGCTACCTTTTGTATAACCGAATTATATAACCAAACACAGATCCGCCGGCTTTTCCGGCGCATCCACAGGAGCAGTCATGAACCAAAAATCGAAGATCGCAGACCTCCAGGACCGGCTGGAATTTGTAGGCCTCGACGGCGACCAGCGCCGCAGCCTGAGCGCCATTCAGCCCATCATCGCGTCTTCGATCGGCGCGGCTCTCGACGTCTTCTACGCCAAGGCCTCCCGACATCCCCTGACATCCAAGTTCTTCTCCAACCAGGCGCATATCCAACACGCCAAGAGCCGGCAGGCTGCACACTGGGAGATGATTGCCTCTGGCAAATATCAGGAGGATTACGTCGATGGCGTCACGACCGTTGGTCAGGTGCATGCCCGGATCGGGCTCGAGCCGCGCTGGTATATAGGCGGCTATGCGCTCATTCTCGACGGGATCATGCGCGCCATCATCAGGGATGAACTCAAAGGCTTTCTTCACGGCCGGAAGGCGGAGAAGGTTGCCAACGACGTCACTGCGGTCGTCAAGGCTGCGCTGGTCGACATGGATTATGCCATCTCTGTCTACCTGGAATCCCTGGCAGGGGAACGCGCCCGCGTCGAAGCCCTGCGCCAGACGGAGCAGGCGGAGCAGCAGACCGCCTTGGTGGCACTTGAGACTGCGCTTGCCAGACTGTCCGAGGGTGATCTGACCTCGGAGCTGCGAGAGGCACTGGCACCGAGCTTTGCAGGCCTCAAACGGAATTTCAACTCGTCCGTTGCCTCGCTTGAAGAGGCGATGCAGGAAATCCACAACTCCGTCGACCAGGTTCGTGCCGAAGTGGGTGGCATTGCATCGGCCGCCGACAATATGGCCAAACGGACAGAGCATCAGGCCTCCGCACTCGAAGAAAGTGCCGCGGCACTCGAGCAGATCACCAGCATCTCCAGCCAGTCCGCACTGCGGGCCCGCGAAGTCCAGACGGTGGTTCAGGAATCCGCCAAGGAAACCGAAAAGTCGGGCCAGGTCGTCAAACAGGCCATCGTTGCCATGGGTGAGATCGAAAGCTCGTCGCAGAAGATGACCCAGATCATCGGCGTCATCGACGAGATTGCCTTCCAGACGAACCTGCTGGCGCTGAATGCCGGCGTAGAGGCAGCACGAGCCGGAGAACAGGGCAAGGGCTTTGCGGTCGTGGCACAGGAAGTCCGCGAACTCGCCCAGCGTTCCGCCGCCGCCGCCAAGGAGATCAAGGAGCTCATCGACAAATCGTCCGCTGACGTTCGCCGTGGTGTTGAACTGGTCAATCTGACGGGCGAATCGCTGACGGCGATCGGCCAGCGCGTCGGCTCGATCAGCGAAAACATCAACTCCATCACCAAATCGGCCCAGGAACAGGCCGCCGGCATCGACGAGATCAACTCGGCTGTGCGCAGCATGGACCAGATGACCCAGCAGAACGCAGCTCTGATGGAGGAAACCAATGCTTCGGCACAAAACCTCTCGCAGATCAGCGGCAGCCTGGCGTCCCTGATTGGCCGCTTCCGCACCGGCACAACAACCCAGCAGGCGAGCCACGCCGCTCCCGCCTGGCGACGCACTGCCGCCTGACCCCCGCTGATCGAGCAGGCCGCCAGCAGAGCGGCCTGCTTCCTTTGCGGCAGCACCTGAGCACTCTCAATCTCTTGTTTTTCAGCCAGCGGCTGCTTAGAACATCGACATCGATCAGCCGCAGCATGCCGGAGGGAAAGCCTTGGCCGATGTCGTCGTCCAGCATCCCGACCTTGCCGGCAAGAGCGTTCTGATCACCGGCGGTGCAACGGGCATTGGCGCGGCGCTGACGGCGGCGTTCGCAGCACAGGGTGCCCGCGTTTCCTTCATTGACATTGCTGACGACGTGGGCCGGGAACTTGCAGCGCGCATTTCGCTCTCATCGCGCCACCCCGTCACATTTCTGCACGCCGATCTGCGGCAGGTCGCAGAGACACGCGCTGCCGTCGATGAAGCAGCCCGGGCCGCTGGATCGCTCTCGGTGCTGATCAATAACGCCGGCTGGGACGATCGCCATGATGTGGACACCGTGTCGGAAGCCTATTGGGACGAAAGCCAAGCAATCAACCTGAAGCAGATGTTCTTCACCTCGCAGGCAGCCCTGCCGCACCTGCGCAAGGCGCCCGGCGCTTCCATTGTCAACTTCTCCTCGATCTCCTACCTGCTCAACATGGGCGACCTGCCGGCCTATGCGACGGCCAAGGCCGGCATCGTCGGACTGACGAAGAGCCTGGCCGGCCGGCTCGGTCCCGAGGGCATCCGCGTCAACGCGATCCTGCCGGGCATGATCGTGACGGAGCGTCAGAAGCGCCTGTGGCTGACGGACACGGGCATTGCGGAGATCGTCGGGCGGCAGTGCCTGAAGCGGACCCTGACCGCAGAGGATGTCGTCGGACCCTGCCTCTTCCTTGCATCGGCGGCAGCAGCCGGTATGACGGCGCAAACCATGATCATCGATGGAGGACTGCTTTGAACAAACCCGCCTATGCCGCCGTCGACTGGGGAACGAGCAGCTTCCGCCTCTGGCTGATGGATGCCGGGGACACGGTACTGGCGGAGCGACGCAGCGGCGAAGGCATGACGTCCGCGGCGCAGACAGGCTTTCCGGAGGTCTTGGCAGCCCATCTGTCCGCACTGGAGGCACCTTCGGATCTGCCCGTCATCATCTGCGGCATGGCCGGCGCCCGCCAGGGCTGGGTCGAGGCCGGCTATGTCGACGTTCCGGCCCCCTTGCCGGCTGTTCTTGCCGGAGCTGTGCGGGTGTCCGGCATAGATCGTGACGTGCGCATCCTCCCGGGCCTGGCCCAACGGCACGCCGATGCCCCAGACGTGATGCGCGGCGAGGAAACCCAGCTGCTAGGCGCGCTCCAGTCAGCAACGGAAAGCACTCAGATCGTCTGCATGCCCGGCACGCATTCGAAATGGGTGACGGTCACGAATGAT
Organism: Pseudorhizobium marinum; assembly: GCF_000705355.1. Classification (NCBI taxonomy): domain Bacteria; kingdom Pseudomonadati; phylum Pseudomonadota; class Alphaproteobacteria; order Hyphomicrobiales; family Rhizobiaceae; genus Pseudorhizobium; species Pseudorhizobium marinum. The sequence goes on from NZ_JMQK01000017.1 coordinate 79,896, forward strand.
CTCGTCACGGGCTTCGCGACCTTCATGACCGGCGAACTCTTCGATCTTCTCTCGAAGCACTCGGTTCTGTCCCACTCCGTCGCCGGCGCCGGGTCCTTTGACGCGGATTGCCCCGCCTTCCTGAGCGCCGTGGAAGCCGCCTTCCGGGCGCCGCAGCGGGTGAGCAACATCCTCTTCACCGTCCGCTCGGGAACGCTTCTGCAAGACCTGTCCCCGACGGATGCTGCAGCCCGCCTGTCTGGCACGCTGATCGGGCTGGAGATCGCCGGCGCTCTGGGCTCTGCCGCCGAACACCCCATGATCCGGCTTGTTGCCTCCGGCAAACTGCGCAGCCTCTACGAGAGCGCGTTGTCGGTGCTGTCACTTTGTTTCCAGACCATTGATGCCGATGAAGCGGTGCGGCGGGGCCTCTCCGCCGCCGCACATAAGATCCTGCTCGCCAAGCCCGAGGAACAGCCATGAACCGCATCCCCTTCCCCGCCATGCAATACCCCCTGGTCGCCATCCTGCGGGGACTGCGACCGGAAGAGACGGAGGGTGTCGTCGGCGGCCTGATCGAGGCGGGCTTTACCGCCATCGAAATCCCGCTGAACTCTCCGGATCCGTTCCGGTCCATCGAGGTCGCCGCGAAGATGGCGCCTGCCGACTGCCTGATCGGCGCCGGAACGGTGCTGACCCTCGAGGATGTGGCGAGCCTTGACGCCGCCGGGGGCAGGCTCATGGTCAGCCCGAACGTCGAGCCGGAGGTAATCAAGGCGGCCGTGGCGCGTGGCATGGTGACCCTGCCGGGCGTCTTCACCCCGACCGAAGCCCTGGCGGCCGCCCGCGCCGGCGCCACGGGGCTGAAGTTCTTCCCCGCCAATGTGCTCGGACCTGCCGGCATCAATGCCATTCGCGCCGTCCTGCCGAAGGACCTGCTGATCGCCGCTGTCGGTGGCGTCTCCGAGGTCAACTTCGCCGACTATATGCGCGCCGGCATCACCGCCTTCGGGCTTGGCTCCAGCCTGTACAAGCCTGGTATGAGCGCGGCCGATGTCGTCGAGCGTGCAAAGCTGACCCTGACTGCCTACGACGCAGCGCAGGCTGGCTAGGCTCGTCTGAACCAAACCCTCTGTAGTCTTGCCTCCACCTGCGATTTCCCCTAAGCCTGTCATACAGCTTCGGGGAATCGGTAGGATATGTTGGCGACACAGCTCACGGGGACGAGCCCCGATTTCGTCGGCGGTGCCGTCGCGGCCATTGCGCGGCTGATCCGTGAGCAGGATCTGAAGCCCGGCGACCGCCTACCCGCCGAAGCGGTCCTGTCGAAGGATCTGCAGGTGTCCAGGACTGTCGTTCGCGAGGCACTGCGATCCCTGGCCGCGCTCCGGCTCGTCGAATTGGGAGCCGGCAAACGACCGACGGTCGCCAGGCTCAACGACGATGCCTTTGGGCTGATGATCGAGCACGGCGTGGTCATCGACCAGATCGACATCCAGCAGATCTACGACGCTCGACGCACCATCGAAGCCCGGACCGCCGCCTTGGCGGCACTGCGCCGGAGCGAGGCGGAAGCCCAGCTCATCCTCGCGCATGCAGATGCGATGGCCACCGATTTTCATCGGCCGGAGAAGGTGATGGAGCATGACATCGCCTTTCACCTCGCGATCGCCCGCGCCTCCCGCAACCCGGTCTTCGCGCTCATTCTCGGCGCTTTCCAGAACGTTACCCGGGAGACATGGCCGATCGGCTGGCGAAGCCGGTCGAGCGACGCCGATCGGCACGCGATGAACACGCTTCATCGCGAGATCGGCCAGGCGATCCTTACCGGCGACCCCAGTGCCGCCACGTCAGCCATGAACCAGCATTTCGACATCAGCCTCAAGGCGCTCGTCACCGCCGGCCTCATCTAGTTCAAAGGACACTCCATGAAGATCACCAAACTCGAAACAGTCCGCATTGCGGAGCGCTCCAACCTGCTCTGGGTACTGGTCCACACCGACGAAGGCATCACCGGGCTGGGAGAGACCTTCTTCGGCGCAGAGACCGTCGAGAGCTACATCCATGAGTATGTCGCGCCGCGCGTGCTCGGCCGCGACCCTCTGCAGATCGATCTCCTGGCCAGCGATCTCGTCGGCTACATCGGCTTCCGCTCGTCCGGCGCAGAGGTCCGCGGCAACTCGGCCTTCGACATAGCGCTCTGGGACATCTTCGGCAAGGCGGTGAACCAGCCGATCGCCCAGCTGCTGGGCGGCTTCAGCCGCAAGGAAATCCGTACCTACAACACCTGCGCCGGGACCGAATACATCAAGAAGAACACCGGGCAAACCACCGCCAACTACGGCATGACGGGTGGAACTGCCTATGACGACCTGAACGGCTTCTTGCACCGTGCCGATGAGCTTGCCGAGTCGCTGCTGGCCGATGGCATCACCGCCATGAAGATCTGGCCCTTCGACGCCGCTGCCGAGAAGACGCGCGGCCAGTATATCTCCATGCCGGACCTGAAGCTCGCACTCGAGCCTTTCGAGAAGATCCGCAAGGCCGTCGGCGACAAGATCGACATCATGGTCGAATTCCACTCCATGTGGCAGCTCCTGCCCGCCATCCAGATCGCCAAGGCGCTCGAGCCCTACAACACCTTCTGGCACGAGGACCCGATCAAGATGGACAGTCTGTCGAGCCTGAAGCGCTATGCGGACGCCTCGCCTGCCCCCATTTCGGCGTCCGAGACGCTGGCCACCCGCTGGGGCTTCCGCGACTATCTGGAGACCGGTGTCGCCGGCATCGTCATGCTCGATATCTCGTGGTGCGGCGGCCTGTCCGAAGCCCGCAAGATCGCCTCCATGGCCGAGGCCTGGCATCTGCCCGTCGCGCCGCATGACTGCACCGGGCCGGTGGTTCTCTGCGCCTCCACCCACCTGTCGCTGAACGCGCCCAATGCACTCGTCCAGGAAAGCGTGCGCGCCTTCTACAACACCTGGTACCGGGATCTCGTCACGGCACTGCCGGAGGTAAAGAACGGCATGATCACCGTTCCGCCCGGCGCAGGGCTTGGCATGGAACTTCATCCGGACCTAGAAGAGAACTTCACCGTCAGCCGGCGATTCTCCGACATCGCCGATATCTGACGACCATCGATATTCTGGGAGGATGAATTGAATAAGATCGCATCGGTTGCGGCCGGCTTGGGAACCTCGTCGGCCGCCGGGCCGCTGGTGATGTTGCTCGGCATGCTGTTTTTTGCCCTGAACGACGCCATGGGCAAATGGCTTGTCTCCTCTTATGGACTGGGCCAGGTCATCCTGATCCGCAGCATCGCCGCGCTCGTCATCCTGTCTCCCCTTCTCTGGAAGGCCGGCCTTGCGCCGATCCTCGGAGCGGAGCGGAAGGGGATGCAACTCGCCCGCGTGATCTTTTCGACGGCAGAGGTCTTCTGCTTCTACTACGCGGTCATGTACCTGCCGCTTGCCGACGTCATGACCTTCTGGCTGGCAGCGCCCATCTATGTGGCGGCGGCTTCCCCGCTGCTGCTGGGCGAGAGCGTCGGCTGGCGCCGCTGGACAGCCATTGCCATCGGCTTCGTCGGCGTCATCATCACGCTTGAGCCCTCGAGTGCCATGTTCACAGGCCCGGCGATCATCTCGATCATCGGCAGCGCCGCCTTCGCCTTCATGATGATCTCCGGCCGCTTCCTGCGCGCAACGCCCGACAGCACGCTGGTTCTCTTCCAGACATCAGCTGCCGCGCTTGCGGGGCTTGTCTTTGCCCCCTTCGACTGGGCCCCGATCGCATCGGGCGTCGACCTGATGCTGCTCTGCCTCTTGGGCGTGGTCGCGATGAGCGCGCACATGCTCGTCAATCGCGCCCTGAAGATGTCGGATGCCGCGACTGTCGCGCCGCTGCAGTACACATTGCTGCTCTACGCAGTGATCTTCGGCTGGATGTTCTTTGGCGACGTCCCGCGGCTCAGCATGATGATCGGCGCGGGCCTCATCGTCGCCTCCGGCCTGTTCATCTTCATCCGCGAACAGATGCTGAAGAAACGCCAGCCGGCAGACAGGCCGGTCGAAATTCCCTGAGGGTCTGTCGCAACGAGCGACCTCAGCTTAAGGGCCGCTTCCAACTGGGAGCGGCCCTTTTCCATGGGCCATACCCAAAATACGACCCGGCCAGTCGCCTCTTCGGTCTGTCATAGGCAGAAGTTCCCCAACGAAAAATGCCCGCGGCAGAAGCCGCGGGCATTCGTGAAGGGGATAGCCGCACACGAGGTGCGGCCTGCCATTGATCCGTTACTTACGGATCTCTTCGAGCTTGGCGACGATGTTGTCGACCACGTCCGCGCCGATGGCGGCCTTGTGCTTTTCGTAGACGACCATGGACTTCTCGCGAATACGTGCCTGCTCTTCTTCAGACAGCGTGTTCACTTCCAGGCCGGCTTCCTTGATCTTCTCCAGCGACTTCATGTTGAGGTCCTGGATCACCTTGCGCTCTTCGTCACGACCGACGACTGCGCACTCGCGAAGGGCTGCCTGCTCTTCGGCTGTGTAGCTGTCGAAGATCGGCTTCGAGAACAGGAACAGGAACGGCGTGTAGGCGTGGTTCGTCTCGGTGACGTACTTCTGCACTTCGTAGAACTTGGAAGTGTCGATCGTCACGTAGGGGTTTTCCTGGGCGTCGATCGCATTGGTTTCCAGCGCCGAGAAGACTTCGCCGAAGGCCATCGGAGTGGCGTTGGCACCGAGGTTCTGGAAGGTGTCGAGGAAGATGTTGTTCTGCATGACGCGAACCTTCATCCCCTGGAAGTCTTCCCACTTGGTGACCGGGCGAACCGAGTTCGACAGGTTGCGGAAGCCGTTTTCCCAGTACGCCAGGTTCACGAGGCCAGCTTCTGCAAGCTTCTCGTTCATCATGTCGCCGAATTCGCCGTCGAGGACTTCGTAGGCTTCTGCGGCATTGGCAAAGAGGAACGGCAGGTCGAATACGCCGAGTGCCGGAATGATGCCGACCAGCGGCGAAGAAGACGTCACGACGGCTTCCTGAACGCCCGAACGGAGCGCCTGGGTTGCCTGAAGGTCGCCGCCGAGTGCGCCGCCCCAGAAGGCGGTGAGCTTCAGCTTGCCGCCCGACTTGTCGTCGAGGCAGGCCTGCATGGCCTTGATGCCGTTACCGACCGGGTGGTCTTCGTTGATGCCGTTCGAAACGCGGATGTTGCGATCGTTGAATTCCGCGAAGGCCGGAGCTGCAGCCGAAAGGCCGAAGGCGATGGCAGTCGAGGCAAGAAGCAGTTTTCTCATGGTAGTATCCTCCCTAGGATAGGTTGCTGAGGGGTTGTGGATTAGTAGAGCCATCGTGCGGGCACGAGGACGATATCTGGGAACAGGACCAGAAGGAAAAGCACCAGAACCTGCGTGACCAGGAATGGCCAGACGCCGATGGTGACTTGTCCCAGCGGGACACGGCCGACGCCGCTGACGACGTTCAGGACGACGCCGACCGGCGGAGTCAGAAGGCCGATGCAGGTGTTCATGATGAACAACACGCCGAAGTAGACCGGGTCAATCCCCGCCTGCTTGACGATCGGCATCAGCACAGGCGTCAGGATCAGGATCGTGGGCGTCAGGTCAAGTGCCGTGCCGACGACCAGAACCAGCAGCATGATCACGAACATCAGCAGCATCGGGCGGTCGATCAAGGGCTCGATATAGCCGGTGATTTCAGCCGGAATGTTGGCGGCGGTGATCAGCCAGGCCGAGACAAGCGCGGCACAGACGAGGAACATGACGACGGCGGTGGTCTTTGCCGCCTGCAGGATGACGGCCGGCAGATCGCGCGGTGCGAGCTCACGGTAGATCACCATACCGACGAACATGGCATAAGCAGCAGCCACGACGGCGGCTTCGGTCGGCGTGACGACACCGGCCTTGATGCCGCCGAGAATGATCACGGGCATTCCCAGCGCCCAGAGCGCGCGGCCCGTTGCGTGCACCCGTTCCTTCGCCGAGGTCCGTGGCAGCGCCTGGACATTGTCCTTGCGAACCACGATCAGCCACGTGACGACCAGTGCAAACGCCATCAGCAGGCCCGGAACGATGCCGGCCATGAACAGCTGGGTGATCGAGACGTTGGCCGAGACACCGAAGACGATGAAGGCCATTGATGGCGGGATGACCGGAGCGATAACGCCGCCGGCTGCAATCAGGCCTGCCGAGCGCGGAACGTTGTAGCCGGCCTTTGCCATCATCGGGATCAGGATGGCGGCGAGCGCAGCCGTATCGGCAGCCGCGGAGCCCGAGATGCTGGCCATGATCACCGCGGCCATGATGGCCACGATGCCAAGTCCGCCCCGGATATGGCCGACGCAGGCGATCGCAAAGTCGATGATGCGCCGCGACAGGCCGCCCGCGTTCATCAGTTCCCCGGCGAGGATGAAGAAGGGAATGGCAAGAAGCGTGAAGGTGTCAGCACCCGCGATCATGTTCTGGGCGATGATCTGTGTGTTGAACATGCCCATGTACCACATGAGCATGACGCCGCAGAACATCAGCGAAAAGGCGACCGGAACACCGATGGCCATAGCGCCGAGAAGGGATGCAATAAAGACGCCTAATGTCATCAGGCACGCTCCGCCAGGTGGTTGGCACTCATATTTTCTCCGGCGAAGGCTGCAATCTCTTCTTCGGTCACGCGGCCGGTCAGCAGGCGCAACAATCGCTCGAGCGCGATGATGACGACACCTGCACCGGTAAAGAACCCGATGCCATAGACCCAGATCATCGACAACTGCGTGACAGGAGCGTCCATGGTGGCATTGATCGGCGCCTGCTTCCAGGTTCCCCAGAAGAAGATCCCCGAAACGGCAATGATGATGATGTTAGACAAGATCATGCAGATGATGCGACCCGTGCGGCCAAACAGCATCACCAGCGTCTCCACGCCGACATGCGAATGCTCCCGGAACGCGACAACGGCGCCGATGAACGTCAGCCACACGAAGAAGTAGCGCGACAGTTCGTCCGACACGTTGATACCGGAATTGAAGCCGTAGCGCAGCACGACATTAAGGAACACCATGATCGCCATGCCACCGAGCAGCAGGATCAGCAGGAGTTCCAGACATTTGTAGAAGAGATCGATAGCTCTTTGCATGTGACTCCTCCCGCCTCGCCTACAGCAGCGCGCGTTGTGCAAGATTTTTCATCAGCGCAGCAATTCCGAAGGTCCACTGCGGGCAGCGATTGCTATGCTCGACCCAGTTTATAAGCCGCCCGAGCCGCGGCGTCGATATTTCTACCCGGTCGCCGATTTCGTGGGTGAACCCGAGACCCGCGCCGCGGCGATCCTTGACCGGCGCAAACATCGTGCCGAGGAACAGGACCGCGCCGTCCGGGTACTGGTGGTTGTCGTTCAGCAGCTGTGACACCAGGTCTTCCGGCGTGCGGCTGATGGCTGCCAGCGGGCTGACGCCCGTCATGGTGAAACCGTCGGCACCCTCGACAGTCAGGGCAATCTCCGCCGTCTTGACGTCTTCGATGCTGAAGCCGGCATCGAAAAGACGAATGAACGGACCGATCGAGCAGGATGCATTGTTGTCTTTCGCCTTGCTGAGCAGCAGGGCAGAGCGGCCTTCGAAGTCGCGCAGGTTGACGTCATTGCCGAGCGTGGCGCCGACGATCTTGCCGGTCGACGTCACCGCCAGCACGACTTCCGGCTCAGGGTTGTTCCAGTCCGACTTCGGATGGATGCCGACGAGGGCACCGCAGCCGACGGAGGACATGGGCTGTGCCTTCGTGAAGATTTCGGCGTCGGGCCCGATACCCACTTCCAGGTACTGCGACCAGAGGCCGAGCTCCTGCAGCAGCTTCTTGACCTCGGCAGCCTTCTCGGATCCGGCGACCAGCCCCTTGAGGTTGTCGCCGAGAACCGGCGCCAGCCGGCCGCGGATCTCCTGTGCCCGCAGCGGATCACCCTTCGCCTGCTCTTCGATGACGCGCTCGAGCATGCTGTCAGCGAAGGTCACGCCTGCTGCCTTCACGGCCTGCAGGTCGACAGGAGCAAGAAGCTCGCCGACGGCACCATTCAGGAACGCATCGATCGCGCCGAGGTCGGCAAACCGGCTTGTGTCTTCGAGACGAGTGGTGAGGTCTTCGATCTCCAGGACACCGGACAGTGTCGGCGACAGTGACGACAGATCCAGCAGTCGATCATTCTTGAGCAAGACAGGGCATGGACCACCGGCGTCCTTGGACCAGACCCGACCGACCAGAAGTGCGTCGCTTACGTCTTGCGGCAGGATCATCTGCGCGCTCAACACATTCTCAGAATTCACCAAGTTCCTCCCTGGCATGCGATGAAATCGCCCTGATTGTCAGGATGTCTGACAACAAAAGTGCGCTTTTCTAGTATGACTTTTGGCGCCTGTCCAGATGCCCTCGATCAATGTGGGAAAAAGTCCGTGAACGCTTCCTCACGATATTTCGCCCTGCAAGGTTTCCAAAGCAAGATCCAGGCGCGCTGCGGCCTGGATCAAATGATGGCGCATGGCCTGGCGCGCTTTGACAGGATCGCCGATCGCCACCGCATCGCGGATCGCAACATGCTCTGCTATCGTCACCTCGACAATTTCCTCCAGCACCGCCTTTGCCCGGGCGGCCTGGATCGCAAGACTGATCCGCTCCGCGATGAAGCTGGTGAACAGCGGAAAATACTCGTTCTGCGTTGCGGTCGCCAGCGCCCGGTGAAACGCCAGATCGGCAACGATCCCCTGCTCCGTCCATTTCTCCGCACCTGTCATCTGCTCCAGGGTCTCGTCAAGGCGAGCGAGATCCGCCGAGGTGCGATGAGTGGCAGCCAGACCGGCCGCCTCGATCTCCAGGGGAATGCGCAACTGGTAGAGATTGTGGAAAGCAAGCTGATCGGTCGGATCGCCGTGCTCGATCCGCAGCGACTGGCGCCGTTCGAACTCGGTGGCGAAGGCGCCCACGCCTTGCCGCGTCTCCACCAGCCCTTCGTTGCGCAGCTGGGCAATCGCCTCGCGGACGACCGATCGGCTGACGCCGAAGGTCTTGGCGAGCAGATGCTCCGTCGGCAGCTTCTCCCCCGCGGCAATCCGCCCTTCGGTGATCTCACGGCCGATCTGCGCGGCAATGCGCGCCGGCAGATGTTCGCTCCGTCTGATCTGGTTGAAATCGGCGACCGCCACCTCTGCCCTCCCTGGCTTCCCTTCCTTCTTCTATGAGTTCGGGATAAAATTCAATTGGCAGCCGGGATTCATCATGAAATCCGGGTCGATTGCCTGTTTGACGGCCGTCAGAAGATGGCGCCGCACCGGCGACAGTCGCGCCTCGAAGTCTTCCCGCTTCAGGCGACCGATGCCGTGCTCGGCGCTGATGCTTCCCTGGTAGCGATCAAGAACCGCATTGATGGCGCCCTTCGCCTTGTACATCTGCTCAAGCTGCTGATCCGGCGTCGCACCGGCGGTCGGCAGCACGTTGAGATGGACATTGCCGTCGCCGACATGGCCGTAGGAGACACAGGTAACGTCGCCGACGGCATCCGCGACTGCGCTCTCGGCATCGGCGACGAAGGACGCCAGCTGCGACAATCGCACCGAAACATCGGTCCTGAGGTGCATGCCCCGCTTGGCCTGGCCTTCGTTCATCCCTTCCCGGATCAACCAGAGGTTCCGGGCCTGCGCCTGGGAGGCCGCGATGGTACCGTCTACCACCATGCCCTCCTCCATCACGACTTCCAGGAAGCGGCCCATCAGGTCATCGATGTCGACGAGCCCCGATCCGGAGATCTCCATCAGCACATAGGCCGGATACTCCGCCGAGATGGGGATGGGCAGGTCCGGCATGGCCTCCTTCGCCAGCGTGAAGGCGAGCGGCGGCATGAACTCGAAGGCAGACATGAGGTCGCAGCAGTCGCGGCGCGCGCGGCGGAAGAGCGTGATCGCATCCTCGAGCGAGGCCAGCCCCAGAAGCGCCGTCGCGACCTGGTCCGGGTAAGGCGTGAGCTTGACGGAGACCGCGGTGATGATGCCAAGCGTCCCCTCGGCACCGATGAACAGCTGCTTGAGGTCGATGCCGCGATTGTCCTTGCGCAGGGTCGACAGGCCTTCGAAGATGCTGCCGTCCGGCAGCACCACCTCCAGTCCGAAAACCAACTCGCGCGTCATCCCGTATCGCAGGACGTTGATGCCGCCTGCGTTGGTGGACACATTGCCGCCAATCCGGCACGTTCCCTGCGCGCCGAGCGCCAGCGGGAAGAACATCCCCTTCTCCGCGATCGCATCCTTGAGTTCGGACAGAATGCATCCCGCCTCGACCACGGCGGAGAAATCATCGGCATCGATCTGCCGGATCCTGTTCATGCGCTCCAGGCTGAGAACCACCTGGTTCTGCCCGGCGTCGGGAATGCCGCCCAGAACGAGACCGGTGTTGCCGCCCTGCGGCACGATCGACAGGCCGAGTTCGCGGCACAGCTTGACGGCCTCCGCCACCTGTTCGGTCGAGCGGGGTCGCAGCACCGCCACCGCATCGCTCGTCACATCGCCGTGCCAGTCGCGGCAATAGGGGATCATCGCGTCGCGCTCGCTCAACACAAGGTCGTCGCCCAGTCTCGCACGCAATGCGGTGCGCCATTCGCCGACCGATGCACTCATTTCCGATGTCATGCCCAAGGCCCTTCTCTTGCATCAGCAGCGTGTCAGGCTTCCACCTGGGCTTCGCCTGCCGATGCTGAAATAACTATTTGCAAGCCGACCATATAAAGTTATCAGACAACCTTACAAGATGGATTTTCGTTATGCCGCAGCGGCTCCACCGCCGCCGGCAGCTTCAGTGGAGGAGCTCTCTCATGCATATCCTGATCATCGGCGCGGCAGGCATGGTCGGCCGCAAGCTCACGCAGCGGCTCGTTGCCGACAAGGCCCTCGACGGCAAGACGGTCGAGAAGCTGACGCTGGTGGATGTCGTTCAGCCCGAAGCCCCTGCCGGCTTCTCCGGCACGGTCGATGCGCGCGAGAGCGATCTCTCCGCTCCCGGCGAGGCCGAGACGCTGGTGGCGGGCCGTCCCGACGTGATCTTCCATCTGGCCGCCATCGTATCGGGCGAAGCGGAGCTCGATTTCGACAAGGGCTACCGCATCAACCTCGACGGCACCCGTTACCTCTTCGACGCGATCCGCCTTGCTCACAACGAAGACGGTTACAAGCCGCGCGTCGTCTTCACCTCGTCGATTGCCGTCGTCGGCGCGCCGCTGCCCTTCCCGATCCCGGACGATTTCCACCTGACCCCGCTGACGAGCTACGGCACCCAGAAGGCGATCTGCGAACTCCTCCTTTCCGACTACAGCCGCCGCGGCTTCTTCGAAGGCATCGGTATTCGCCTGCCGACCATCTGCATCCGCCCCGGCAAGCCGAACAAGGCCGCCTCGGGCTTCTTCTCCAACATCCTGCGCGAGCCGCTGGTCGGCCAGGAAGCGGTGCTGCCGGTTTCCGACGATGTCCGCCACTGGCACACCTCGCCGCGTTCGGCCGTCGGCTTCCTTCTCCACGGCGCCACGATCGACGTCGACAAGGTCGGCCCGCGCCGCAACCTGTCGATGCCGGGCCTCAGCGCCACCGTCGGCGAGCAGATCGAAGCCCTGCGTCGCGTCGCCGGCGACAAGGCCGTCGCCCTCATTCGCCGCGAGCCGGATGAGATGATCATGAAGATGGTCGCCGGATGGGCACCCGGATTTGAGGCAAAGCGCGCAACGGAGCTTGGCTTCACGGCCGAAAAGTCGTTCGATGAAATCATTCGCGTTCACATCGACGACGAGCTTGGAGGCAAACTTGCATGAGTAAGACGGACAGGAAGCAGATCGCCTTCCTCGGCACCGGCCTGATGGGCGCACCCATGGTGCGCTGTCTGCTGAAGGCTGGCTTTCCGGTGACGGTCTGGAACCGCGATCCGGCAAAGGCCGCGCCGCTCGTCGCCGACGGCGCAAGCCAGGTGCAGTCGCCGGTCGAGGCCGTCACCGGCGCCGACGTCGTCCTCACGATGCTGACCAATGGCGCAGCTGTCGCCGACGTCCTCTTCGACAAGGGCGTCGCCGATGCGATGGCGACGGGCACCATCGTCGTCGACTGCAGCTCGATCGCGCCGCCGATCGCCCGCGAGAATGCCGCCAAACTGGCCGGCCGCGGCATCCGCAACCTGGATGCGCCCGTCTCCGGCGGCACGGCCGGCGCCTCTGCCGGCACGCTGGCGATCATGGCAGGCGGCGACGCGGCCGATGTCGAGGATCTGAAGGACGTCTTTGCAGCCCTGGGCCGCGTCACCCATGTGGGGCCGAGCGGTGCGGGACAGATCTGCAAGCTCGCCAACCAGCAGATCGTCGCCGTCACCATCGGCGCCGTCGCCGAAGCGATGGTCCTGGTGGAAGCCGGCGGCGCCTCGCGTGCCGCCTTCCGGGACGCCATTCGCGGCGGCTTTGCCGAAAGCCGCATCCTGGATCTGCACGGCGCCCGCATGGTCGAGCGCAATTTCGTGCCGGGCGGCGCTTCCGCCAACCAGCTGAAGGACCTTGACGCGGTCATGGCGATGGCAGAGGACCTCTCGCTGACGCTGCCGCTGACCCGGGAGGTCCGCCAGGAATTTCGCGATTTCGTGGACCAGGGCGGCGCCGAGAAAGACCACAGCGGTCTTCTCCTGCACCTGGAAAAGCTCAACCCGAAGACAGGCAAGACATCATGAGCGCTGAGAAGACCCCGACCCGCCGCCTGCGCTCGCAGGACTGGTTCGACAACCCTGACCACATCGACATGACCGCGCTCTATCTCGAGCGCTTCATGAACTACGGCGTGACGCCGGAAGAACTGCGCTCCGGCAAGCCGATCATCGGCATCGCCCAGAGCGGCAGCGACCTCACGCCCTGCAACCGGGTTCACGTCGAACTGGTCAAGCGGGTGCGCGATGGCATTCGCGACGCCGGCGGCATTCCGATCGAATTCCCGACCCATCCGATGTTCGAGAACTGCAAGCGGCCGACGGCCGCGCTCGACCGAAACCTTGCCTACCTCAGCCTCGTCGAAGTGCTCTACGGCTACCCGCTCGATGGCGTGGTGCTGACGACGGGCTGCGACAAGACCACGCCCTCGGCCCTGATGGCAGCCTCCACGGTCGATATTCCGGCGATCGTCCTGTCGGGCGGCCCCATGCTCGACGGCTGGCACGAAGGCGACCTGGCGGGATCGGGCACCGTCATCTGGCGGATGCGGCGCAAGTTCGCTGCCGGCGAGATCGATCGCGAGGAATTCCTGCAGGCGGCACTCGATTCCGCTCCCTCGGTCGGCCACTGCAACACCATGGGCACCGCCTCAACGATGAACGCCCTGGCGGAAGCGCTCGGCATGTCGCTGACCGGCTGCGGCGCCATCCCCGCGCCCTACCGCGAGCGCGGCCAGATGGCCTATCGCACCGGCAAGCGCGCCGTCGAGATCGTCTGGGAAGACCTAAAACCCTCCGACATTCTCGACCGCGCCGCATTCCTCAACGCCATCCGCGTCAACTCGGCGATCGGTGGATCCACCAACGCCCAGCCGCATCTGGCCGCCATGGCAAAGCATGCCGGCGTCGAGCTCCACCCCGATGACTGGCAGGTTCACGGCTTCGACATTCCGCTCCTCGCCAATGTCCAGCCGGCCGGTAAGTATCTCGGCGAGCGCTACCACCGCGCCGGCGGCACGCCGGCCATCATGTGGGAGCTCTTGCAGGCGGGCAAGCTGGATGGCAACTGCCGCACCGTCACCGGCAAGTCCATGGCGGAAAACCTGGTCGGGCGCGAAGCAACCGACCGCGAGGTCATCTTCCCGTTCGACCAGCCCTTGAGAGACAAGGCAGGCTTCCTGGTGCTGAAGGGAAATCTCTTCGACTTCGCCATCATGAAGACGAGCGTCATTTCGGAGGCCTTCCGCGGCCGCTATCTGCAGGAGCCGGGCCGTGAAGGCATCTTCGAGGGCAAGGCCGTCGTGTTCGACGGCTCGGAAGACTACCACCACCGCATCAACGATCCGGCTCTCAACATCGACGAGGACACCATCCTGGTGATCCGCGGCGCCGGACCGCTGGGATGGCCAGGGTCGGCGGAAGTGGTCAACATGCAGCCGCCGGATCACCTGCTGAAGCGCGGCATCATGAGCCTGCCGACCATCGGCGACGGCCGCCAGTCAGGGACGGCCGACAGCCCGTCGATCCTCAACGCTTCGCCCGAGAGTGCGGCAGGCGGCGGGCTTGCGTGGCTGCGGACGGGCGACATCATCCGCATCGACCTCAACGAGGGGCGTTGCGACATGCTGGTGGAACCCGAGGAGATCGAACGACGCCGCGCCGACGGCATTCCGCCGGTCCCCGCGGACGCCACGCCCTGGCAGCGCATTTACCGCAAGTCCGTGACGCAACTCTCGGACGGTGCCGTCCTGGAGGGCGCGGCAGACTTTCGCCAGATCGCCACCAAGTCGCCGCCACGGCACAACCACTGAACAACTGCGAAACGACAAAGGGGACCGCGATGGTCCCCTTTCCTGTTTTGGCCGGCAGCCGCCTTAGAGCACCGCGCTCATGCCGCCATCGACATAGATGATCTGGCCGTTCACGTAGTTGGACGCATCCGAGGCGAGGAAAACGGCGGCGCCGATCAGCTCGTCCGGCCTGCCCCAGCGGCGCGACGGCGTCCGGCCCTTTACCCAGCTGTCGAACTCCACATTGTCGATCAGCGCCTGGTTCATGTCGGTGAGCATGTAGCCGGGTCCGATAGCATTCGCCTGGATGCCGTGCTCGGCCCATTCGGCGGCCATCGCCTGCGTCAGCGTCTTGATGCCGCCCTTGGCCGCCGTATAGGGCGCAACCGTCGCGCGGCCGAGCCCGCTCATCAGCGAGCCGATATTGACGACCTTCCCGTGCTTGCGCGGCAGCATGCGCTTGGCCGCTTCCCGTGAGACGAGAAAGGCGCTCGTCAGATTGGTGTCGATGACGCGGTTCCAGTTGGCGAGGTCCAGTTCGACGATCGGCTTGCGGTACTGGATGCCCGCATTGTTGACGAGGATGTCGATCGCCACGCCCTCCGCATCAAAGCGCTCGAAGGTGGCAACGACGGCCGCCTCGTCGGTAACGTCGAAGGCGGCACTGCTGACGGAGAACCCTTCAGCCCTCAGCGCCGCCGCAGTTTCTTCCAGCCGCTCCGCATTCACGCCGTTCAGCACGATCGCGGCTCCCGCTTCCGCAAGTCCCCTGGCGATTGCGAGGCCGAGCCCACGGGACGAGCCGGTGACGAGGGCGGTGCGGCCGGCAAGGCTGAAAAGCGGATTGGTCATGGATAGGGTCTCCCGTGGATGTCATCGCGATAGGTCCAGCCATACGTGCGGCGCGCTATCGGTGTCCAGGCTTTTGGGGAGAAAGTAGCTCCGTCGCGGCTTGTCAGCACGAAGGGCGGGTGCGGGCCGGAGACCCGACCGGGCAGAAAAACGGCGCCGGAGGTCTCCGGCGCCGTTTTTGATCAGGCGGCGCTGCGGGCGTAGTCGGCCGTCGGCACTTCGGCGATCGTCTTCAGGACGACGGACGCGATCTGGTAGGGGCAGCCCTGGGAGTTGGGGCGGCGATCCTCGAGATAGCCCTTGTAGCCGTTGTTGACGAAGGAGTGCGGAACGCGGATCGACGCACCGCGGTCGGCAATGCCGTAGGAGAACTTGTTCCACGGCGCGGTTTCGTGCTTGCCGGTCAGACGCAGGTGGTTGTCCGGGCCGTAGACGTTGATGTGATCCTGCCAGTTCC
>NZ_JMQK01000018.1:0-92376 GCF_000705355.1 Pseudorhizobium marinum
AAGAAAAGCTGCGCTTCGCGATCCGCGAAGGTGGCCGCACCGTCGGCGCCGGCATCGTCGCTTCGATCGTCGCCTAATCGACGCAAGGCGGGGGCCGACGCAGGTTGCGCCGGCTTCGCTGCTCTGCAGCGAACAATGATTTAAGCAAGCGGCGTTTCGTCGCTTGCTTATGACACGAAAATGTAGCAAATGGCGCGCAAGCGCGATTTGCCCCTGCTTCGAATGGGGCAGGGAACTGCAATCAGCATCAAGGTGGGTCGCAAGGCCCGAAGACTGGAAAGGGATACCGTCCTGCGGTGTTCCTCTCGATCTTTGAAACCGGTGGTCCGCCTTAGGTAAAAGAACAACCCGTGCCTTTACGTTGGGCACGCGTAGTAACAGACAACAAGGATAACGTCGAATGAACGGCCAAAATATCCGCATTCGCCTGAAGGCGTTCGATCACCGAATTCTCGATGCTTCCACGCGCGAGATCGTGTCGACGGCGAAGCGCACCGGTGCTAGTGTCCGGGGCCCCGTTCCGCTTCCGACCCGAATCGAGAAGTTTACGGTTAACCGGTCTCCCCATATCGACAAGAAGAGCCGCGAGCAGTTCGAGATGCGCACCCATAAGCGCCTTCTCGACATCGTAGATCCGACACCGCAGACGGTAGACGCGCTGATGAAGCTCGATCTCGCCGCAGGTGTCGATGTTGAGATCAAGCTCTGAGGCGGTTGTCTCGAGCGGAGTGAGAAGGAATTAACCGATGCGTTCGGGTGTAATTGCACAGAAAGTGGGAATGACCCGCGTCTATAACGACGCTGGTGAACATATCCCGGTAACAGTACTGCGGCTCGAAAAGTGCCAGGTCGTTGCCCAGCGTACCCAGGAAAAGAATGGCTACACGGCTATTCAGCTGGGTGCAGGCACCGCCAAGGTGAAGAACACGACGAAGGCGCTGCGCGGCCATTTTGCCGTTGCTGAAGTCGAGCCAAAGGCGAAGCTCGTCGAGTTTCGCGTGACCGAAGACAACATGATCGACGTTGGCACCGAGCTGACGGCCGGCCACTTCACCGCTGGTCAGCTGGTGGACGTGACGGGTACGACGATCGGTAAGGGCTTTGCGGGCGCCATGAAGCGCCACAACTTCGGCGGTCTGCGGGCCACGCACGGTGTGTCCGTTTCGCACCGTTCGCATGGTTCGACCGGTTCCAACCAGGATCCGGGCAAGGTCTGGAAGGGCAAGCGCATGGCGGGCCACATGGGCCAGACGCGCGTCACCACGCAGAACCTCGAAGTCGTCTCCACCGATGAGAACCGCGGCCTGATCCTCGTCAAGGGTGCCGTTCCCGGCTCCAAGGGCGCTTGGATCGTCGTTCGCGATGCCATCAAGTCGGCCGCGAAGTAAGGGAGCCAAGCACATGGAATTCAACGTCAAGACCCTCGAGGGAAAAGACGCCGGCAAGGTCTCCCTGTCGGATGAGATTTTCGGCCTCGACCCCCGCGAAGACATTCTTGCCCGTATGGTTCGTTGGCAGCTCGCCAAGAAGCAGCAGGGCACGCACAAGACCAAGACCCGTGCAGAAGTCTCCCGCACCGGTGCCAAGATGTACAAGCAGAAGGGTACGGGCCGCGCTCGTCACCATTCGGCACGTGCACCTCAGTTCCGTGGCGGTGGCAAGGCTCACGGCCCGGTCGTCCGCAGCCACGCCCACGATCTTCCCAAGAAGGTCCGTGCGCTTGCTCTGCGTCACGCCCTGTCTGCCAAGCTGAAGTCGGAAGACCTGATCGTCATCGACAACCTGGTTGCCGCCGAAGCAAAGACCAAGGCGCTTGTCGGTTCGTTCGCGTCGATGGGCCTCACCAACGTGCTCTTCATCGGCGGTGCGGAACTCGACAACAACTTCAAGCTCGCTGCCCAGAACATCCCGAACGTCGATGTTCTGCCGGTTCAGGGCATCAATGTTTACGACATCCTGCGTCGCGGCAAGCTCGTGCTGTCGAAGGCCGCAGTTGAAGCTCTAGAGGAGCGTTTCAAGTGACCGATCTTCGCCACTACGATGTGATCGTATCTCCTTCGATCACCGAAAAGTCGACGCTGGTATCTGAGCAGAACCAGATTGTTTTCAACGTTGCCAAGGATGCTTCCAAGCCGGAAATCAAGGCTGCCGTCGAGGCGCTTTTCGGTGTGAAGGTCAAGGCCGTCAATACGCTGGTCCGCAAGGGCAAGGTTAAGCGTTTCCGCGGCTTCATCGGCAAGCAGAAGGACGTGAAGAAGGCTATCGTGACGCTGGCCGAAGGTCAGTCGATCGACGTCTCCACCGGTCTCTGAGGAACAGAAAAATGGCATTGAAAAGCTACAATCCGACGTCTCCGAGCCAGCGACAGCTGGTCATCGTCGACCGGTCTGGCCTTCACAAGGGCAAGCCGGTCAAGGCGCTGACGGAAGGCCTCTCCAAGAGCGGCGGTCGTAACAACCTCGGCCGCATCACCGCCCGCTTCATCGGCGGCGGTCACAAGCGTACCTATCGCCTGATCGACTTCAAGCGTCGCAAGTTCGACGTCGAGGGTACGGTCGAGCGCCTGGAATACGATCCGAACCGTACCGCGTTCATCGCTCTCATCAAGTATGAGGACGGTGAGCTGGCCTACATCCTCGCTCCGCAGCGTCTTGCTGCCGGCGACAAGGTCATCGCGTCCGACAAGGCCGTGGACGTCAAGCCGGGCAACACCATGCCTCTGCAGTACGTTCCGGTGGGCTCGATCGTGCACAACGTCGAGATGAAGCCGGGCAAGGGCGGTCAGATCGCCCGTTCGGCCGGCACCTACGTGCAGCTCGTCGGTCGTGACCAGGGCATGGCCATCCTTCGCCTGAACTCGGGCGAGCAGCGCCTCGTTCCGGGCTCGTGCCTCGCCACCGTCGGCGCCGTGTCCAACCCGGACCATGGCAACATCAACGACGGCAAGGCCGGTCGTACCCGCTGGCGCGGCAAGACCCCGCATAACCGCGGTGTCGTCATGAACCCTGTCGACCACCCGCACGGCGGTGGTGAAGGCCGCACGTCGGGTGGCCGTCACCCAGTCAGCCCGTGGGGTAAGCCCACCAAGGGCAAGCGTACGCGCTCGAACAAGTCGACTGACAAGTTCATCATGCGTTCGCGCCACCAGCGCAAGAAGTAAGAGAGGTAGTCAGGAATGGCTCGTTCAGTATGGAAAGGCCCGTTTGTTGACGGCTATCTTCTCAAGAAGGCTGAGAAGGTTCGTGAAGGCGGACGGAGCGAAGTGATCAAGATGTGGAGCCGCCGTTCCACCATCCTGCCGCAGTTCGTCGGTCTGACGTTCGGCGTCTACAACGGCAGCAAGCACATCCCGGTCAGCGTCAACGAAGACATGGTCGGTCACAAGTTCGGTGAGTTCGCGCCCACGCGTACCTATTATGGTCACGGCGCGGACAAGAAGGCGAAGAGGAAGTAACCATGGCGAAGGCAAAGACCGAACGCCGGCTGAAGGACAATGAGGCGCAGGCAGTTGCCCGCACCATTCGCGTCAGCCCGCAGAAGCTCAACCTGGTTGCCGCCATGATCCGTGGCAAGAAGGTCGAACGCGCGCTCGCGGACCTCGAGTTCTCTCGCAAGCGCATCGCCGGCACGGTGAGGAAGACTCTCGAGTCTGCCATCGCCAACGCCGAGAACAACCATGACCTCGACGTCGACTCCCTGATCGTATCGGAAGCCTACGTCGGCAAGTCGATCGTCATGAAGCGCTTCCACGCTCGCGGTCGCGGCCGTGCTTCTCGCATCGAGAAGCCTTTCGCGCACCTGACGATCGTCGTGCGCGAAGTCGAGGAAAAAGGGGAGGCCGCATAATGGGTCAGAAAATCAATCCAATCGGTTTCCGCCTCGGCATTAACCGCACCTGGGACAGCCGTTGGTTCGCCGACAATGCCGAATACGGCAAGCTGCTGCACGAGGATCTGAAGATCCGCGCGTATCTGATGTCCGAGCTGAAGCAGGCCGGTATCGCCAAGGTGGTCATCGAGCGTCCGCACAAGAAGTGCCGCGTCACGATCCACTCGGCGCGCCCGGGTCTGATCATCGGCAAGAAGGGCGCCGACATCGAGAAGCTTCGCAAGAAGATCTCGACGATGACGAATTCGGAAACGCACCTCAACATCGTTGAAGTGCGCAAGCCCGAAGTCGACGCCACTCTGGTTGCCCAGGGCATCGCCCAGCAGCTCGAGCGTCGTATCGCCTTCCGTCGTGCGATGAAGCGTGCCGTTCAGTCGGCGATGCGTCTTGGTGCCGAAGGCATCAGGATCACCTGCGCCGGCCGTCTCGGTGGTGCGGAAATCGCCCGTACCGAATGGTATCGTGAAGGCCGCGTGCCGCTTCACACGCTGCGCGCCGACATCGACTACGGGACGGCAGAAGCCGAAACCGCATTCGGTATCTGCGGCATCAAGGTCTGGATCTTCAAGGGTGAAATCCTTGAGCACGATCCGATGGCTTCCGAACGCCGCGCTCTCGAAGGTGACGCACAGGGTCCCGCAAGCCGTGGTGATCGTGGCGACCGTGGCGATCGTCGTCGCGAAAATGCTTGATTAGCGCTGGCGAAAGATAAGCTCGGAGAAGTAAGAAAATGTTGCAGCCAAAGCGTACAAAGTTCCGGAAGCAGTTCAAGGGACGTATCAAGGGTGTTGCCAAGGGCGGATTCGATCTGGCCTTCGGTGAGTTCGGTCTGAAGGCTCAGGAGCCGAACCGCGTCAACGCTCGTGAGATCGAAGCCGCTCGTCGTGCCATCACGCGCTATATGAAGCGTGCCGGCCGCGTGTGGATCCGCGTCTTCCCAGACGTTCCGGTCACAGCCAAGCCGACGGAAGTCCGCATGGGTAAGGGTAAGGGTTCGGTCGAATACTGGGCATGCAAGGTCAAGCCCGGCCGGATGATGTTCGAGATCGACGGTGTATCCGAGGAGATTGCCCGCGAGGCACTTCGTCTCGGCTCCGCCAAGCTCTCGGTTAAGACGCGCTTCGTTCAGCGCATCGCAGAGTAGGAGAAGGCACGATGAAAGCCGAAGAAGTTCGCGGCCTCACGGCCGACCAGCTCAAGGACAAGCTCGCCGACCTCAAGAAGGAGCAGTTCAACCTGCGCTTCCAGAAGGCCACCGGTCAGCTCGAGAAGTCCTCGCGCGTTAACGAAGTCCGCAAGGACATCGCCCGCGTCAAAACCATTGCCCGCCAGAAGGCGGCAGAAGCAAAGGCCTAAAGGAAGAACAATATGCCGAAACGCATTCTGCAGGGCGTCGTAGTTTCCGACAAGAACGAGAAGACCGTTGTTGTCCGCATCGAGCGCCGATTCTCCCATCCGCTGCTTCAGAAGACGGTTCGCCGTTCCAAGAAGTACAAGGCGCACGACGAGAACAATCAGTACAAGGTCGGTGACGTGGTTTCCATCCAGGAATGCGCCCCGATTTCCAAGGATAAGTGCTGGACGGTGATTTCCGCCCAGGCTTAATTTCAGTCATTTGCGCCAGGCTCTTGCTTCTGGCGCAGATTTCTGTATGAAGCACGCCATCGGCGCAGGACGCTCGGCAACGAGCGTTCTTTTGCTTTGAGCGCAGGGAAGGTCCTTTTTAAGGAAACCACCTTGGCAAGATCCGTCCCGCGCACAATGAAATTCTGTCCATAAGCCGGATCGGGGCGTTCGCGCGCCCGGTCGTTCCGGTCATTAGAAAAAGGCGACCTGAAATGATTCAGATGCAAACAAACCTCGACGTGGCGGATAATTCCGGCGCACGTCGTGTCATGTGCATCAAGGTGCTGGGCGGCTCCAAGCGCAAGTACGCTTCGGTCGGCGACGTAATCGTCGTCTCGATCAAGGAAGCTATTCCGCGTGGCCGCGTGAAGAAGGGCGATGTGATGAAGGCGGTGGTTGTGCGTACCGCCAAGGACATTCGTCGTGCCGACGGCAGCGTCATCCGCTTCGACAACAACGCGGCGGTGCTTATTGATAACAAGAAAGAGCCGATCGGTACCCGTATCTTCGGACCGGTTCCGCGCGAACTTCGCGCCAAGAACCACATGAAGATCATCTCGCTGGCTCCAGAAGTGCTGTAAGGGAGCGATACCGATGCAGAAGATCCGCAAGGGCGACAGTGTCGTCGTATTGACCGGCAAGGACAAGGGCCGTACCGGCGAAGTCCTCCAGGTTATGCCGAAGGAAGATCGCGCACTCGTGCGCGGTATTAACATGGTGAAGCGCCACCAGCGTCAGACGCAGACGCAGGAAGCCGGCATCATCAACAAGGAAGCATCCATCCACCTGTCGAACCTCGCGATCGCCGCGAAGGATGGCAAGCCGACCCGCGTTGGCTTCCAGGTTGTCGACGGGAAGAAGGTGCGAGTTGCCAAGCGTACGGGAGATTTGATCGATGGCTGAGGCGAAGTATGAGCCGCGGCTCAAGACAGAATATGTTTCCCGCATCCGCGGTGCGCTGAAGGAAGAATTCTCCTTCGCCAACGAGATGATGATCCCGAAGCTCGAGAAGATCGTCATCAACATGGGCGTGGGCGAGGCGACAGCCGATTCCAAGAAGCCCACCGTTGCTGCAGCGGATCTCGCTGCGATCTCCGGCCAGAAGGCCGTGATCACCAAGGCACGCAACTCCATCGCTGGCTTCAAGGTCCGCGAAGGCATGCCGATCGGCGCCAAGGTTACCCTGCGCGGCGCACGCATGTACGAATTCCTCGACCGCCTGATCAACATCGCGCTCCCGCGCGTTCGCGACTTTCGCGGCCTGAACCCGAAGAGCTTTGACGGCCGTGGCAACTTCGCCATGGGCATTAAGGAACACATCGTGTTCCCTGAGATCAACTACGACAAGGTTGATCAGATGTGGGGCATGGACATCATCGTTTGCACGACGGCCAAGGCCGACGACGAAGCCCGGGCTCTCCTCAGAGAGTTCAACTTCCCGTTCCGTCAGTAACCGTAACGACGAGCGTAGAAAAGGAACTCCGATATGGCGAAGACTAGCGCAGTTGAAAAGAACAAGCGCCGCCGCAAGACAGTTGCCAACCAGGCCGCAAAGCGTGCGACCCTGAAGGCAACCATCATGAACCAGGGCCTCTCGATCGAAGAGCGGTTCCAGGCAACACTGACTCTTGCCTCGCTGCCGCGCGATGGCTCCAAGACCCGCATTCGTAACCGTTGCGAAGTCACTGGCCGTCCGCGCGCATTCTATCGCAAGCTCAAGATGTCGCGTATCGCGCTTCGTGAGCTGGGCAATTCCGGCAAAGTGCCGGGTATCGTCAAGTCGAGCTGGTAAGGAGACAGTTAGATGACCATGACTGATCCGTTGGGCGATATGCTCACCCGCATCCGCAATGGTGCCGCTCGCCGCAAGACTTCGGTGACGACGCCTGCCTCCAGACTGCGCGCACGCGTTCTCGACGTGCTGCAGGCCGAAGGCTACATCCGCGGCTATTCCCAGACCGATTACGGTAACGGCAAGTCCGAGATCGAAATCGAGCTGAAGTACTACGAGGGCGCGTCGGTGATCCGTGAGATCGGCCGCGTGTCCAAGCCGGGCCGCCGAGTTTATGTCTCGGTGAAGTCCATTCCGCAGGTCGCGAACGGCCTCGGCATCACCATCCTTTCGACTCCGAAGGGTGTGATGGCCGATCACCAGGCTCGCGAACAGAACGTTGGTGGCGAGGTTCTTTGCTCTGTCTTCTAAGACAGGGCAGGGATCTCCATAGCGAACAGACAGGACAAAAAAATGTCTCGTATCGGTAAGAAGCCCGTTCCGGTTCCTGCTGGAGTTACGGCCACGGTTGATGGCCAGAAAGTGACTGCCAAGGGTCCGAAGGGCGAGCTTTTCTTCGTTGCAAACGACGAAGTGAAGGTTGAACACAATGACGACGGCGTGTCGGTGACCCCGGTCAACGACAGCAAGGACGCCCGCTCCAAGTGGGGCATGTCCCGGACGATGATTGAAAACATCTTCAAGGGCGTGAAGGACGGTTTCGAGCGCAAGCTCGAGATCAATGGCGTCGGTTACCGTGCGTCCCTGCAGGGCAAGAACCTGCAGCTGGCTCTCGGTTTCAGCCATGACGTTGTCTACGAACCCCCGCAGGGGATTTCGATTGCCGTGCCGAAGCCGACGGAAATCATCGTCACCGGCATTAACAAGCAGCAGGTCGGTCAGGTTGCAGCGGAAATCCGCGAATACCGCGGTCCGGAGCCCTACAAGGGCAAGGGCGTCAAGTACGCCGAGGAACGGATCATCCGCAAGGAAGGCAAGAAGAAGTAAGGATCACGCGATATGGCTAGCAGGAAACAAGCACTTGCAAAGCGCGCGAGCCGCGTGCGCCGCCAGATTAAGGCGGTTGCCAACGGCCGTCCGCGCCTGTCGGTTCATCGCTCGTCGAAGAACATCTATGTCCAGGTCATTGACGACGTGGCCGGCCGCACGCTTGCAGCCGCCTCCACGCTCGACTCGGATCTGCGCTCGAAGCTCAAGACCGGCGCTGACGTTGAAGCAGCGACCGCCGTCGGCAAGCTGGTGGCGGAACGGGCGACGAAGGCCGGTGTAAAGGAAGTCGTGTTTGATCGCGGCGCCTTCATCTATCACGGCCGCATCAAGGCCCTGGCAGAAGCTGCCCGCGAAGGCGGACTGAGCTTCTAAGGAATTTGCCCGGCCTCGCGCAAGCGGGGCCGGGCAAACGCGGTTTCTCCGCACCCGATCCTGAACCGGATCGCCCTGTAATCTGCCGATTGCACCCGGAAAAGAAAAAGGAAAAGGACAATGGCACAAGAAAGAAGAGGTTCTCGCGACGATCGCCAGAACCGTGACGAGCGCGATAGCGAATTCGTCGACAAGCTGGTCGCGATCAACCGCGTCGCCAAGGTCGTCAAGGGCGGCCGTCGTTTCGGCTTTGCTGCTCTCGTCGTTGTCGGCGACCAGAAGGGCCGCGTCGGCTTCGGCCACGGCAAGGCACGTGAAGTGCCGGAAGCCATCCGCAAGGCGACTGAATCCGCCAAGCGCGACCTGATCTTCGTACCGCTGCGCGACGGCCGTACGCTGCACCACGACCTCAACGGCCGCCACGGCGCCGGCAAGGTCCTGCTGCGTGCCGCCAAGGCCGGTACCGGCATCATCGCAGGTGGCCCGATGCGCGCCGTCTTCGAAACACTCGGCGTCAGCGACGTTGTTGCGAAGTCGACCGGTTCGTCGAACCCGTACAACATGGTTCGCGCCACTTTTGACGCCCTGAAGCATCAGGTGCATCCGAAGGACGTCGCAGCACAGCGCGGCCTCAAGTATGCCACGCTTCAGGCTCGTCGCGCCGCTTCCGGCATTGCTTCGGAAGAATAAGGAGAGCGATCATGGCCAAGAAAGCTACTCAGGCAGAAGCCAACAAGACGGTTACGGTCGAGCAGATCGGTAGCCCCATCCGCCGCCCGGCCGTACAGCGCGCAACGCTGATCGGTCTCGGCCTCAACAAGATGCACCGGGTCAGCACCCTGGAGGATACGCCTTCGGTTCGTGGTATGATCCGTGCTGTCCAGCATCTCGTTCGCGTCGTCGACGAGAAGTGAGACGGGGGAAGTCATCATGAAACTGAATGAACTCAAAGACAACGAAGGTTCGACGAAGAACCGCAAGCGCGTCGGTCGCGGTATCGGCTCGGGCTCGGGCAAGACCGGTGGTCGCGGCGTGAAGGGTCAGAAGGCTCGCTCCGGCGTGTCCATCAACGGCTTCGAAGGCGGCCAGATGCCGATCTATCGTCGCCTGCCCAAGCGCGGCTTCAACAACATCTTCTCGTCGGACTTCGTGACCGTATCGCTCGGTCGCATCCAGACGGCGATCGATGCCAAGAAGCTCGACCCCAAGGCAACGATCGACGCTGCGGCCCTGAAGGCTGCCGGCGTGATCCGTCGCCCGCGCGACGGCGTCCGCATCCTGTCGGATGGCGAACTGACGGCCAAGGTCACGATCGAAGCCGCCGGTGCCTCCAAGGCTGCCGTCGAGAAGATCGAGAAGGCCGGCAGCACCATCAAGCTTCCGGAAGCTCCTGCTGCCGAATAAGCCGTATAAATCGCCCGGCGTGCTTCACACCGGGCGATTTTGCTCCCATATGTGAGCCTCACGATTCTGGGACCGGCCGCTACGGTCGCGCTTTCCGGAACCATACGGAAAACAGGGTGAGGCACTGGTTGCGTCCCGCGCTCCCGCCCGTTTTCATCAACTGAATTCAGACTGCTTTCCGGGCTTGGCGCCTTCCCGCCGCCGGAATTGGTCAGGCGGAGAAATGCATGGCTTCTGCAGCGGAACAACTTGCCTCCAACCTCAATTTTTCGACCTTCGCCAAGGCGGAGGATCTCAAGAAGCGGCTGTGGTTTACGCTGGCAGCTCTCCTCGTCTATCGCCTCGGCACGCATATTCCGCTGCCCGGCCTCAACCCGGAGGCTTATGCCGCGGCCTTCCAGGGCCAGTCCGGTGGTATCCTCGGTCTCTTCAACATGTTTGCCGGCGGCGCCGTGGAGCGCATGGCGATCTTCGCGCTCGGCATCATGCCCTATATCTCTGCGTCGATCATCGTGCAGCTGATGACTTCGGTCGTTCCCTCGCTGGAAGCGCTGAAGAAGGAAGGCGAGCAGGGCCGCAAGGTCATCAACCAGTACACCCGCTACGGCACCGTCCTGCTCGGCACGCTGCAGGCCTACGGCATTGCCGCAGGCCTCGAGAGCGGCAATGGCCTGGTGCTCGATCCGGGCTGGTTCTTCCGCATCACCACCGTCGTGACGCTTCTGGGCGGTACCATGTTCCTGATGTGGCTCGGTGAGCAGATCACCGCCCGCGGCATCGGCAACGGTATTTCGCTGATCATCTTTGCCGGCATTGCTGCAGGTCTGCCGACCGCCTTTGCAGGTACGCTGGAACTCGGCCGGACCGGCGCTCTGTCGACGGCGCTGATTCTCCTGGTCATTCTGGTGGCGATCGGTGTCATCACGCTGATCGTCTTCGTCGAACGTGCCCAGCGCAGGCTTCTGATCCAGTATCCGAAGCGCCAGGTGGGCAACCGCATGTTCCAGGGCGACACCTCGCATCTGCCGCTGAAGCTCAACACCGCAGGCGTGATCCCGGCGATCTTTGCCTCGTCGCTTCTCCTTCTGCCGGCGACGGCTGCGGGATTTGCAAACAGTGCCGAGCTTCCGAGCTGGGCAACGACGGTGATCGCCGCGCTTGGTCACGGTCAGCCGGCGTTCATGGTGCTCTACGGCATGCTGATTGCCTTCTTCGCCTTCTTCTATACGGCGATCGTCTTCAACCCGAAGGACACCGCCGATAACCTGAAGAAGCATGGCGGCTTCATCCTGGGCATTCGTCCGGGCGAACGCACCGCCGACTACATCGACTACGTCCTGACCCGAATCACAGTGATCGGCGCGGTCTACCTCGTCTTCGTCTGCATCCTGCCTGAGCTGCTGATTGCCCGTACGGGGGTACCATTAGCCCTTGGTGGTACTTCGCTTTTGATCGTGGTCAGTGTTACGCTTGATACGGTCGCACAGATCCAGGGTCACCTGATTGCTCAGCAGTACGAGGGGTTGATCAAGAAGTCGAAACTGCGTGGAGGAAAGAGGGGACGATGAGACTGATACTTTTGGGACCGCCGGGCGCGGGGAAGGGGACCCAGGCCCAGCGGATCGTGGATAAGCACGGAATTCCGCAGCTATCCACCGGCGACATGCTGCGGGCAGCCGTGGCGGCACAGACGGACGTCGGCAAGCGTGCCAAGGAAGTCATGGACGCCGGAAAGCTGGTCTCGGATGACATCGTCATCGCCATCGTGTCCGAGCGAATCGATCAGCCCGATTGTGCCAATGGCTTCATTCTCGATGGCTTCCCCAGGACTCTCGTCCAGGCCGATGCCACCGAGAAGATGCTGAAGGACAAGGGACTGGGTCTGTCGGCCATCATCGAATTGAAGGTCGACGACAAGGAACTGGTTCGTCGTGTCTCCGGCCGCTATTCCTGCGCACAGTGCGGGACGGTCTATCACGACACCGACAAGAAGCCGGCAGTAGAAGGCGTCTGCGACAAGTGCGGTTCAACGCACTTCAAGCGCCGCCCGGACGACAATGCCGAAACGATGACGCAGCGTCTCGAGGTCTACTACAAGGAAACCTCGCCGCTCATCGGCTACTACTATGCCAAGGGCAGCTTGCAGACCGTCGACGGCATGGCGGAAATGGATGCCGTGACGGCAGACATAGAGAAGATCCTCGCCGCTCTTTGAGAGGGGCGGTGGCTTGTTAAAGAATCTTGGCGGAGCCGGTTGCTATTTTTGACCGATTCCGTTAAACCCCGCGCCAACTCGCTACAGCATATGCGATCGGTGCGGATCTCCCGAGAAGGGTATCCGGGTCGGTCGTTTGACTGTTTCGGATAATCGTTTGAACTGGCGGCCGTCTTGCGGCTGCTCTCATGGAAGAAGTACCACTTGCCGGATGGCAACTGGAACGAAGGAGAATAGGCGTGGCACGTATCGCTGGCGTCAACATCCCGACTGCGAAGCGCGTTGTTATTGCGCTCACGTATATTCACGGGATCGGCCCGAAGTTCGCACAGGAAATCGTCGAGAAGGTCGGTATTCCGGCTGAACGTCGCGTTCATCAGCTCACGGACGCAGAAGTTCTGCAGATCCGCGAAACCATCGACCGCGATTACCAGGTCGAAGGCGACCTGCGTCGCGAAACCTCGATGAACATCAAGCGTCTGATGGACCTTGGTTGCTACCGTGGCCTGCGCCACCGTCGTGGCCTTCCGGTCCGCGGTCAGCGCACGCACACCAATGCCCGCACCCGCAAGGGTCCGGCAAAGGCGATTGCTGGTAAGAAGAAGTAATTTCCCGGTTCTCCGGGTGGGAGAGGCTGGCGCTCGCTCGCTGGCCTCTTTTTGAGTTTGGTGCCGGGCGCAAGCCTGGCTCCGGTGGAGCCGCTGGAACTACGGCGGTGACGAGATCAACGAAAGGAAGACCATGGCCAAGGAAGCCACACGCGTCCGCCGTCGCGAACGCAAAAACATCACGTCGGGCGTTGCCCACGTCAATTCGACCTTCAACAACACCATGATCACCATCACCGACGCGCAGGGCAATGCGATTGCCTGGTCGTCGGCTGGCGCGAAGGGCTTCAAGGGTTCGCGTAAGTCGACCCCGTTCGCCGCACAGATCGCTGCCGAAGACTGCGCCAAGAAGGCCCAGGAACATGGCATGAAGTCGCTGGAAGTCGAAGTCTGCGGTCCGGGCTCCGGTCGTGAATCGGCTCTGCGCGCTCTGCAGGCCGCCGGTTTCATGATCACCTCGATCCGTGACGTGACCCCGATCCCGCACAACGGTTGCCGTCCGCGCAAGAAGCGCCGCGTCTAATCAGCGGATGCGCCGGCGGTTCAGCCAGGCTGCATTGAACTTGTGTAATGCCGCCTCACTTCGTTCTCGAAGTCTGGCGGTTTTGCCGTACCGCCGAAGGGCCTTGTCTCGCTCGGTGCTTCTCATGCTCGGTTGCCACGATTGGATGGTGGCAACGAACGGAAGGTTTAAAACATGATCCAGAAGAACTGGCAGGAACTGATCAAGCCGAACAAGGTGGAGTTCACCTCGTCCGGTCGCACGAAGGTGAACCTCGTCGCAGAACCGCTTGAGCGGGGCTTCGGCTTGACGCTCGGCAACGCTCTGCGCCGGGTGCTTTTGTCGTCGCTGCGCGGTGCTGCTGTCACCGCCGTCCAGATCGACGGCGTTCTGCACGAATTCTCCTCCATCCCGGGCGTCCGGGAAGATGTGACGGACATCGTGCTCAACATCAAGGAAATCGCCATCAAGATGGATGGCGACGACGCAAAGCGCATGGTTGTGCGCAAGCAGGGTCCAGGTTCCGTGACGGCCGGCGACATTCAGACGGTCGGCGACATCGAGATCCTGAACCCTGACCACGTCATCTGCACCCTCGACGAGGGCGCGGAGATCCGCATGGAATTCACGGTCAACAACGGTAAGGGTTACGTTCCTGCCGATCGCAACCGTGCTGAAGACGCTCCGATCGGCCTCATCCCGGTCGACAGCCTCTACTCGCCGGTCAAGAAAGTGTCCTACAAGGTGGAAAACACCCGCGAAGGCCAGGTTCTCGACTACGACAAGCTGACCATGACCATCGAGACCGATGGCTCGGTCACGGGCGAAGATGCTGTTGCCTTTGCTGCCCGTATCCTGCAGGACCAGCTCTCGGTCTTCGTCAACTTCGACGAGCCGCAGAAGGAAGCCGAAGAGGAATCGGTCACCGAACTGGCGTTCAACCCGGCGCTCCTCAAGAAGGTCGACGAACTGGAACTTTCCGTCCGGTCCGCGAACTGCCTGAAGAACGACAACATCGTCTACATCGGCGATCTCATCCAGAAGACCGAGGCGGAAATGCTGCGCACTCCGAATTTCGGTCGCAAGTCGCTGAACGAGATCAAGGAAGTTCTGGCATCCATGGGCCTCCATCTCGGTATGGAAGTTCCCGCCTGGCCGCCGGAAAATATCGAAGACCTCGCCAAGCGTTACGAAGACCAGTACTAACCATTAGACTGCAGGCGGATGCCTGCAAGTAAAGGAGACCAGAGATGCGCCACCAGAAAGCCGGTCGCAAGCTCAACCGCACTGCCAGCCACCGCAAGGCCATGTTTGCCAACATGGCTGCCTCGCTGATCACGCATGAGCAGATCGTCACCACCTTGCCGAAGGCCAAGGAAATTCGTCCGATCGTCGAAAAGCTTGTCACGCTCGGCAAGCGCGGCGACCTGCACGCTCGCCGTCAGGCGATCTCGCAGATCCAGGATCAGGACGCCGTCCGCAAGCTGTTCGACACAATCGCCTCGCGTTACGCAACCCGCAATGGCGGCTACCTGCGTATCATGAAGGCTGGCTTCCGCCAGGGCGACAATGCACCGCTCGCGGTCATCGAGTTCGTCGAGCGCGACGTCAACGCCAAGGGCGCAGCCGACAAGGCTCGCCATGCGGCTGAAATGGAAGCCGCCGAAGCCGCATAATCTGCGGATTTCGGATGCGACAGATTGAAAGAGCCGGGTGGCGACACCCGGCTCTTTCGCGTTTTGTCGTCATGGATTTAAAGCCGCCGGTCGGGACCCTGCCAAACCAGCCGCACCACTGGCGTTAATCAGCAGATGAAGTCCGCCCCTCGGGCCTCACGCCGGCGAGGAGATCGTACAAGGCGCTCCTCTCGGCCGCATGCCGGGACTGCAGCCGCCCGAACTGGGCCCGCGAGGCTTGCGCTAGCGCGTGCCTGGACTGCTGACCGAGTTGGCCCGCCATCCGCCGTGTCGCATCGGCAAAACCGGCTGGTCCCTCGTGCGGATCAACGACGATGCACGAGTCAACGTCCAGATCGGATGGAATGCAGCAGAGGCCGAACGCCACGATCGGCAGGCCGGCTGCCAGCGCCTCCAGGTTGACGATCCCCTGGGTTTCGTTGGCATAGGTGGACGGGAAGAGGAAGATGTCGATCATCTCGAAAAACGAGACCTTCTCGTGCCCGTAGACCGGGCCCAGGTATACGAGCCTGTCGCCCATCTCCTCGAGGGCCGCCTCGACGGCCTGCCGGGATGCCTCGTCGTTGCAGGGCCCGGCAAGAACCAGCCGCTGCGCGTGGCCGGCGGCGAGCGCCTCGCGAAACGCAGCGATGGCGTGATGGACGCCTTTCTCGGCCGTGAGATTGCTCATGAACCCGAGCGTCACCTCGGTTCTGTCTTCCCGCGCCAGCGTCAGCAGATCGGTGTCGACGGAACCGATGTTGCTGAATTCGAGCGTCTTCAAGACTTGAGGGTATACCTTCTTCAGCTGTGCGCTCATTGCCGGGCAGATGGTGATGTGCCAGGCCGCCTTTCCGGCAAGCGCCAGAAGGATCTTCATCCTCGGTACTTCCTGGCCGATATGGGCATAGGTGTGGTGGTGGAGCACGACGGTCTTGCCGGTGGCGCGGGCCGCAAGCGCCATCAAGGCCGTCAGATACATGCCCCTGTTGGCGCCGACGGAAATGTAGACGCTGGGCTGGCGCCCTGTGATGCAGGCTATGATCGCCCGCAGTTGGGCCCAGCCCCGGCGCACCATCAGGGCGGCGGTGGATCCTCTGCTTTCGACGCCGAGGTTCAGCGTTTCGATCTGCAGTCCTGCGGTCAGAAGCTGCTCCTGAACAGTCCGCGTCGCGATAGCCTGTCCATGTACCGGGGGCGGCAAAGGACCGATGAAGATCAGATCTCTGGTCATGGAGTACTTCCGAAGAGAAGGGGCATGGGGGTATGGCTTTGCTTACCATACAACAGCCGGATCGGAAGTGTCCGCAAGTTTTACGTGGTCACTGCACAGGAAAAAGCTCCCGCTCATATAAGCTGTGAACCGGATGGAGGATGCACGGCGGGTCGCGGCGCATCCTGATCTCTCCGTCACCACCGACGGCAGTGTCCGGCACAGTCCTAGCGGGAAGATGCTCTCTGTTGCGCCGCGAGCGGCTTGCCGCGTTTCCAGGCAAGGAAGGGCTTGCGCAGCGGGCGGTAGAGCAGCAGTAGCGCGATCAGCGCAATGTGGATGAAAGGGCCTGCGGTGAGGGACTTGATCGCGAGGAGATAGTGAAGCGCGCCGCCCAGCGCCACCGGATAGATCAGCTGGTGGAGCTTGCTCCAGCGCTGGCCGAGGCGCCGG
Source organism: Pseudorhizobium marinum (assembly GCF_000705355.1). Classification (NCBI taxonomy): domain Bacteria; kingdom Pseudomonadati; phylum Pseudomonadota; class Alphaproteobacteria; order Hyphomicrobiales; family Rhizobiaceae; genus Pseudorhizobium; species Pseudorhizobium marinum. The sequence goes on from NZ_JMQK01000018.1 coordinate 16,740, forward strand.
ATCGACCAGCTGTTGGAGGTCAGCGCCAGCGGCACCAGCGAGACGAGGCAGACCATGCCGATGGTGATATAGGGTCGCTTGACGATATCGCCGGCAATCGAACTGAAGTCGAGGCCACGGTCGAGGATCAGCCAGACGGAGAAATGCAGCGCGACGTAATAGAAGGCCAGGAGACCGAGCGCCCGGCGATAGCGCAGCCAGTTGATGCCCGCGAAGTCGCGCAGCGGTGTGACGGCGAGCGTCGCGATCAGGAACCGCAGCGCCCAGATCCCTAACAGGTGTTCGAAGGTCTTGACCGGGTTGACCCCCAGCCCGCCGGTGGCGCCCTGGTAGAAGTACCAGACCGCTGGAAGCAGGCCGACGACATAGAGCGCCCAGATGCTCGCCCCGTGCAGCTTGCGGGGCAGGGTGGGGATCAATGCCATCAGAAGTTCGCCTTGAGGTCCATTCCCTCATAGAGGCTTGCGACCTCGTCGGCATAGCCGTTGAAGGGCAGGGTGGGGCGGTTGGCGACGGAGAAGAAGCCGCCGTCACCGATCCGCTGTTCGGTCGCCTGGCTCCAGCGCGGATGATCGACGGCCGGATTGACGTTCGAGTAGAAGCCGTATTCGCGGGCGTTCGAATTCTTCCAGGTGGTTTGCGGCTGCTCCTCGACGAGCGAGATCTTGACGATCGACTTGATGCTCTTGAACCCGTATTTCCACGGCACGACGAGCCGGATCGGCGCACCGTTCTGGTTCGGCAGCGTTTCGCCATAGAGCCCGACGGCGAGGATGGTCAGCGGATGGCGCGCCTCGTCGAGGCGCAGGCCCTCGACATAGGGCCATTCCAGCGGCTGGAAGAACCCTGTCTGTCCCGGCATCTGCTCGGGGCGGACGACGGTTTCGAAAGATACATATTTGGCGCTGCCGAGCGGCTCCACCTGGTCGAGAAGCGCCGACAGCGGGAAGCCGATCCACGGGATGACCATCGACCAGCCCTCGACGCAGCGCATCCGGTAGGTCCGGTCCTCGAGCTGCATCTTCATCAACTCTTCGATGCCGAATTCGCGCGGCTTGCCGACCATGCCGTCGACCTTCACCGACCACGGCAGCGGCTCGAACTGACCGGAATTCTGGGCCGGATCGCTCTTGGCCGTGCCGAATTCGTAGAAGTTGTTGTAGGTGGTGACCGCCTCTTTCGGCGTCAGTGTCTCGTCGGTCGAAAAGCGGCTCGGGGCGGCGGTCAGCGGCGCGGCCAGGGCCGAGCCGGCGCCGGCCATCACGAATCCGGCCGCAGCGGTGCCCATGAACTTGCGCCGTGACATGTAGATGTCGCGGGGGGTGATGTCGGAGGCGGCGATACGAGGCGGGCGATAGACGGGCATGACAGTCTCCTTCGGAGCGGCTTTGTCTGATATACGTAACGCGAGACGAATTAGTTTCACAGCGCCGGCCAGAAATCTTCGGCCCACGTTTGCGTGAGGCTTCGGCAGGCGTACCGGTTTTGCCCCGCCTGATAGTGACACTTCGGGGCCCTTGGAGTAGGAAAGCCGGGAAAACCGGGCTGTGCCGCCGTGGCAGAGCGCGCCCGAAATACAAGATCGAGGAAGAAAACCATGCCCGTCTATCGTTCCAGAACCACGACCCACGGCCGCAACATGGCAGGTGCGCGCGGCCTGTGGCGCGCCACCGGCATGAAGGACGGCGACTTCGGCAAGCCGATCATCGCGGTGGTGAACTCCTTCACGCAGTTCGTGCCGGGCCACGTCCACCTCAAGGATCTCGGCCAGCTCGTCGCCCGCGAAATCGAGGCTGCCGGCGGCGTCGCCAAGGAGTTCAACACGATCGCCGTCGACGACGGCATCGCCATGGGCCATGACGGCATGCTCTATTCGCTGCCGTCGCGCGAGATCATCTCGGACTCGGTCGAATACATGGTCAACGCCCATTGCGCCGATGCCATGGTCTGCATCTCCAACTGCGACAAGATCACGCCCGGCATGCTGAGCGCCGCCATGCGCCTCAACATCCCGTCCGTCTTTGTCTCCGGCGGCCCGATGGAAGCCGGCAAGGTCGTCCTGCAGGGCAAGACCGTGGCGCTGGATCTCGTCGACGCCATGGTCGCTGCGGCCGATGAGGCGATGTCGGACGCCGATGTCCAGGCGATCGAGCGTGCCGCCTGTCCGACCTGCGGTTCGTGCTCGGGAATGTTCACCGCCAACTCGATGAACTGCCTGACGGAAGCGCTGGGTCTCTCGCTGCCGGGCAACGGCTCGACGCTTGCCACCCATGCTGACCGCAAGCGCCTGTTCGTCGAAGCCGGCCATCTGATCGTCGATCTCGCCCGCCGCCACTACGAGCAGGACGACTACAGCGTCCTGCCGCGCTCGATCGCGACCAAGGAAGCATTCGAAAATGCCATGGCGCTCGACATCGCCATGGGCGGTTCCACCAACACCGTTCTTCACATCCTTGCGGCCGCCTACGAGGGTGACGTCGATTTCACCCTCGACGATATCGACCGCCTGTCGCGCAAGGTGCCCTGCCTGTCGAAGGTGGCGCCGGCAAAGAGCGACGTCCACATGGAAGACGTCCACCGCGCCGGCGGCATCATGCGAATCCTCGGCGAGCTGGAACGGGGCGGCCTGATCAACCGCGACTGCAAGACGGTCCACGAGGCGACGCTCGGCGACGCCATCGACCGCTGGGACATCACCCGCACCAACAGCGAGATGGTCCGCACCTTCTTCAAGGCGGCTCCCGGCGGCGTCCCGACCCAGGTTGCCTTCTCGCAGTCCTCGCGCTGGGACGAGCTCGACACCGACAGCGACAAGGGCGTCATCCGCTCCGTCAAGAACCCGTTCTCGAAGGATGGGGGACTTGCGGTTCTCTACGGCAACATCGCGCTGGACGGCTGCATCGTGAAGACGGCGGGCGTCGACGAGTCGATCCTGAAGTTCACCGGCCCGGCGCGCGTCTTCGAAAGCCAGGATGCTTCGGTGAAGGCGATCCTCAACAATGAGGTCGTCGCCGGCGATGTGGTGGTCATCCGCTACGAAGGCCCCAAGGGCGGTCCCGGCATGCAGGAAATGCTCTATCCGACGAGCTATCTGAAGTCCAAGGGTCTCGGCAAGGCCTGTGCGCTGATCACCGACGGTCGCTTCTCCGGCGGTACCTCGGGCCTCTCCATCGGCCACGCCTCGCCGGAAGCCGCCAATGGCGGCGCCATCGGCCTGGTGCGCGAAGGCGACATGATCGAGATCGACATCCCCAACCGCACCATCAACCTGATGATTCCCGACTCCGAACTGGCGCATCGCCGTACCGAGCAGGACAAGCTCGGCTGGAAGCCGGTGGCGCCGCGCAAGCGCAATGTCACCACGGCCCTGAAGGCCTACGCCGCCTTCGCCTCCAGCGCCGACAAGGGCGCCGTGCGCATCCTGCCGGAGTAGGTCCGGGAGGTAGACCTACTGCGGCCGAGGCAGGCCGTTGAAGGTTTCTGTCAGCACCTTCATCCGCTCGTCATAGGCGGACTGGATGCAGGCGACGTCTGCGCCGCAGGCCTGTCGCCGCGCGAGCCAGGCCGTCTGATCGTCCTGCATCGTGCCGCGGGCGCCCATGGCCAGCAGGCCGGCGAGGATGTCGAAGGTCGTCACCATCTTCACGTCGGCATCGTTGAGCACCCGGTTGTCGCAGATTGCCTGCTCGTCCGCCGCGAGGTCCTCTTTCTCGCAGTCGAAGCTCGCAGCCGCTGCCGTCGAGCGGCCGGGCAGGCCTCCCGTCGAGAAGGAAAGGACGAGCGCGATTGCGCCGACCGAAAGCGCTTGGCCATATTGGGAACGAAAACAGGGCATCACTATTCTCCGGTGGTTCAACTAAGGGGGCGGGTGCACGATTAGCGTCAACGTGCCCGCTTTCCTTTCCGACGTTCCGCGTTACAAATCGTTCCGGATTTTCATAAAGAGGAATTCATGCAGAGCATGTTGAGACGCGTTGCCGCCAGTGCACTGGCCCTTTGCCTCCTGTCCCCGGCCATGGCCGGCGCCCAGACGGACAAGGCGGTGCCGCAGAGTCAGGCGGAGGTTCAGCTGTCCTTTGCGCCGCTGGTGAAGCAGACGGCGGGTGCCGTCGTCAATGTCTATGCGGAACGCGTCGTGCAGCGGCTGAACCCGTTTGCGGGCGACCCCTTCTTCGAGCAGTTCTTCGGTCAGCGCATGCCGAACCGCACCGAGAAGCAGTCGTCGCTGGGGTCCGGTGTCATTGTTTCGGCGGGTGGACTTGTGGTCACCAACAATCACGTCATCGAGGGCGCCGACGATATCAAGGTCGCGCTGGCCGACGGGCGGGAATATGCCTCCGAGGTCCTTCTGAAAGACGAGAGCCTTGACCTCGCCGTGCTGAAGATCGAGGCGAGCGAAGATTTCCCGGCGCTGCCGATCGGCAATTCCGATGCCGTCGAGGTGGGTGACCTGGTGCTCGCCGTCGGCAATCCCTTCGGTGTCGGCCAGACGGTGACGAGCGGCATCGTCTCGGCACTTGCCCGCAACCAGGTGACGCCCGGCGACTTCGGCTTCTTCATCCAGACCGATGCCTCGATCAATCCCGGCAACTCCGGCGGCGCCCTGATGAACATGAGCGGCGAACTGATCGGCATCAACACGGCGATCTTTTCCCGCGGCGGCGGTTCCAACGGCATCGGCTTCGCCATTCCCGCCAACCTGGTCAAGGTGTTCCTGGCCGCGGCGGAAGAGGGCGAGAACTCGTTCGAGCGTCCCTATATCGGCGCAAGCTTCGAACCCGTCACCTCCGATGTCGCAGAGGCGCTCGGCCTGAAGGCGGCGCGCGGTGCGCTGGTGGTCGGCGTCGCCGAGGGCGGACCGGCCGATGCGGCCGGCATCCGGCCGGGCGAAGTCGTCACCGCCGTCGACGGCATCGAGGTCGAACATCCCGATGCCCTCGGCTACCGCCTGACGACGGCCGGACTGGGCGGCGAGGCCGTGCTGACGGTTCAGTCGAGCGGCAGCAGCCGGCAGGTCACGATCGCTCTCAATTCCGCACCGGAAACGCCCGCCCGCGACGAGCGGCTGATCGAGGGACGCAATCCCTTTGCCGGGATCCGCGTCGGAAATCTCTCGCCGCGCCTGGCAACAGAGCTGCGCATGCCGGCCGACAAGGCAGGTGTCGTGGTCGTCGACGTCGTGCGCAATTCTCCCGGCAGCCGCATCGGCTTCCGGCCGAAGGACATCATCGTGTCGCTGAACGGCGTGGCGGTGCAGTCGAGCGAGGCCATGGAAGACATGCTGGACGAGGATCCGGGCTTCTGGCGCGTCGAGATTGAGCGGGACGGTCAGCGGATCCGGCAGTTCTTCCGATGAAGGGCGACCTGTTTGCGCCGAAGGTCCCCGACGAGGTCGCCAGCCGGCGGCCTCTGGCCGACCGCCTGCGGCCGAAGTCGCTGGCGGAGGTGACGGGACAGGAGCATCTGACCGGCGCAGACGGCGTGCTTCAGCGGATGATCGCCGCCGGCTCGCTCGGCTCGATGATCTTCTGGGGGCCGCCCGGCACCGGCAAGACGACGGTGGCGCGCCTGCTGTCGGGCGAGACGGGGCTCGCCTTCGAGCAGATCTCGGCGATCTTTTCCGGCGTCGCCGATCTCAAGAAGGTGTTCGAGACGGCGCGCATGCGGCGCATGGAGGGCCGCCAGACGCTGCTCTTCGTCGACGAGATCCACCGCTTCAACCGCGCCCAGCAGGACAGTTTCCTGCCGGTGATGGAGGATGGCACGGTCATTCTCGTCGGCGCCACCACGGAAAACCCTAGCTTCGAGCTCAACGCCGCTCTTTTGTCGCGTGCCAGAGTCCTGACCTTCGGCCCGCATGACGAGCGCAGCCTTCGGGAGCTGCTGACGCGGGCGGAGCAGGTGGAGGCAAGGCCGCTGCCGCTCGATGACGATGCCCGCGCCAGCCTCATCCGGATGGCCGATGGCGACGGGCGCGCCGTGCTGACGCTCGCCGAGGAGGTGTGGCGGGCCGCCCGTGACGGCGAGATCTTCGATACGGCCGGCCTGACGCAGATCGTCCAGCGCCGGGCACCGGTCTACGACAAGGGCCAGGACGGGCACTACAACCTCATCTCGGCACTGCACAAATCCGTCCGCGGCTCCGATCCCGATGCGGCGCTCTACTATCTCTGCCGCATGTTCGATGCCGGAGAAGACCCGCTCTATCTCGGGCGCCGGCTGGTGCGCATGGCGGTGGAGGACATCGGGCTTGCCGATCCCCAGGCGCTCGTCGTCTGCAATGCCGCCAAGGATGCCTATGATTATCTCGGTTCGCCGGAAGGCGAGCTGGCGCTGGCGCAGGCCTGCGTCTATCTGGCGACCGCGCCAAAATCGAACGCCGTCTACACCGCCTACAAGGCCGCCATGCGGGCCGCCAAGGAGAACGGCTCCCTGCTGCCGCCGAAGCACATCCTCAATGCTCCGACCAAGCTGATGAAGGGGGAGGGCTATGGTGACGGCTATCGCTACGATCACGACGAGCCGGACGCCTTTTCGGGCCAGAACTATTTCCCCGAGAAGATGGGCCGCCAGGTCTATTATGATCCGCCGGAGCGAGGCTTCGAGCGCGACATCCGCAAGCGCCTCGACTGGTGGTCGAAGCTGCGCAAGGAGCGGGGCGAGCCCTAGGAGACCCGCCGCTGCGCGGCCGCGGGAGGCGGCGTAAGCTTGACCGCGGAATCGGCCAGCCCGTGATGACCTTCCATGTCGACGATCAGGTGCCAGTGCCCGTCTTCGGGGATCACCAGTCGGATCGGCGACTTCTTGGCGACGCCGCCGACATATTTGAAATCGAGCAGCTCCTTGAAGCGCTGGAAGTTCGCCGCCGTCATCAGGCGGACGTTGTTGACCGCGCTGAGGGTGACCTCCACGGCAGTCCCTGCTCTTTGACCTTTCAGGTCATAGTGTTTGAAGCGGAAAGACGGTGCTCCCACGGTTTGCCTCGATCGTGAATTCTCCAATCCACAACGCCTATCATCGGCGGGTTAAAGAAAAGTGGAACCGGATCGCGTCTTGGGGGTTCTGTAAGCGAAACAACGAACGGACATGAACCATGAGACGGATCAAGACAGAGACATTTCTGACGGTGATTGCGGCCATGATGGTGAATGCGGTCCTGTTCGGTGTCGGCGCCATAGCCATCCTTTCGGTTCCGGCGTTGAACGAGATGGCGAAGTTCCTGCTTCCCGCATGGATCGTCATCGCCCTCATCGCCTCGCCGTTCATCGGCAAGCTGATCGCGCCGCGGATGCGCCTGCGCTACTGGCAGGATCGCGATCGCGCACATATCTAGACAAAAACAGGCGACGTTCTCCCCCCCTGCCGTTGCCGCAAAACAATAAATGACCTCCAGTCCTGACCCTGCCGCTTCCCCTCGGCAGGGTTTTTTCTTGCGCGCATTCCAGAAGTTCGTTGCCGATCATTAGTTTGGTCGAATTTTCTAATTTAGATTGTGATTGATTTTGCCCGCGGACTGCGGGTCGCACGGTCGGAGCGAATACGGCGGTATCTTGTCCTTTTGCCAAGCCTCTGCCTTGTTGCGGGCCTACTCTTGCAATCGATTCGGCAGCGCCACGGGCGGCGCGCCACCACCACTCTGCGCAAAGGACCTGTCCATGTCGGAAGACAAGAAGCACTCGATCACGGAAATGCGGCCGAAGATCACCGTGATCGGGGTGGGCGGCGGCGGCGGCAATGCCATCAACAACATGATCGCCGAGGAGCTTGAGGGCGTCGAGTTCATCGCCGCCAACACCGATGCGCAGGTGCTGGCCACCTCCAAGGCGACGCGGCGGATCCAGCTCGGCACGACGGTGACGGAAGGTCTCGGCGCCGGCTCGCTGCCGGAGATCGGCCGCGCCGCAGCGGAGGAATCCATCGACGAGATCATGGACCACCTGTCGGGCTGCCACATGTGCTTCGTGACCGCCGGCATGGGGGGCGGCACCGGCACGGGAGCCGCGCCGGTGATCGCCCAGGCGGCCCGCAATGCCGGCATTCTGACGGTCGGCGTGGTGACCAAGCCCTTCACCTTCGAGGGCAATCGCCGCATGAAGACCGCAGATGCCGGGATCGAGGAACTACGCCGCGCCGCCGACACGGTCATCGTCATCCCCAACCAGAACCTCTTTCGCATCGCCGATGCCAAGACGACCTTCGCCGACGCCTTCATGACCGCCGACCGGGTGCTGTTTTCCGGCGTCGGCTGCATCACCGACCTGATCGTCAAGGAGGGCCTGATCAACCTCGATTTCGCCGACGTGAAATCGGTGATGAAGGGCATGGGCCGCGCCATGATGGGCACCGGCGAGGCCTCGGGCGACGGTCGCGCACTGGTTGCCGCGGAAGCGGCAATCGCCAACCCGCTTCTCGACGAGATCTCGATGAAGGGCGCCAAGGGCGTGCTGATCTCGATCTCCGGTGGCGCCGACATGACGCTGTTTGAAGTCGATGAAGCGGCGAGCCGCATCCGCGACGAGGTCATGGACGATGCCGACATCGTCGTCGGCGCCATCTTCGACCGCAACCTGGACGGCATGTTCCGCGTCTCGGTCGTGGCGACAGGCCTCGATGGTGGCCCTGCGATGGCCGGCGCTTCGCAGGAGATGAACGGCGTCCCCGCCGATGCCCCGCCGGTGCCGCGCTTCCTGCAGTAGCCGACATCCCACGAGGTGGCAGCGCTCCCGGAGCTGAAGCGCCCAATGGCTTGAGCCATGCGGGTGAAGGCCCCGGCGGTGCCATCGTGATTGTGTCATTCTCGGTCGATACAGCGTGAAGCCTTTCCGAAGATCATCGGGGGACGATTCGTGGACGCCAAGACTGTCGCTCACCATTGGGAAGGGAATGCCGAAGCCTGGACGCTCTACTCCCGGGCTGGCTACGATCGCTATCGCGATGCGTTGAATACCCCGGCCTTTCTCGACATGCTGCCACCGGTGTCCGGCCTCACGGGGCTGGACCTCGGTTGCGGCGAGGGGACCAACACGCGCAGGGTCGCGGAACTTGGTGCGGCGATGACGGGTCTCGACATTGCGCCGACCTTTCTGCGTCATGCCCGCGAGGCGGAGGATGCGGATCCGCGCGGCATCGATTACGTGCTCGGAGACGGGCTGACGCTGCCGGTGCCCGATCACGCATTCGATTTCGTCACGGCCTTCATGTCGATGATGGACATGGCCGACCAGCCGACGGTGTTGAAGGAGGTGGCGCGGGTGCTGAAGCCCGGTGGCTTCCTGCAGTTTTCGATCCTCCATCCCTGTTTCGTGCCGCCGAAGCGGCGCAACGTCCGGGATGAGCGCGGCGAGGCCGTGGCGGTGGAGGTCGCCGATTATTTCGACGAGACAGAGGGCCGCATCGAACGCTGGCTGTTCTCCGCCATCCCCGCCGGGGAACGTGCCGGCGTGACGCTGTTTTCCATCCCCCGCTTTCATCGGACGCTTTCCAGTTGGGTTTCGATGATCGTCGGGGCAGGGCTCGCAATCGAGGCGCTTGGCGAGCCGATGGCCTCCGAAGAACTCGCCGCCGCCGAACCGGTCGTCGCCGACACCCGGATAGCGCCGATTTTCCTGCATGTCCGCGCAAGACGCCCGTGAACAGATGCTCGGGCTGTCCGGCGCGGGCAATGGGTGGATAAGTCAGGGCTTGCGCTGGTCCATCCGAATTTGCGGGTGAGGGGCAAGCCGGAAGGCTCAAATGACAAGACAGACTCCTCCCTTGGCGATCTTCAAGACTTTCAAGTTCGGACGGGGCGCTGAAAGCTGCCTCGTAAGTTAGTTTTATGTGGCACCTCGCAGCGCCCCGTTCGGCGGTTGTTGCCCGCGACTTCGGTCCCTCTGCAAGGGTCTTCGAGGCGGTGTTCGTCTGGTTGCCAGAAGCACGGGCGGACCGAGTTACCGCCAACACTCAAGGCGCCTTCGCCGAACGCTCGTCGTGACGGCGGACACACCGTCCGGCGACACCATCCTCGTCGACCCCCCTGTGTGCCGCACAGGCACGCCCGGCGCGCTCTTTCGGGCGTCAAGAGGCGGGAGCCGGTCCGAAACCCCGCACCTCTCCCCGTGTCGCCGGAGGGAGACCATTTTCCGCGAGCCCCGAGGATGGAGACTTACGTCGTTTCCCCACCACCGGCGCCGGCTCCACCTCGCCGGCACGCCTGCCGGTGTATCCGAGAGCGGAACGGGGGATTATGGGCACGGGTTGGAGCAAGGTGAATCTGGATGGGGGTAAGTGGTTGATTTTTGGTGGGTGGGGGTGCGATTTTGCGGAGGCGGGTGCCGCAAGGGGCCTCATCCTGAGGTGGACGGGCGAAGCCCGGCCCTCGACGCATCCTCTCGTTTTCGTGACCTGCGTCGCTCAAGAACTGGCCGTCGCGACGGACAAAATTAACAAAGCCTTTAAGGATTTCCGACATATTGAACGAAGCTTGCCGGTGGTGCCACGAGGGCTGTTGGGGCGGTCGCTGCCGGAAGTTTGTAACCTGAGTAATTGCCTGCATGAGAAGATGCGGGCGCTGTACGGAGTAACCTTCATGAACACGACGCCCTTCGCCCTGGCGATTGCCGCTGCATTTGCCGCCACGCCTGTCATGGCTGCGGACCTCACCTATTCCGATCCTGCTCCGGCCTATGAGGCGCCTGCAGCGTCCACCGGCGGCTGGACCGGTGCCTACGTCGGTCTCCACGCCGGAACCGGCTCCGAAAGCATGAGCCCGTTCTCGGGCGACAAGGAATTCATGGGCGGCGTCCAGGCCGGCTATAACGCCGAAATGGGCGGTGCCGTTGTCGGCGGCGAACTGGAACTCTCCCACATGGGCGACACGGAAGTCGACGTTCCCGGCGGTCAGCTGAAGGAACGCCACCGCATTGCAGCCAAGGCCAAGGTCGGTGCACCGCTCGGTGACACGCTGGTCTACGGCACCGCAGGTGGTGCGATGACGAGCCTGCGCGACAGCGGCAACGCCCAGGGCCCCGACGGCTGGAAGCCGGGCTGGCTGGTCGGCGCCGGCGTCGAGCAGAAGTTCAACGAGCAGATCTCCGGCCGGGTGGAATACAACTACACCCGCACAGGCGACGTGCGCAGCTTCAACGGCGTTTCGACCTCCGAGACGAACGTCAGCGACCACACGATCAAGGCAGGCGTGAACTACAGGTTCTAATCTCCTCCAAGAAATCCACCTCCCCCTCCGCGGGGAGGTGGATCCCGTGACGAAGGCTTGCGCCCCGTGCTCCTGGTGCCGGGCGAGGCCCGCCTTCACGGACGGCCGGCATGTCGCCGGCGGACGCCTCCACCGAGGCAGCCTGTCGAACACCGCACCCACATCTGCATGCCCGAGGATGACCGCGCCCAGACGCGGGACGCCCTCGCTTTTTCCTTCGTCACCCGCCTCCCGTACTCCGATTGCTACCCCGCCCGACGGACCGAGATGTCGCAGCCGCCCGTGCGGCGCCGCTTCGGCGCTCGCCGGACCGGCTTTTCATCCGAAAGCTGTTGTTTATGCATCCGCCTTGGAACGCTGCGGCGGCCGGCTGGTTGGAGGGCCTGTGTCAACGGAAACGAAGGAGCACAGACATGGTCACCATGGTCGGCAATGAATCCAGCATCGAAAAGCTGGTCACCAACCTGATCTACCTCGAGCGCGACGCGATCGCCGCCTATGAATCGACGATCGAGCGGCTCGACGACAAGACGCTGAGCAGCCAGGTGGAAAGCTTCCGCCAGGATCATCTGCAGCATCTCGACGTGCTGAACGAGATGGCCCGCGAACTCGCCATCGACGCGCCGACCGAGGGCGACATGAAGCAGATGCTGACGACCGGCAAGATCGCCATGGCCGACATGATGGGCGATGGCGCGATCCTGAAGGCGATGAAGACCAACGAAGACGACACCGTCACCGCCTATGAGCGTGCGTCGCAGCATCAGGAGGCCATGCCGAAGTCGAAGGCGTTCTTCGAGAAGGCGCTGGCCGACGAGCAGCGCCACCGCGCCTGGATGCAGGAGACGGCAAGCCGGCTCTGAGCCGTCTGCGGACTAGCAACAGGCTGCAGAGGCAGCCATAGGGAAGGGGGCGGTTCGCCCCCTTTTATGTCTGCGTTCCTCCGCATGGACGGACCTGCGGCGGATACGTCGCTTGCGGGGCAGGGAGAAGGACAATGCGCTTCATACCGACGCTGGTACACGGAATTGCCGACTATGGGGTCGGCATCGGCATGATAACGCTCGCCATGGTCGGCGATGTGGAGGGCATTGCCTTCCATGCGTTCATCCTATTGGGTGCCTTTGCCATTCTCTATGCGCTGATGACCGATTACGAACTGGGCTGGAAGCCCTATCTCACCATGCCGGCGCACCTCGCCATCGACGCGGGTTTTGCGGTCGTCATGCTGTGTCTGCCACTGGTCCTCCCGCTGCCGGCGCTGCTCGTCGGCGCCAGTCTGGTAATCGGGATAACGGCGCTGGTGCTGGTTGCCACGACGCGGCTTGGCTGAGGCGCGCGCCCCTGGAGGGTGCGGCGGAAGGGGCCTGCCGCGATCGTCAGACAAGTGATATGAAACTGTCACAAAACTGTAATGGAGGCCCTATAGACGGAACCCGACGCCAAAGCGTCAATCCGAATTCTTAGGGAGAAAATCCATGAAGAAGTATCTTGGAAGCTGCGCGGTTGCCGCAATCATGATGGCAACCTCGGGCGTTGCCGCTGCGCGTGACCAGATCCAGATCGCAGGCTCCTCCACGGTTCTGCCATATGCCTCGATCGTCGCTGAAGCCTTCGGCGAAAACTTCGAGCATCCGACCCCGGTCGTCGAGTCCGGCGGTTCTGGCGCAGGCCGCAAGAAGCTTTGCGAAGGCGTGGGCGAGAACACCATCGACATCGCCAACTCCTCCTCGCGCATCAGCCAGTCTGACATCGACACCTGCAAGGCCAACGGCGTTGCCGAGATCCAGGAAGTTCGCATCGGCTACGACGGCATCGTCTTCGCTTCCGACATCAACGGTGCGGAATATGCCTTCACGCCTGCTGACTGGCACGCCGCTCTGGCTGCCAAGGTTGTCAAGGACGGCAAGCTCGTCGAGAACCCGAACAAGAACTGGAGCGACATCCGTTCCGACCTGCCGGAGCAGCCGATCCTGGCCTTCATCCCCGGCACCAAGCACGGCACCCGCGAAGTCTTCGACGAGAAGGTCATCGTAGCGGGCTGCGAGGAGAACGGCACGTTCGAAGCTCTTGCTGCTGAAAATGCCGGCGACAAGAAGGCTGCTGCCAAGGCTTGCATGCAGCTCCGCACGGACGGCGTTTCGGTCGACATCGACGGTGACTACACCGAGACCCTGTCGCGCATCGACGCCAACAAGAACGCCATCGGCGTCTTCGGTCTGTCCTTCTACCAGAACAACACCGACAAGCTGCGTGTCGCCACCATGGGCGGCGTCGAGCCGACCGTCGAGACGATCGCTGCCGGCGAATACCCGGTTTCGCGCCCGCTCTACTTCTACGTCAAGAACGCTCACCTGGACGTTATCCCGGGTCTGCAGGAATACGTAGAGTTCTTCGTCTCGGACGAGATCGCCGGCCCGAACGGTCCGCTTGCTGAATACGGCCTGGTTTCCGATCCGGAGCTTGCCAAGACGCAGGAAGCCGTTAAGAACCGCACCCCGATGGGTTCGCTGAACTAATTCGGCAATCCCTTCTGGCGGCGCAACATCTGCGCCGCCAGTTTCCCGTTTGTGAAGGGTATGGGCTAGATGAGCGTTGGCAGCATTGTCCTCGTTGTCCTGGTGCTCGCGGCACTCGGCTATTTTTTTGGCAGGCGTCGAGCCGTTGCCGCATCCGCGAAAAGCGGAGTGAAGCTTCACTCTCTTTCGGGCTATTACGGACAGACCGTCGCTCTGTTCACTGCCGTCCCTGCATTGCTTCTCATGGTTGCCTGGCTGTTCGTGCAGCCGATCATCATCGAAAGTCGCGTCAGCGACATGATCCCCGACAGCGTGATCCCGCAGGGCGGGGCCTTGAGCCTCGTGATGTCGGACGTGCGACAGATCGCAGGCGGGCTCGATGCCGTCCTCGCCAATACCGAGCTCAGCGAAGAAGCCCTCAACAGCGGCGAGGTCGACTTCACCACGATCCGCGCCCGCATGGCTGAGGTTGGTGTAGCGCTGGCCGGCGATGTGCCGCAGGAAGTGTATGAAGCTGCGAAAGCCTATCGCCAGGGCGCAGATATCGGCCGTCTGATGATGACGGTTGCCGTCATCGGACTGGCTCTCGGCCTCCTTGCGTGGTCGATGAGACGGATCGAGCCGAGGATGCGCGCCCGCAACGTCAGCGAGAACTTCGTTCAGGCTCTGTTGATCGGCTCGTCCACGATCGCCATTCTCACGACCGTCGGCATCGTCTTCTCGCTGGTGTTCGAAACCATCAACTTCTTCAAGCTGTATCCGGCCTCCGAATTCTTCTTCTCCACGGTCTGGAACCCGCAGTTCCGCGGCGGTTCTGATCTCGGCATCCTGCCGCTGCTTTGGGGTACGCTCTACGTATCGCTGGTGGCGCTGCTGGTGGCGGTCCCGGTCGGCCTGATGATCGCGATCTATCTTGCCGATTACGCGGGTTCGACCCTGCGCAGCTTCGCCAAGCCGGCCATCGAAGTGCTCGCCGGCATTCCGACCATCGTCTACGGTCTTTTCGCGCTGATCACCTTCGGCCCCTTCCTGCGCGACTGGATCGCGCAGCCGCTCGGGCTGGGGAGTTCGTCCTCGTCGGTTCTGACCGCCGGCCTCGTCATGGGCGTGATGATCATCCCGTTCGTCAGCTCGCTGTCCGACGACATCATCAATGCCGTGCCCCAGGCGATGCGCGACGGTTCCTATGCGCTGGGCGCCACCCAGTCGGAGACCATCAAGAGGGTCATCCTGCCGGCCGCGCTGCCGGGCATCGTCGGCGCCATCCTGCTGGCCGCAAGCCGCGCCATCGGCGAGACCATGATCGTGGTCCTCGGTGCCGGTGCAGCCGCCAGGCTCGACCTCAATCCCTTCGAGGCGATGACGACCGTGACGGTGAAGATCGTCAGTCAGCTGACCGGCGATACCGAATTCGCCAGCCCTGAGACGCTGGTTGCCTTCGCGCTCGGCCTCACCCTCTTCGTGATTACCCTTGGGCTCAACGTACTGGCCCTTTACATCGTGCGCAGATACCGGGAGCAGTACGAATGACCGATATGACCGCCGCAACCCCTGCGAAGTCGCCGTCTGCCAGCGAGGCGCGGACCCGCCGCCGCAATGCATCGGAACGTCGCTTCCGGCTGATGGGACTGATTGCCGTCGCCATCGGTGTCCTGGCGCTGGTCGGCCTGCTGGTCTCCATCTTCGCGAACGGCGCTTCGACCTTCCGCCAGACCTATATCACCCTCGACATCTATCTCGACCCCGCCCGCCTCGACAAGTCGGGGGCACGCGACATCGAGGAGATCTCCAAGGTCTCGACATTCGGCTATGCGCCTCTGATCGAGGACTCGCTTGCTGCGGCCATGGCGGAGCGTGGCCTCACGGGGATCGACGCGGATGACGCCGCCGACCTGATCTCCGGCGAAGAGCCGGCCATGCTGCGCCGCTACGTGCTCAACGATCCCTCGCAGATCGGCGAGACCGTGGAGTTCAACCTGCTCGCCTCCGGTCGTATCGACGGCTACTACAAGGGCCGTGTCACGATGGCGAGCGCCGAGCTCGACCGCAACGTCTCGCCCGAGCAGCTGATGCTGGCCGACGAGCTGAAGGAAGCGGGCATCCTGACGACCCGCTTCAACTGGGACTTCTTCACCAATCCCGACGCATCCGACACGCGACCGGAAGCCGCCGGCCTCGGCGTCGCCATCCTCGGTTCGCTCTACATGATGCTGATCGTGCTGGTGCTTTCCCTGCCGATCGGTGTCGCCGCGTCCATCTATCTGGAGGAGTTTGCGCCGAGGAACCGTCTCACCGACCTGATCGAGGTGAATATCGCCAACCTCGCGGCGGTGCCGTCGATCGTCTTCGGTATTCTCGGCCTCGCGGTCTTCATCAACTTCGTCGGCCTGCCGCAGTCTGCTCCCGTGGTGGGCGGCCTCGTGCTGACGTTGATGACGCTGCCGACGATCATCATCGCGACCCGCGCCGCCCTGAAGGCCGTGCCGCCGTCGATCCGCGATGCGGCCCTTGGGGTCGGAGCATCGAAGATGCAGGCGATCTTCCATCACGTCGTGCCGCTCGCCATGCCGGGCATCCTGACCGGGACCATCATCGGCCTTGCGCAGGCGCTGGGCGAAACCGCGCCGCTGCTGCTGATCGGCATGGTGGCCTTCGTGCGCGAATATCCCGCCGGTCCGCCCGAGGGCTTCTTCGATCCGGCATCGGCCTTGCCGGTCCAGGTCTACAACTGGACCCAGCGCGGCGATCCGGCGTTCTTCGAACGCGCCTCCGGCGCCATCATCGTGCTTCTGGTATTTCTGCTGTTCATGAACCTGATTGCGATAATTCTTCGCCGCCGCTTCGAGCGCCGGTGGTAAAGGAGAGCACGATATGAATATGTTGTCCGACGCTGCTGCTGAGAAGGCTCTGGTAAAAAAGATGAACGAAGTCAACTACAAGATGGTCGGCAAAGACGTGTCGGTCTACTACGGTGAGAAGCGTGCACTCTTCGATGTCAATCTCGGTGTTCGCAACAACACGGTAACGGCGCTGATTGGCCCGTCCGGCTGCGGCAAGTCCACCTTCCTGCGCTGCCTGAACCGGATGAACGACACCATCCAGGGCGCCAAGGTCACCGGCCTGCTGACCCTCGACAGCAAGGACATCTACGATCCGGATATCGACGTGGTGGAACTGCGCGCCCGCGTCGGCATGGTGTTCCAGAAGCCGAACCCGTTCCCGAAGTCGATCTACGAGAATGTTGCCTACGGACCGCGCATCCACGGACTGGCGCGCTCGAAGGCCGAACTGGATCAGATCGTCGAGGCGAGCCTTCAGAAGGCCGGCCTCTGGAGCGAGGTCAAGGATCGTCTGCAGGAGAGCGGCACCGGCCTTTCCGGTGGCCAGCAGCAGCGCCTCTGCATCGCGCGTGCCGTCGCCGTTTCCCCGGAAGTCATCCTGATGGATGAGCCGTGCTCGGCGCTCGACCCGATCGCTACCGCCAGAGTCGAGGAACTGATCCACGAACTGCGGGCGAACTATTCGATCGTCATCGTCACCCACTCCATGCAGCAGGCGGCACGCGTTTCGCAGCGCACGGCGATGTTCCACCTCGGCAACCTGGTGGAAGAGGACGATACCGACAAGATGTTCACCAACCCCAGCGATCAGCGCACGCAGGACTACATCATGGGCCGCTTCGGTTGATCCGCTTTCGGCAGCCTGACGCGAAGCTAGCGAGGACCAAATAATGCCATCGACCCATATTACCTCCGCCTATGATGACGAACTGAAGTTTCTGACGCGCCGCATCTCCGAAATGGGCGGCCTTGCCGAGCAGATGTGCGCCGACGCCGTCCGGGCGCTGGTGAACTCGGACGCGGCTCTCGCCCAGAAGGTGATTTCCGACGACGTCATCCTCGACAACGCCGAGCGCGAGATCGGCGAGAAGGCGATCGTCACCATCGCCAAGCGCCAGCCGATGGCCTCCGACCTGCGCGAAGTCATCGGGTCGCTGCGCATTGCCGCCGACCTCGAGCGGGTGGGCGATCTCGGCAAGAACACCGCCAAGCGCGTCATCGCCGTTCAGGAGAGCGGCATCCCGCGCAATCTCGCCCGCGGCCTGGAGCATCTTTCGGAACTGGCGCTGATCCAGCTGAAGGACGTGCTCGACGTCTATGTCACCCGTTCGGTGGAGAAGGCCGAAGCCATTCGCCAGCGCGACGAGGAGATCGACGCGATCTACACCTCGCTGTTCCGCGAACTCCTCACCTACATGATGGAAGATCCGCGCAACATCACCAGCTGCACGCATCTGCTGTTCTGCGCCAAGAACATCGAGCGGATCGGCGACCATGCCACCAACATCGCCGAGACCATCTACTACATGGCGACGGGCGAGCAGCCCGAGGGCGAACGCCCCAAGGACGATCGGTCCAACACGCTCAGCACGATCCTGAGCGACGATTAGGACGGACGGAGACACGCATGCAGCCAAGAATTACGGTGGTAGAAGACGAAGAGGCGCTGAGCGTGCTTCTTCGCTACAATCTTGAAGCCGAAGGCTATGAGGTGGAGACGGTCACCAAGGGCGACGAGGCCGAAATGCGGCTTCAGGAACGTGTTCCCGACCTTCTGATCCTGGATTGGATGCTGCCCGGCGTTTCCGGCATCGAGCTGTGCCGGCGGCTTCGCATGCGCCGCGAGACCGAGCGCCTGCCGATCCTGATGTTGACGGCACGCGGCGAGGAGAGCGAGCGCATCCGCGGCCTCTCCACCGGCGCCGACGATTATGTGGTCAAGCCCTTCTCGACGCCGGAGCTGATGGCCCGCGTGAAGGCGATGCTGCGCCGCTCCAAGCCCGAGGTGCTGTCGGCCGTGCTGCGTTGCGGCGACATCGAGCTCGACCGGGAGACCCATCGCGTCCACCGCAAGAGCCGCGAAGTGCGCCTGGGGCCGACCGAGTTCCGCCTGCTGGAGTTCCTGATGACGTCTCCTGGCCGCGTCTATTCCCGCGCGCAGCTGCTCGACGGCGTCTGGGGCCACGACATCTACGTCGACGAACGCACGGTCGACGTCCACGTCGGGCGCCTGCGCAAGGCGCTGAACTTCTCCAACATGCAGGATGTCATCCGCACCGTTCGCGGTGCCGGCTACTCCATGGAAGGCCCCTGAGGCCCCTGAGGCCGTTGGGGCCGGCTTCTTGCCGGTCCCGCCCTCCGCTTGGTAGTCAGTCGAGCGGATATTCGATCCGCTGCCGGTCGACGAGCCGCAGCGAGCGGTCCTGCGCGATCACATAGCGCTCCTGCCATTCCTGGCCGAACTGATCCCGGAACCGATGGGTGGCGGTGCTTCCGATCGGAGCCTTGGTGCGCCGCGTCTCCGGCTGGCCGCCATAGATCAGGCTCCCGGGGATCGGTTCGAGCTGGCTTGCGGTCGTGCAGCCGGCGAGAAGGGCGGCAAGCGTCAGAAGGTAAAACGGCTTCATGGGGCACTCCATGGGTTTTCTGGCGTGGAAACGGCTGGCGAAGCCAAAGTTTCCCGAGCCATGCGGATTTCCTGCCGCGGTCGGATACGGTCCCATCACATGGTTGATGTTTAAGCAATCTGCACGGTGCGCGACACCGTCCCATCGGCGTCTGGCAGCCAGGATATAGCGGTCTGCACGAAAGATAACAGGTAAGAGTTCGTAAATTGCGGAGAGCGTCATCGTTCCTTTAGATTTCTTTTAAGAATCAGGGGAACGGCGGATGAAACTTTCTCTCGTGTTGAAGGCGGTCCTTGCCGCAGCGGCCGTGGTGTGTCTTCCGGGCGTGGCGGCGTCCGGGTCCGGTGCCGGCGTGAGCATGGTGGTGGGCAAGCTCACGTCGCAGCCGATCGGGCACTACGAGTTCTGTAAGCTGAACCGGGCCGAGTGCAGCCAGCGCCTGCCGTCCGCACCGCCGCGCAAGCTCACCCCGGAGCGATGGGCCGCGATCGAGCGCGTCAACACCTCCGTCAACGCGCGCATCACGCCCAAGCGCGACAAGCTGATCTACGGGCGCGAGGAGGTCTGGACCTATCCGGTGACCGAAGGCGACTGCGAGGACTTTGCCCTCCTGAAGCGCAGGGAACTGGCGGCCAAGGGCTTCTCACTGTCCAATCTTCTCCTCACGGTGGTCCGCAAGCCGGACGGGGAGGGGCATGCGATCCTGACGGTGCGCACGGCCGACGGCGACTTCGTCCTGGACAATCTCGACCCGAAGGTCCGGCGGTGGAACGAGACCGGCTATGTCTACGTCAAGCGCCAGTCGTCACGCGATACCGGCCGCTGGCTGAGCATC
This sequence comes from Pseudorhizobium marinum, assembly GCF_000705355.1. Classification (NCBI taxonomy): domain Bacteria; kingdom Pseudomonadati; phylum Pseudomonadota; class Alphaproteobacteria; order Hyphomicrobiales; family Rhizobiaceae; genus Pseudorhizobium; species Pseudorhizobium marinum. The sequence continues at coordinate 36,755 of NZ_JMQK01000018.1, forward strand.
GAGAGCCGCGGCGACATGCTGGTAGGGTCGGTGCGGTAGGGCATCCATCCGCGGTACTGTTTCCGGCTCAGGCCGGCACCTTGCGGAGTGCATTGGCTGTTCCGTCCGGATCGTTGGCGATCACTTTCAGATAGGCCCGTGCCGGCTGGTCCGGCTCGGATCGGCCTTGTTCCCAGTCGCGCAGCGTGCCGAGCGGGATTTCGTATCGCAGCGCGAATTCTTCCTGCGTCAGGCCGAGTGCGCGGCGGATCACTCTCACCTGCGGCATGCGCGGCGCGGTGCGCAACTGTGCTTGCGTCAGCGGCGGATTGTCTGGATCGGCCAGCGCATTGGCTTCCGCTTCCGCGTCGGTCATGGCGTCAAGGTAGGCCCAATCAGTTTCGTCGGCTTTTCTAGGTGACATTTTGGTACTCCCGGCGCTCAGCGCGCGATGCTCTTCGCGCGGAGATGATGCGGATGATGTCGTTGCGTTCCGTATAGATCACCGTGAAAAGGATACTATTGGCGAGCCCAACGACCCGACGCCGGACTTCCCCATACTCCATCGATCTCACTTCGGTGTCGACAGCGAAGGGATCGTTGAAAACCTCAGAGGCAGCGAAAAACTGATCCGGTGTTGGGCCACATTGCTCAAGGCCTTCTGTTCATCCCATTCAAAATTTAGCGTGAGCGCCTACGGATGACCAGTAGTTTGGTGCGCTCTAGTGTGGCGGCTTTTCGGGAGTACGGCAGCTATTAATCGACAGGGGAAATGTTGACTGTTGTCGGTGCGGTGCCGAGTCACCCCCTGCGAGGGAGAAAGCGAAATCGAGGAATCGGCCCGATCAGGGCCGAACCTCAGATTTCCGCAAGAGGGGGCTCGGTGAGGGGCAACGGAACTGCGCCCTCCCCAGGAAAATCCCCGCTTGGGGGAGGTGGAGGGCATTGCCCAATGTGCCACTATCAAACTTCTGACGATGGCCGATCTGGCGGTGTGATCGGTCTCGTGCCACCGTGTTCGTTGATCGATGCGCGACAAAGCCGATCCAGATGGGCCATCAACTTGTCCGCTAAGTCTTGATAGGTCTTGGGATCGTCCGACCATCGATAAAGCTTCATGTCTTGAAGTGACAGCACTGCAAAGTCGTCGGCGGTGTCAGTATTTTTAGGCCAGTTCCGTTGCACCAATGTCAATGCTGCAAGAACGAGGTGTCGGGACAGCTTGGTCCCTTTTGTGTTCCAGATGTGAATAGCCACCCGTTGTTCGTCGATCTTGACGACACAATCCGCGTCAAAGCGAACCTTGAACAGCGAGTCCGGGCTTTCCACGGTGACGGACTCGCAGTTGGTGACCGGTCCGGGGTTAAGTTTCCGCCATCTAAGGTAACGGATGATTCCGCGCTTGGCAGAATGCCGCTCTGGTATCTTCTTGATCGAGCTTAAAGACGACAGCAGTTCAGTTGCTATGTGGGTGCCGCTATTGAGATTTTGGAGTGCGAGGCGAAGGCTTCGATGGAAATCATATCCATTCCCTTTCGAAGGTTTGTAGCGCTCACGTATCGCCGCTTTTTGAGGAGCTTCATTAAGCGAAATAAGACGCAGGAATGCGGAGAAACCGAATGTTGGTGTCTTAGACAAGTTGTCTTCCTTCTGTTGAAAGTCACTGCATGTGCTCGACTCTCAATCCGACTCCTCGTAAGGTCACCTTGCTACAGGGTGAGGAGAGATCTTTGCCGCGCATAGGCACTTTGCTTGTTGCGATCTCGAAGCCGACATCATTGACGTGATGTCGGCTTCGTCGTTTTGGCGAAGCTACGGTCAGGAGCCGATTCCCGTTTCGTTCCGCCTTGCACTTCGGCCCGAGGTTTCCCCCGGGCCGAAATCCTTTTCAAATCTCAGCTGATCAGCTGCACCCGCTCGTGGCACCGCACGTGTCGCACTTCTCGCAGGTGCCGTTGCGCACCATCGTGAAGTTCTGGCACTCGGAGCACATGTTGCCCGTGTAGCCCTGCGCGATCGAGCGCATGCGGCGTTCGGTTTCCTTCTTCTTGGATTCCGCCTTGGCGGCGGCTGCGTCGTCGGCCGCCTTGTCGGAGAAGAGGGCGGTCGAGGCCTGCTGCGTTTCCGTGGCAAGCTCCTCGTACATCTCGGAGACAACCTCTTCGGCCAGTTCGGCGGCGCGTTCCTCGTAGTCGCGCTTGAAGGAGACGACTTCGGAGGTCGAGATCGCCGCAGTCACGTCCAGCTTGCGGGCTGCCGAGCCCGAGAAGGAGGTGACGCTGCCGCCATGGCTGGCCTTGGCGGGGGCAGCCGTCGCGGCTCCCTTGGGTTCGCCCGACGACAGGCCGCCGGAGACGAGTGTCGGCTTGTGGCCGCGCGTCCAGCCGGTCGAAACCAGGTTGGTCTTGCCTTCCTTGTAGCCCTTGCCGAGCGTGGTCGACGAGAAATCAGACTGGTCGACATGAGCCAGGTCGTTGCGGCCGAGATAGGAGACGGCCAGTTCGCGGAACACGTAGTCGAGGATCGAGGTGGCGTTCTTGATCGCGTCATTGCCCTGGACGATGCCGGCCGGTTCGAACTTGGTGAAGGTGAAGGCCTCCACATATTCCTCCAGCGGCACGCCGTATTGCAGGCCGAGCGACACCGAGATGGCGAAGTTGTTGATCAGCGCCCGCAGCGAGGAGCCTTCCTTGTTCATGTCGAGGAAGATTTCGCCGAGCCGCCCGTCGTCATATTCACCGGTGCGCAGGAAGATGGTGTGGCCGCCGATCTTGGCCTTCTGGGTATAGCCCTTGCGACGGGTCGGCAGCTTTTCCTGCTCGCGCACCAGCCGTTCGACGATCCGCTCGACGATCCGCTCAGACACGGTGACGGCGGCAGCGGCTGCCGGCATCTGCATCAGGTTGTCGACGGCATCATCCTCGTCGTCCTCGTCCTCGATCAGCGAGGCGTTGAGCGGCTGGGAGAGCTTCGAGCCGTCGCGGTAAAGCGCGTTGGCCTTGAGTGCGAGCTTCCAGGACAGCATGTAGGCCGCGCCGCAATCCTCGACGGTTGCCTCGTTCGGCATGTTGATCGTCTTGGAGATGGCGCCCGAGATGAACGGCTGGGCAGCCGCCATCATGCGGATGTGGCTTTCGACCGAGAGGTAGCGCTTGCCGATCTTGCCGCAGGGGTTGGCGCAATCGAAGACGGCGAGATGCTCGTCCTTCAGGAAGGGCGCGCCTTCGAGCGTCATGGCACCGCAGACGTGGATGTTGGCCGCCTCGATCTCCTTCTTCGAGAAGCCGATGTGCTCGAGCAGGTTGAAGCTCATGTCGGCGAGCTGCTCGTCGGAAACCTTCAGGGTCTCCTTCAGGAAGTCGGCCCCGAGCGTCCACTGGTTGAAGACGAACTTGATGTCGAAGGCAGCCTTGGTGGCGCCGTTGATCGCCTCGATCTTCTCGTCGGTGAAGCCCTTGGCCTTCAGCGAGCCGGGGTTGACGCCGGGCGCCTGGTTGATGTTGCCGTGGCCGACCGCATAGGCCTCGATCTCCGCCAGCTGGCTTTCGGAATAGCCGAGCGTGCGCAGGGCTTCCGGAACCGCACCGTTGATGATCTTGAAGTAGCCGCCGCCGGCGAGCTTCTTGAACTTGACGAGCGCGAAATCGGGCTCGATGCCGGTCGTGTCGCAATCCATGACGAGGCCGATCGTGCCGGTCGGCGCAATCACGGTCGTCTGGGCATTGCGGTAGCCGTGCTGTTCGCCGAGCGCGATCGCCTTGTCCCAGGCAGCCTTTGCGTGGGCGACGAGATCCTGGTCCGGATTTTCCGCATGGATCAGCGGCACCGGATTGACGGAGAGGCCTTCGTAGCCGGCCGATTCACCGTAGGCGGCGCGGCGATGGTTGCGCATGACGCGCAGCATGTTGTCGCGGTTGGGGGCAAAGCCGGGGAAGGGGCCGAGTTCCGAGGCGATCTCGGCGGATGTCGCATAGGCGATGCCGGTCATGATCGCAGTCAGCGAGCCGGCGATGGCGCGGCCTTCCGTCGAGTCGTAGGGGATGCCGGTCGACATCAGCAGTCCGCCGATGTTGGCATAGCCGAGGCCGAGCGTGCGGTACTGGTAGGAGAGCTCGGCGATTTCCTTGGACGGGAACTGCGCCATCATCACGGAGACTTCCAGGACGACGGTCCACAGGCGCACCGCATGCTCGTAGTCGGTGATGTTGATGCGCTTGGTGCCGGCATCCTTGAACTGCAGAAGGTTCAGCGAGGCGAGGTTGCAGGCCGTATCGTCGAGGAACATGTATTCCGAGCACGGGTTCGACGCGCGGATCGGGCCGGCCGCCGGGCAGGTGTGCCAGTCATTCATCGTCGTGTTGAAATGCAGGCCCGGATCGGCCGACGCCCAGGCGGCGTAGGAGATCTGCTCCCAGAGTTCGCGCGCCTTCAGCGTCTTCATCACGCGGCCGTCCTTGCGGGCGGTCAGGTTCCACTCGCCATCATTCTCGACGGCGCGCAGGAAGTCGTCCTTCAGCGAGACGGAATTGTTGGAGTTCTGGCCGGAGACGGTCAGATAGGCTTCCGAATCCCAGTCGGTGTCATAGGTCTTGAACTCGAGGTCCTTGTAGCCCTGGCGGGCGAACTGGATGACGCGCTTGACGTAGTTTTCCGGAACCTGGTCCTTCTTGGCGGCCTTGATCTCGCGCTTCAGCGCCGGGTTCTGGTTCGGGTCGTAGCAGGCGTCGTTGTCGCCGTCGCAGTTGACGCAGGCCTTCATGATCGCCTTCAGGTGCTTGGCGACGATCTTCGAGCCGGTCACGAGCGCTGCGACCTTCTGCTCTTCCTTGACCTTCCAGTTGATGTATTCCTCGATATCCGGATGGTCGATGTCGACCACCACCATCTTGGCGGCGCGGCGCGTCGTGCCGCCCGACTTGATGGCGCCGGCAGCCCGGTCGCCGATCTTCAGGAAGCTCATCAGGCCCGACGACTTGCCGCCGCCCGACAGCTTTTCGCCTTCGCCGCGCAGGTAGGAGAAGTTGGAACCGGTGCCGGAGCCATACTTGAAGAGACGGGCTTCACGGACCCAGAGGTCCATGATGCCGCCCTCGTTGACGAGGTCGTCGCCGACGGACTGGATGAAGCAGGCATGCGGCTGCGGGTGCTCGTAGGAGGACTTCGACTTCGTCAGCTTGCCGGTGAAGGGGTCGACGTAGAAATGGCCCTGGCCGGGGCCATCGATGCCATAGGCCCAGTGCAGGCCGGTGTTGAACCACTGCGGCGAGTTGGGTGCGACGCGCTGGGTGGCGAGCATGTAGGCAAGCTCGTCCTTGAAGGCGGCGGCATCTTCTTCCGAGGTGAAATACTTGCCCTTCCAGCCCCAGTAGGTCCAGGTGCCGGCGAGACGATCGAAGACCTGGCGGGCATCGGTTTCAGAACCGTAGCGCTCCTCCTCGGGCAGATCCTTCAGGGCCTTTTCGTCGGCGACGGAACGCCAGAGGAACGAAGGGACGTCGTTCTCCTCGACCTTCTTCAGCCGCGCCGGCACGCCGGCCTTGCGGAAATACTTCTGCGCCAGAACGTCGGTCGCCACCTGCGAGAACTGCGCCGGCACGTCGATATCGGCCAGCCGGAAGACGATCGAGCCGTCCGGATTGCGGATCTCGCTGATCCCCTTTCGGAAGGCGATGTCCGCATAGGCGCTCTGGCCGGGCTTGGTGAAACGACGTTCGATCCGCATTGCCTTGTGTCCCTCGTCTGTGGCCCGTCTCAGGGCGCAAATATCCGTCCCGGCGGCTCGCCATCATGGGCAGCCGGGGAAATCATGTGGTCCAGGTGAATCATCTGGGATGTCCAACCTGTATCTTGTGTTGATGGTCGGCTGCAACACTAAATATAGCGTTAACGGCCTCTTTTTACCAGCGCTCCATGCGCTTTGGCAGATCAAAAAAAGACAAAGAAAATCGCTTTGGCCGGTCGGCCCTCAAAGCCGCCTGCCACCATCGTTTCCGTCTGAACTCGAAGAAAGAACCGGCCTCGTTAGCTCCGGTTCCGCCGCCGCTGCAACACGTCGGCCAATCTCCTCCCCGCCACCAGATTCGTCAAGCCGTAGATCGGCATACTTTTTTAACCACAAGATATTGTGTGGTGAGCCTGTGGAAAACGGGGACAGTAAAAAGAATCAGATAAGTCAGGCAGTTGCGGGCGACAGTTGCAACCGGACGGGCCTTGAGGCGCCGCCTCGTCCACAGCCCCCGCAGGACGCGGGAGCATATCAAGAAGCAGGTGTTGCAGATTGGTTCGCAAGCGGAATCCGGATTGGCGGCCGTCCGCCCCACAAGGCAAAAAAAGAACGACCGGCGCGGCCTCGGCTCAGCCCTTGGGGCCCTTGGCGATCGGCTCCTGATAGGCAAAGCCCATGTCCCAGGGGAAATAGATCCAGGTGTCCTGGCTGACCTCGGTGACGAAGGTATCGATCATCGGCACGCCGGAGGGCTTGGCGTAGACGCAGGCAAAATGCGCCTTCGGCAGCATGCCGCGCACTTCCGAGGCGGTCTTGCCCGTATCCGTCAGGTCGTCGACGACGAGCACGCCTTCGCCGCCATTCACCGACAGCTCGGGTGTCACGCCCTTCAGCAGGTTCATTTCGCCCTGATTGACGTAGTCGTGGTAGGAGGCGATGCACACCGTCTCGATCAGCCGGATGTTGAGCTCGCGGGAGATGATGGCAGCCGGTACCAGCCCGCCGCGGGTGATGCAGACGATGGCGCGGAACTCCTGGCCCATGCCGGCCAGGCGCCAGGCGAGCGCCCGCGCATCACGGTGGAATTGATCCCAGGAGAGGGGGAAGGCTTTTTCTGGAAGAGACATGAGAGGGCCATTCGCGAGAGCACAGGAAGTGCCCTCGCTCTTAGCCGGGAATCCGCGCCGAAGGCAAGACTGTCGGCCGCGGTGGTTACCGCGACATCAGGGACAGGGCGGTCATCGATTCGAGCAGGCTGCGGGTGACGCCGCCAAACAGCATTTCCCACCACCGCGACGTGCCGTAGGCGCCCATCACCAGAAGGTCAACGCTGTTGTCGGACAGCCGGTTCTCGATCGCGTCCGCCGCCGACACCCCGCCGCCTTCCTGAGCGGTGAGCGTGACGTTGACGCCGTGGCGGGCAAGGGCCGCGGCAAGCTCGACGCCGGCCATATCCGGAAGCTGGTTGGGCCTCTCCGGCGGATCGACGCAGAAGATCTCGACGCTGTCGGCCTTCTTCAGGAGCGGCAGGGCATCGAAGGTGGCGCGCGCCGCTTCGCGGGAGCCGTTCCAGGCGATCATCACGCGCCGGATCGCCTTCGGCACCTTCATGATGTAGGGCACGAGAAGCACGGGCCGCCCGCTGTCGAAGAGCAGGCTTTCGAGCTCGGAGCGGCTTTCGCTCGCCGGATCGCCCTGGCTGGCGATGATCAGGTCTGCGGCCCGGATGGTCTCGAGCACCGAGGACGAGGCATAGCCGGCCGGCGAGACGAAGCTGCGCCAGTCGGAAGGGACGGTGTCGCGGGCGACCCGCTCCCGGAAGATCTTCTCCACATCGGCCGTTTCCCGCCGCGCCATCGCCTGCAGGGCCTCGATGGCGGCCGGATCGGGGATCTCCATCGGCGCGATCAACGGCACGGCCGCCAGCGTCTCGGCATGGATGGCGAGCACATGCGCGTCGAAGCCTGCCGCCACCGACAAGGCGAAATCGGTGATCTGCGCCGCATGCGCCGGCGTGTCGAGAATGGCGACGATCGTCTTGTATGTCATGGTCTCTCCCCTGAACTGTTCCTGTCCGTCTGCGCCAATCTGGCCCTGCAGCCTCGCGCCTTCCTTGATGCCGGTCAACCCGCGGCCATTCGTCCGCCGGTTGACGACGCGTCAGGCATCCGCGGTGCCGTTCGGGGCCAGGTGTTTCTCCTCCAGATCCTGCACCATCTGCTGCACGTCTGCCACCGCCGCATCGACTTCCGCCTGCTCTCTGGCCCGCACGACGATTTCGGTCGAGAACCGCTTGCCGTCATACTTGGGGTAGGAGCCGATGCTGGTCTGCGGATGCGCCTTCTGGATTGCCGCCAGTGGCGTTCCGATGTCGCCTTCTCCGAAGGGGCAGGCGATGGCGCAGGACAGCATCTTCGATCCCGTCCGCAGTTCCGGCAGGACGTTGTCGAGCATCGCCTGGAAGACCTGCGGCACGCCGGCCATGACATAGACGTTTTCGACGATGAACCCGGGCGCCGTGGAAACCGGATTGGCGATGTGTCGGGCGCCCTTCGGCATGCGGGCCATCCGCTGGCGCGCCTCGGTGAACTCCATCTCGCGGCGCTGGTACATTTCCGCGAGCAGCTGCATCGCATCGGGATCGTGAATGCACGGCAGCCCGAAGGCCCTGGAGATCGAATCGGCCGTGATGTCGTCATGGGTGGGGCCGATCCCGCCCGAGGTGAAGACATAGGTGTAGCGGCCGCGCAGCGCATTCAGCGCCTCGACGATCGCCTCCTCCTCGTCGGAAACGATGCGGACCTCCTTCAGGTCGATGCCGGCCAGCGTCAGCATGTCGGCGAGGTGGCTTATGTTCTTGTCCTTGGTGCGGCCGGAGAGGAGCTCATCGCCGATGGCGAGCATGGCGGCGGTGACGACCGTGGACGGGGAGGCAGTCTGTGACATGGCGTGTCCTGATGTTCTGCATGGGGTCTGACAGTCCTAGGCCCGATTCGGTCCGGACAGAAGAGCCTGTCGTGCGACGGTGAGAATCTTCTTCGTTTCGGAACCGAAGACGGATCAACCGTGTTCGTCTTCTAAATGCGAACACTGCGTCGACCAGCGCAGGGGCTGCGGTTCCGGCGCGAAGCGTCTAGAGCAATTCCCACTTCTGCAAAACCAACCCTGAACGGAGACGAAGCATGGCCAAGGTACTGGTTCTCTACTATTCCGCCTATGGACACATCGAGACAATGGCCAAGGCCGTTGCGGAAGGCGCCCGCTCTGCCGGTGCCGACGTCACCATCAAGCGGGTGCCGGAACTCGTTCCTGAAGACCTCGCCAAGGCTTCGCACTACAAGCTCGACCAGGAGGCGGAGATCGCCACCGTGGCGGAACTTGTCGAATACGACGCCATCATCGTCGGTGCCGGCACGCGCTTTGGCACCATGGCTTCGCAGATGCGCAATTTCTGGGACCAGACCGGCGGTCTCTGGGCCGAGGGCAAGCTCGTCGGCAAGCTCGGCTCCGCCTTCACCTCGACCGCCACCCAGCACGGTGGTCAGGAATCGACGATCCTCGGCTTCCTCCCGACCTTCCTGGCCCAGGGCATGGTCGTGGCAGGCCTTCCCTATGCCTTCCAGGGGCAGACGGGCGTCGAAGAAGTGAAGGGTTGCTCGCCTTATGGCGCCAGCACCATCACCGATGGCGACGGCTCCCGCCAGCCCTCGGCCGTAGAACTCGACGGCGCCCGCTATCAGGGCGGCTATGTGGCAAAGCTGGCAGCCAAGCTTTCCGCCTGATCGCTCCTAACGAACCTTTCAGAAACGCGGCTCCCGGGCCGCGTTTTTTTGTGTCGATACCGACCGCCGGTCGATGCGACCGGACCGCACCAACGATTGCGCCTGACGGGAGCCCCGGTTTGGGGCAGGGGAGTGCACCGAGGCTCCCGGCCGCGCAAACAGTCCACGCGACCCATGGAAGATGGCGTCAAAAAGCGGCAAGTCGAGATCGGCTGTCTTTTCTGGTTGACCGCCAGCTAACGCCTCACCGTCCCGAACCGGACCACCCGTATAGAATGCGAAAAAAAAGCCCTGTCGCGAGACAGGGCAATAAGGGGAAAAAGCCCGGCTTTCTCAATCGGGCAGAGGTATCTTACATGCGGCCTGCGGGGCCGCGAGTGCAGTTGCCGCTCTTCCGGTACGGTTGGAACATTTTTGCCCTCTGCCGTGGTGCGGGCGCTGCGGACGAGGAGCCGCAGCCTGCCACCCGGTGCGCCGATGCCGCATCGCGCTACCAGTTGTAGCGGGGATTTGCGACGAAGACGCCGAGGTCCGCGTCCGCGCCGAGCGCCGCGTGGACGAGGTCGACGCACCGCGCGCGCTCCTGCTGCATGCCGTCGGCAATCATCTTCGTGACATCCTTCTGCCCCGCCGTCAGGTGTCGCGCCGCAATCGCCCAGGCGGAGCGCTGGATATCGTCTGCAAACACGGGATCTGGGTCTTCTGCGTAAACCGCAGCTGCACAAGTCATTCGTTCTGCTCCAAAAAAAATGATGCCGCAGAAGACGCCCGGAACATTGCGCGAAGCTGGCTAAGGAACGAGGACGGGCTTTTCGGGGAAGGCTCCCTGCCGCGATGAATATATGATTGTATTCCTCTTGTTTTTGTCGCGGCAGGAGGGTTATACCGCAACCGCCTTTTCCGACAGGCCCCTGGGCCGAATACAAGGACGTTTCTCGTGACCGCATTCAAATCGATTGTCGCCGTTTCCAGCCTTTGCATCACGCTCGGTTTTGCCGTGGCGCCGGCTCTCGCCGCGCCGACGAGCTATCCGCTGACCCTCGACAATTGCGGCGCGAAGGTCACCTTCGAAAAGGCGCCGGAGCGGGCCGTCGGGCTTGGCCAGAACAGCGCCGAAATCATGCTGCTGCTCGGCCTCGAGGACAAGATGGTCGCCACCGCCTTCTGGCCAAGCAAGGTGCTGCCGCAACTGGCGGCGGCCAACGAGAAGGTGACGCTGCTGACGGTGGAGTTTCCGACCTTCGAATCGATCCTGGCACAGGACCCCGACTTCGTCGCGGCCGCTCTGCCGAGCCTGATCGGCCCGACCAGCAAGGTCGCCAAGCGCGAGGATTTCGAGCGGCTCAAGATCCCGGCCTACCTGTCGCCCAGCACCTGCCTCAGCACGGAGGAGGTGAAGGACCAGTACGGCAGCCGCGAAGAACTGTGGAACATGGACCTTCTCTATCAGGAGATCGACGAGCTCTCGCAGATCTTCGACGTCGCCGACCGCGGCCAGGCGCTGATCGCGGACTTCAAGGCCCGTGAAGCAGCCTTGCGCGCCGGCGTTTCCACCGACGGCAAGCCGCTGTCCTACGTCTTCTGGTTTTCCAGCCCCGCGCCCTCGGCCGACGCCTATCTCGGCGGCAAGAACGGCGCCTCGGGCTTCATCGCCGACGTGCTGGGTGGCAAGAACGCCATCGACTCCGAAGCGGAATGGCCGACGCTTGGCTGGGAAAGCATCATCGCCGCCAATCCCGACGTCATCGTCGTCGCCAGTCTCGACCGCAACCGCTGGGAGCTCGACAAGCCGGAAGCCAAGATCGCGTTCCTGAACAGCGATCCGGCCGTCAGCCAGATCGCGGCGGTGAAGAACAAGGCGATCGTGGTGATGGACGGCCAGGCGATGAACCCGACGATCCGCACGATCTACGGCGCCGAACAGGTGGCCGAGCAGATGAAGGCGCTCGGTCTCTTGAAGTGACAGAGACGGGACGTTCCATACAGGGCCTGCTGGTCCTCGGGGCGTCAGTTCTGGCGTCCCTCGCGCTGATCGCCGTCGTCGTCGGCATCAGCGTCGGGATCGGCGACCTGCCGATCCCGCTGTCGACGACGTTTGCCGCCGTGACCAACCGCCTCGGCTGGACCGCCGTCGAGCTCAACCGGATCCATGAGACGGTGATCTGGGACTACCGGCTGAGCCGGGCGCTGGTCGCCTCGTGCTGCGGCGCCGGCCTGGCGCTTTCGGGCGCGATCATGCAGTCGCTGCTGCGCAACCCGCTGGCCGAACCCTATGTGCTGGGCATTTCCGCCGGCGCCTCCACCGGCGCGGTGGCGATCGTCATCCTCGGCGTCGGGGCTGGCGCGGTGACGCTCTCCGTCGGAGCCTTCGCCGGGGCCTTCGCCGCCTTCCTCTTCGTGGCGCTCCTGTCCAACGGCACGCGCGGCGGGGCGGACCGTACGATCCTGGCCGGCGTTGCCGCCTCTCAGCTCTTCAACGCCGCGACCTCCTATGTGGTCACCACCTCCGGCAACGCCCAGCAGGCGCGCGACGTGATGTTCTGGCTGCTCGGCAGCTTCGGCGGCGTGCGCTGGCCGGAATTCGCTCTGGTCTCCGTCGTCGTCGGTTTCGGACTTGTCATCTGCCTCTTCTATGCACGGGTGCTCGACACCTTCGCCTTCGGCGACGAATCGGCCGCCGCACTCGGCGTCGACGTCGGTCGCACCCGCATCGCGCTCTTTGCGCTGACGGCGGTGATGACGGCGACCATCGTCAGCATGGTCGGCACCATCGGCTTCGTCGGCCTCGTCGTGCCGCATGCGGCACGCTTCGTCGTCGGCCCGCTGCATGTGCGGCTGCTGCCCGCCTGTGCCGTGTTCGGCGCCATCTTCATGGTGCTGGCCGACATCGCCTCCCGGGCGCTCATTCCGCAGCAGGTGCTGCCGATCGGCGTCGTGACGGCGCTCGTCGGCGTGCCGGTCTTTTCCGTCATCCTCTATCGGTTCCAGCGCGCATCATGAGCATCAGGGCGGAAAACCTCGTCTGGAGGATCGGCAAGAAGACGATCATCGACGGCGTCTCGCTGGAGGTGAAGCCGGGCCTGATGCTCGGCCTTCTCGGCCCCAACGGCTCCGGCAAGACCTCGCTGCTGCGCCTGCTCGCCGGGCTGAAGCGCCCGCAGGCCGGCCGCATCACGCTCGACGGCCAGGACCTGAAAGGCATCGACCGCCGCCAGATTGCGCGTCGCGTCGCCTTCGTGGAGCAGCATGCCACCACGAACGCCAGCCTCAAGGTCGTCGACGTGGTGAAGCTCGGCCGTTTTCCGCACCGCTCGATGTTTTCCGGCTGGACGCTTGCCGACGACGCGGCCGTGGCCGAGGCGCTGGAGCGTGCCGGCATGACGCAGAAGCGCAACGACCCCTGGCAGAGCCTCTCGGGCGGCGAGAGGCAGCGCACGCATATCGCCAGGGCGCTGGCCCAGGCGCCGCAGGAACTCATCCTCGACGAGCCGACCAACCATCTCGACGTCCAGCACCAGATCAGCCTGATGCGCCTCATCTCCAGCCTCTCGATCACCAGCATCATCGCGCTGCACGACCTGAACCATGCGGCGATGTTCTGCGACCAGCTGATCATCATGCAGGAGGGCCGCGTCGTGACGGCAGGGACGCCGGAGGAGGTGATGACGGAAGACCTGCTGAAGACCGTCTTCCGCGTCGACGGCCGGATCGAGGCATCGCCCTATCACGCGCGGCCACACATTCATTTCATGCGGTGACGGACCGGGCTACGGTGATCGTATGATCGCCGCGGCCGAAGCAGGTATCAGCAATTCATTCTTCCCGGCCCTTCCATTTCCCGCCCTTGGAAGCTACTGAAACACCGACGCGGACGTGGCGAAACTGGTAGACGCAAGGGACTTAAAATCCCTCGGCCTCGGTCATGCGGGTTCGACCCCCGCCGTCCGCACCATCCGTGACATCACCGTACGCAGCCGCTCTGCGTCAGGACGCCCTACTGGCGCCAGAAGAGCGGGGTGAGCAAAACGAGCACAGTCAGGATTTCCAGGCGGCCGGCGAGCATCATCACCGAAAGCAGATAAAGGGCGGGGTCGCTGATGGTGGAGAAATTGCCGGCGGGGCCGACGATGTCGCCGATACCCGGGCCGACGTTCGAGAGCGCCGTGATGACCGAGGAGGCCGAGGTCAGGAAGTCATAGCCGAGCAGCGTCATGGCAAGGCTGCCCACCGCCCAGAGGAAGATGTAGAGCGCGACGAACAGGAAGATGCCGCGCTGCGCCTCGGGCTCGATCACCGCCTTGCCGTAGCGCACGGAATAGACGGCGTTCGGATAGACGAGCCGCTTCAGGCCGGTGCCGACGATGTTGAAGAGCACGACGAAGCGATAGGCCTTGATGCCGCCGGCGGTGGAGCCGGTGCAGCCGCCCATGAAGGTGGCGAAGAAGGCAAGCGCCACGGCGAACGGTCCCCAGGCGGTGTAGTCGGTGCTGGCATAGCCGGTGGTCGAGAGGATCGACGAGATGTTGTGGAAGGAATGCGCCAGCGCCGTGCCGAGGCCGACGTCGTTGTTCAGGTGGTGATAGACGCCGAGCGCCACGGAGAACACGAAGAGATAGCCGACGAAGACGATGATCTGCGGGTCGCGCAGCGAATCGAGCCGGCGGCGGACCACGAAGATGATCAGGAGCGAGAAGGGCAGGCTGCAGATCGTCATGAATACCGTCGAGATCCAGAGCAGCGGAATGCTGTTGAAATAGCCGAACGATGCGTCGTGGGTGGAAAAGCCGCCGGTGGCGACCGTCGTCAGCGCGTGGTTCAGCGCGTCGAAGCGGTTCATGCCCGCCCAAGCGTAGCAGATGGCGCAGACCAGCGTGATGCCGACATAGATGCCGATGAAGGCACGCGTGAAGCTCGCCAGCCGCGCGAAGGGCTTGTCGCTGGTGTCGGAGGATTCCAGCTTGAAGAAGGACATGCCGCCGACGCGCAGGAACGGCAAGACGAAGAGCCCGAGTGCGACGATGCCGATGCCGCCGAGCCATTGCAGCAGCGAGCGCCAGAGCAGGATGCCGGGCGGCAGGTCATCGAGGCCGACGAGGACCGTGGAGCCGGTGGTGGTGATCGCCGAGATCGATTCGAAGATCGACTGGGCAAAGCTCAGGTCGTGATCGGCGAGATAGAGCGGGATCGCGCCCACCAGCGAGAAGATCACCCAGAGCAGGTTGACGAGCAGGAAGCCGAGCCGCTTGGTGAACACCGGCGGCGCGCCGCGGGTGGCAAGCGCCGTCATCAGCGAGATGCCGCCGACCATGAAGGCCGAGAGGGCAAACACCTGCCAGTCGTCGTGCCCGTAATAGAGATCCATCATCGCCGGCAGGAACATGGCCGTTGCCAGATAGAGGCCACAGAGCGCCGCGATATAGATGGCCGGCCGGAGGAGACTGGCGTTCAAAATGGTGACCCGGTTGCTCGTGTGGTCCGAAAGATGATTTGGTCTCTCGCGGTTGGCTATGGCATAGCGGGAAGACATTGGAATTTCAATGGACGGAGCAGACGTGAACACAGTGGCAGTGGATGAGGCAAGCGTGGCATTGCGGGAGATCTTCCCGGAGACGCCGCTGCAGTTGAACGAGCATCTGAGCCGCCGCTACGGCGCCGATGTCTGGCTGAAGCGCGAGGACCTCTCGCCGGTGCGCTCCTACAAGATCCGCGGCGCCTTCAACTTCCTGCGCAAGGTCATGGCAACCGGCGGCAAGGACCGGACCTTCGTCTGCGCCTCCGCCGGCAATCACGCCCAGGGGTTTGCCTTCGTCTGCCGTCATTTCCAGGTGCCGGGCGTCGTCTTCATGCCGGTGACCACGCCGCAGCAGAAGATCGACAAGACGCGCATGTTCGGCGGCGAGTTCATCACCATCCGGCTGATCGGCGATATCTTCGACCAGTGCTATGCGGCCGCCAACGCCTATGTGGCGGAGACCGGCGGCTACATGGTGCCGCCCTTCGACCATGCCGACATCATCGAGGGCCAGGCGACGGTCGCCGCCGAAATCATGGCACAGCTGCCGGACGGCGTGCGGCCCGATCTGATGGTCCTGCCGGTCGGCGGCGGCGGGCTCTCCTCGGGAATCACCGGCTATCTGCGTGGCGAGATACCGCCGGAAGGCTTCGTGCTGGTCGAGCCGGAGGGGGCGCCGAGCCTGCGCCGCAGCCTTGAGGCCGGTGTGGCGGTGCGCCTTTCCAAGGTCGACAATTTCGTCGATGGCGCCGCGGTGGCCCGGATCGGTGATCTGAATTTCGAGGCGTTGAAGGGGTTTGCGCCCGAGCAGGTGCTGCTGGCACCGGAAAACGCCATCTGCGTGACGATCACCGAGATGCTCAACATCGAGGGCTTCGTGCTGGAGCCGGCGGGCGCCCTGTCGCTGACGGCGCTCGAGATGCTCGGCCCCGAGCGCCTGGCAGGCAAGACGGTCGTCGCGGTGGTCTCGGGCGGAAACTTCGATTTCGAGCGCCTGCCGGACGTCAAGGAGCGGGCGATGCGCCACCTAGGGCTGAAGAAATACTTCATCCTGCGGCTGGCCCAGCGCCCCGGCGCCTTGCGCGACTTCCTCAACCTGCTCGGCCCGGAAGACGACATCTCGCGCTTCGAATACCTGAAGAAATCGGCCCGCAACTTCGGCTCGATCCTGATCGGGATCGAGACCCGGGACCCCCGCAATTTTGAGGGGTTGCTGGCGCGTTTCGAAGCCGCCGACCTCGGCTACCAGGACATCACCGAGAACGAGATTCTCGCCAACCTGATCATCTGAGGCGCGTCACCGGCCGGTGACGCCGGCCGAGGTCTTTCTCCAACCCCCCGATCATGATAGGTAGCGCATATGGCTTCTTTCCTTTCCGGCATCCTCTCGATCTTCTCCGGCGGCTCCAGGGCGGAGGCTCCGGCGGCCCCCGCTGCCGAGCCCCAGACCCATGGCGACTGCCTGATCTTCGCGACGCCGCTGCGCGAGGGCAACCAGCTGCGGCTGGCCGGACGCATCGAGAAGGAGGTCGGCGGCGAGGTGCTGGTGCGCAATTTCATCCGTGCCGACGTCTTCACCTCGATGGACGAGGCGGTCGACTGCACCTTCCGCAAGGCGCGCCAGATCATCGACCAGAACGGCCCCTCGCTGTTTGCCGACGGCGAGAAGTCCCGCTCGGCCTAAGGCCGTTTACAAGTTTGGCAGATCCACACGAAAACGGCCGCGGCGATTGCCGCGGCCGTTTATGCATCTGAATGACGGGCAGGCTCAGGCGGCCAGCGCCAGGCGAGAGATCGCCGCGTCCGCATCCGCCAGCGCCTTGTCGAAGGCTTCCGGTCCGAAGGCCGTGCCTTCGACATAGACCACCTCGACATCCGTCATGCCCATGAAGGAGAGCACCGTCTTCAGGTAGGGGGTGGCGTGGTTCATGCCCATGGCAGGACCTTCGGAATAGATCCCGGCGGCCGAGAGCACGATATAGACCTTCTTGCCGGTGGCGAGACCCTCTGGGCCTTCGGCGGTGTAACGGAAGGTCATGCCGGCGCGCGCGACATTGTCGATCCAGGACTTCAGCGTCGAATAGATGTTGAAGTTGATGAGGCCGGTGGCGATCACCACCGTATCGGCCGCCATCAGTTCTGCGACCAGTTCGTCGGATTCGGCGGCGGCGGCGGCCTCTTCCGGATTGCGGTCGGCGGCCTGCTTGCGGATGGCGGAGGTGGTGACGGTGTCGAGGTGCGCGATCGGCTTCTTGCCGAGGTCACGATGGACGACAGCCGTCTCCGGCTTGCGGGCGGTCAGCTTGTCGACGAAGGCGGAGGCGACCTTGGTCGAGAGCGAATCGTCGCGGGGGCTCGAGGTAACGAGAAGGATGGATGACATGGCAATCTTCCTTGGCTTGATCGGTGGTCGACTTGGGAGGTCGTGGGCGACGCATCGGTCGCCGTCAGCCATCAGATAAGTCTTGCCGCCCATCGATTTAACCTTGATAATCTAGAAGGTTCATATCGATTGATTGGATAGATGCATGGATGCCAATCCGACCCTCGACCAGTTGCAGGTCTTTCTCGCCGTCGCCGAGACGGGCAGTTTTTCGGCCGCCGCCCGCGCGTTGAACAGGGCGCAATCGGTCATCAGCTACACGATCGCCAACCTTGAGGCGCAGCTCGAGGCACCGCTGTTTGAACGCAGCGGCCTGCGCCAGCCGAGGCTGACCGACGCGGGCAGCGCGATGCTGCCGGATGCGCGCCGCATCGTCGCCGACCTGCAGGTCATGCGGGCGAGGGCCAAGAGCTTCAAGCAAGGGCTGGAGCCGGAGCTTTCGCTTGCCATCAGCGTCATGGTGCCGGCCGAGGTCGTGGTCGATGAGTTGCGGGAGTTCGGCAGGCGGTTCCCGACGGTTGCCCTGAACCTCAACGTTGGCGAACTCGGCATGGTCATGGACATGGTCGCCACCGGCCGGGCCGGGATCGGACTGGGCGGTGCACTGCTGAAGCAGGACGACACGATCGTCGCGGAAAAGATCGGCCATTCCTACATGGTGCCCGTCGCCGCCGCCGAGCATCCCCTGGGGCGGATCGACCGGCCGCTGACCCTGTCCGACGTCCGCGAGGAGACGCAACTGGTGGTCACCGATGCGTCCGGCCTGACGGATGGCCGCAATTTCAACGTCCTGTCCTACAAGACCTGGCGGGTCAGCGATATTGCCACGAAACATCAGCTCATTCGCGGCGGTCTTGGCTGGGGCGGCCTGCCGTCTTCGCTGGTCCGCGAGGACTTGCAGAGCGGCCGGCTCGTGGCGCTGAAACTCGACGCCTACGAGCAGGGGGAATATCCGATCTATGCGCTTCGCAAGGTATCCAATCCGCCAGGCCCCGCGGGGACCTGGCTGATCGATGCCTTTCGGGCGACGCTGTCGAATTGTCATGCCGCCGGTGCAGATCGCCCGTTTGCGGAACGGGTCAGAACCGTGGATCTGGCGAGCTGACAGGATGTCGCAAGCGACAGGTTGCCCAACCGTGCGACATTGCCAAACGGCCTATCCGGCTCGCCGGAACGTCTGGCGCTGGTTGGCCACCTCTTCCCCGGAAACCTGGAACTGCGCCACCAGCGCATAGAGGCTCTGGGCCTCCTGGGCCAGCGTCTGCGATACGGCATTGGCCTCCTCGACCGTGACCGCATTCTTCTGAGTGCCCTGGTCGAGCACGCTGATCGAATTGTTGATTTCGCCGATGCCCTGAGCCTGTTCACGGGATGCCACCGAGATCGCCTGAACGTTCTCGTCGACCTCCTGCACCTGCAGGACGATCTGCTTGAGCGCGTCCCCGGTCTGGTCGACCAGGGAAACGCCGTGCTGCACGGCCTGTGCTGCCGATGAGATCAGCCCCTTGATTTCCTTGGCGGCATTGGCGGAACGCTGCGCCAGCTCGCGCACCTCCTGCGCGACGACGGCGAAGCCTTTCCCGGCATCGCCGGCACGAGCGGCCTCGACGCCCGCGTTGAGGGCCAGCAGGTTGGTCTGGAACGCGATGCCGTCGATGACGCCGATGATGTTCTCGATCTCGCGGGAGGACTGGGCGATCTCCTGCATAGCGGTCGTGGCCTGCAGGACGATCTTTCCGGAGGTTTCCGCGCTGCTGCGGGTGGCGGCCACCAGCCGGCTGGCCTCGTTCGCTCTCTGGCTGGAGTCGCGAACCGTCGTGGTGATCTGTTCCAGCGCCGATGCCGTCTCCTCGACGGAGGCCGCCTGCTTTTCGGCATTCTTGGCGATATCGTCGGACACCGAGTTGACGACATTGGCGTTGGCATTCAACGATTCGGCGGAGACACGGATGGCAAGCATCGCCTTCTCCAGCGCCCGTGCTGCCATGTTGAAGTCGGCGCGGGTCTGCTCCAGGGCCGCGTCCACCGGCTTGTCGATCGAGATGGTCAGGTTGCCATGCGCCATCTGCGAGATCGCCTTGCCGATGGTTTCCACCGCGACCATGCGGGCGGTGATATCGGTAGCGACCTTGACGACGCGGTAAACCACGCCGCGCGAGCTGAACACGGGCGTATAGGCGGCCTGGATCCAGACCTGGCGCCCGCCCTTGCCGACGCGCACGAAATTGTCGGCGATGAATTCGCCGGCCCGCAGGCGCTCCCAGAATTTCGCATACTCCACGGAGGAGACATACGACTTGTCGCAGAACATCCTGTGATGCTGCGCCACGACCTCGGCCGCGGCATAGCCCATGGCGTGCAGGAAGTTGTCGTTGACCTGGACGATTGTGCCGTCCGGCTCGAACTCGATGATGGCCTGGGACTTGTCGATGGCACGCAGGCGATTCTCGTCATGAAGCGCAGCAATCCTGGTCGTGGTGATGTCGGAGGCAATCTTCAGGATACCGACGACCTTGCCACTATGGTAGACGGGATTGTAGCTGGCTTCGATCCAGACATCGTTGCCATCCTTGGTCTGACGTCGGAACTGGCCTTGCTGGAACCGCCCCTCTGCCAGAGCCTGCCAAAACTGCGCGTAGTCGGGAGAATTGCGGATGGCGTCCTCGCAGAAGACGCGGTGATGCTTCCCGACGATCTCTTTGCTGTCGTAGCCGAGCGTCTTGCAGAAGTTCTCGTTGGCCTTGAGGACCGTCCCGTCCGGCCTGAACCAGATCAGCGCCTGAGAGCGGGATAATGCTGCCATATCGTCGCTGGGCGACTTGCCTGCTGAGTAGTTCCCGAACATTTCCCCGTCCCCTGTTGTGGCGAGATCCGACATTGGAGGGCTAACGTAAATTTTACTTAAGCGACGCGCTCCGATTTATGAGGGACTAAAACCTCGGGCTGGCCGCCGCTGGTGGAGCGGCAGATTGACGGACGGCGGTGGTCCGGCTACAAATCCCCCACCGGTCAGCAGTTCACCGAGGCGTCGCCGTCCCGCAAGGGAAGCTAAACCTGCATTAGAAGAGATCATCAGCACTTATCCCGTGCCTGCTCGACAAGACGGCGACCATCGACACCTAAAATGGACCGGCACGTCGAGGATAAGAGATGACCAGAACCATCTTCCCGATGGAAGTCGCCGACCTGTCGGCCTTCGCCAAATCGCTGCGCGACCAGATCGCCAGGCTTGACCATGCCCCGAGCCATGTCGAGATGCTCAACCTGTTGAGCAGGGCAGGCGGCTATCGCAACTACCAGCACTTCCGATCCAGCGCCGGAACGACAGTTGCGTTCCCGGACGGTGTCGCAGGTGTTGAAGCGCCGCCGCCGGCCGACGAGACGCGCGTGGCCAGGACCCTTCGTGTGTTCGACACGGACGGCCGGATCATCCGCTGGCCGAGCAAGCGTTCCCAGCAGGAGCTCTGCCTGTGGTCGCTTTGGTCGCGGATCCCGCCGAAGCGCAGCTTCTCCGAACGTGAGATCGGCGATCTCCTGAACGGGTTTCATCTGTTCGGCGATGCGGCGCTCCTGCGCCGCGATCTCGTCGATCTCGGACTGATGCGCAGGAACCGCGACGGCAGCGACTATCGTCGCCTTGAGAAGGCACCGCCGCCGGAGCTGAAACTGCTTCTGCAGAAGCTGGCAGGCCCGACGAAAAAGGCCGCCTGACGGCGGCCTTGGGATTGCAACTGCGGCGTCTGGTGCTCGCTCTAGAGCACCAGACGGAATTTCGCGAATCCCTCGGCGCCGTCGCCGGCGTCCTCGATCGTCGCACCCTTGATCTCCGCGGCATACTCGCGGCCCTTCGGCCCGGTCTCGAAGATCGCCGTCGTGCCTTCCATCGGCTTGAACGACCAGTTGGCGTCCGCCGACGGATTGATCGTGCCCTGATCCATGATGTAGCGGACGACCACGTCGCGGTTGGTGTCGGGCGCCACGAAGATCACCTTGTCGCCGGCGATCTCCGGGAACTTGCCGCCGCCGCCGGCGCGGTAGTTGTTGGTGGCGACGACGAACTTCTGCGCCGGATCGATCGGCTTGCCGTCAAACTGCAGGTCGACGATGCGGTGCGAGCCCGCATTCACCAGCGCGCCGTCCTTGTCGAAGCGGGGCGGCTGCGACAGGTCGATCTGGTAGCTGACACCGTCGATGACGTCGAAGTTGTAGGACGGGAAGCCGGAGTTGATCAGCGGCGCATCCTTGGCACCCGGCTCGACCTGGTTGAACATGCCGGCCGACATTTCCAGCCAGTTCTTCACCTGCTCGCCGGTGATCAGCACCGCCTGTACCGTGTTCGGGTAGAGGTAGAGATCGGCGACATTCTTGATGGCGATGTCGCCGGCCGGGACGTCCGTGTAGTATTCCGCACCGCCACGGCCACCGGCCTTGAAGGGAGCGGCGGCGGAGAGGACCGGATAGTCCTTGTATTCGCCGTCCTTCAGCATCTCCTTGATGTACCAGACCTGCGCGTTGGCGACGATCTGCACCGAGGGATCGTCCGCCACGAGAGCGAAGTAGGAATAGAGCGGTGCCGAGGTCTTGCCGACCGGGCGGCGGACATAGGCAAGCGTCGCCTCGTGATCCTCCTTGGCGGCGGCCAGCACTTCCGGCTTGTCCTTGACGTCGGCGACGACCTTGCGATCGGCGTCGCGATGGTAGATCGGCCGCGCTTCGGTGGCGAAGTCGACGATCTTCCAGCTGTTGCCGTCCTTCTCCAGCAGCAGATCGATGAGGCCCATGTGCGAGCCCCAGAAGCCGGCCATGACGGCGGGCTTGCCCATCAGCGTGCCCTTGACGGCATCGGCGCCGGCAATGCCCTCGAAATCCTTCGGGCCGGGGAAGACGAGATGCTGGTGCCCCGTGAAGACGGCATCGATGCCGTCGACGCCGGCAAGATAGAGCGAGGCATTTTCCATGCGCTCGCTCATGCCCGAGCCGTCGATGCCCGAGTGCGACAGCGCGACGATGATGTCGGCGCCTTCCTCGCGCATCACCGGCACCCAGGCCTGGGCGGCCTCGACGATGTCGCGCGTCTGTGCCTTGCCTTCGAGGTGCTTGGCGTCCCACAGCATGATCTGCGGCGGCACGAAGCCGATGAAGCCGACCTTGACTGGGCTCGTGGCGCCGGACCCGTCGCGGATCTCCTTCTCGAGGATCACATAGGGCTTGAAGAACAGGTCGTCCTGCTTCGGGTCGGAGGCCAGCTGGCCCTTGGTGAGGTTCGCGCAGACGTAAGGGAAGCCGGCGCCGGAGAGCACCTTGAACATGAAGTCGAGGCCGTAGTTGAACTCGTGGTTCCCGAGCGTGCCGGCGTCGTAGCCGAGCACATTCATGGCCTTGACGACCGGATGCCGGTCGCCTTCCTTCATGCCGCGCTCGTAGGCGATATAATCGCCCATCGGATTGCCCTGCAGGAAGTCGCCATTGTCGATCAGCATCGAATTGCCGGCCTCGGCGCGGATCGAATCGATGATCGAGGCGGTGCGGGCAAGACCCATCGTGTCGTTCGGCTTGTCGCCGTAATAGTCGTAAGGAAAGACGTGGACGTGGATGTCGGTGGTTTCCATGATCCGCAGATGCGCCTGGTTGGCCTGCGCGCGTGCCGCAAAGGGATGCAGCACGACGAGCGCCGAGGTGGCGGCAAGGCCACCGAGCAGGGAGCGGCGGGTGATCGGGAGGAGAGGGGACGACGACATGGGGAACTCCGGTAGGGACGGTTTGCCAAGGCGAGATTAGGCGCAATTACAGCCAAGTACACCGGGAAAGTGACAGTTCCGCTACATCGCAGCGCAGCTAATGAGTGTGTTGATGGTTTATGCAACCTTGTGTAAGGTGGAGCGTCAACTGCAACTGGGGGTCGTCATGTGGAAGATCATCTTGGTGGGTGGGATTGGCGGCTTGCTGCCGAGCCTGCAGGAGAAGTCGCAGGCATGGAACAACGGCATAATCGCCATATGGCTCATGACCGCCCCGAACATTTGGATCGCCATCCTCGTGGCGAGCGTGCCGATGATCATCTATTTCGTGATCGGAGCGCTGATGGCTGCCGTCTACGAAAGCCAGAGCGCACAGAAGGCTCTGTTGATCGGTCTTGGAGCACCGGCATCCATTCTCACCTATGTGAGCGGTGCGCAGCAAGAACCGAGCCAGTTGAAGGTGGCCGACGCAGTTCAATTTCGGATTATCGGCACGGCGCACGCCCAGTCTGGCGCGATACCTCCAGATGTCCAACTGAAACTGGACGGCAGCTTCCCCGGGCAGGCGTGCGTGGATTGCTCCGTTACCTTCCTGGGGGCAGACGGAAGGCCGATTGCGATCGAGCCGCTAGTGCCCTCTTCGCCGAATGCGCTCTCGGTGCCTGACGATACTGAGGTTCTTCTGTTCAAGGGGCCAGCGACGAACCCGGCAGAATTGGATTTGAGGCAGTTGGACACATCCCGTGTGGCAGGAGAAGGACCTGTGACATTGGACGTCGGAGTGAACAGGAGCTACTGGAACGACCTCGCCAGATCCTTTGGTGCACGCGATGTTAAGCCCTATAACTTCAGCATCGAGGCGGAGCAAAGGTAAGCTGGCTAACGGGCCAGGATCGGTTTGATGTCCCGATGGAAGAATCGAAAATAGGCGGAGACCTGCGCGGCGGCGTTCGAATTCGGGCGGAACTCTATGCCGAGGCGACCGGCGTGGCACCACTTCACGACACCTTCCAGAACGCCGAGTTCTTCGCTCTCGATTTTCACCGGACTGCCATTTGCAGCGTGGAAAGGACCCGCAAGATCAAGCGCCAGGCCGACGGCGGAGAGGTCGACGACCCGACCCTCGGCGGTCTGGCCGAAATATTTCACCGTGCCGGCAACGCGCGTTTTGCGACGTGGCGCGGAACGCACCTTCATGCTGAGGATCGGCGACGGCATGGATCACACCTGCTGTTGTTCTTCTGCCTCGATTGGTAACTGACAAAAATTGAAACAGGCCTACGACGACCGCTAAAAATGTTCGGGCCGCCCGGTTGTAGGTCCTGCGGGCGGTGAGGGTGTGCTCAGAGCCCCACGTTCGGACGGTCGATGATCTCGCGCAGGGCAAAGCTCGAGTTGATCTTGACCACATGCGGCAGCGCCGACAGCCAGTCGCGGTGGATGCGCTCGTAGTCTTCGAGATCCTTGGCGGCCACGCGCAGGATGTAGTCGTATTCGCCGGACATCAGGTAACACACGAGAACATTGGGGCAACGCTTCACCGCCGCTTCGAACTCGGTGAGCGTCTTGGCAAACTGCCCCGACAGCGAGATATGGACGATGACCATCATCTTGTAGTCGAGCGCCTTGTTGGAAAGGCGCGCGTGATAACCGCTGATGATCTGGTCGGACTCCAGTGCCGCCAGACGGCGCGAACAGGCCGATTGCGACAGCCCGACCCGCTGGGCAAGCTCTGCGTTGGAGATCCGTCCCTCCTGCTGGAGGATCCGCATCATTGCAAGATCGATGGAGTCTGGCTGCTGCACTTGCAAGTATCTCCGGAAAGCTGGCGTCACCTTGCAAATATCCACGAAAATCCGGCGGAAGCCAATCCACCTTCGCAAGGACATTGCTTGCGTTTTTTGGTCTGGTTTCATCCTCAGAACAACTGGCGGAATGCCATCAGAGGAGAGGAACGCTGCATGCGTGTCGGATGCCCGAAGGAAATCAAGAACCATGAATATCGTGTCGGCCTGACGCCGGGCGCGGTGCGCGAATATGTGGCGCACGGCCATGAGGTGCTGATCGAGACGAAGGCCGGCGCCGGGATCGGCGCCGACGACGGCGCCTATGTGGCCGCCGGCGCCCGGATCGTCGGCACGGCGAAGGAAGTGTTCGAGAGGTCGGACATGATCGTCAAGGTCAAGGAGCCGCAGCCGCAGGAATGGGCGCAGCTTCGCGAGGGGCAGATCCTTTACACCTATCTCCATCTGGCGCCCGACCCGGAGCAGACGAAGGGGCTGCTCGCATCCGGCGTGACGGCCGTCGCCTACGAGACGGTGACCGACGAGCGCGGCGGCCTGCCGCTGCTGGCGCCGATGTCGGAAGTTGCCGGCAGGCTCGCCATCCAGGCCGGCGCCACTGCCCTGCAGAAGGCGAACGGCGGCCGCGGCATCCTGCTCGGCGGCGTGCCCGGCGTGCTGCCGGCCAAGGTTGCGGTGATCGGCGGCGGCGTCGTCGGCCTGCATGCGGCGAAGATGGCGGTCGGCCTGGGGGCCGATGTTTCGATCATCGACCGCTCGCTGCCGCGCCTGCGCCAGCTGGACGACATCTTCAACGGCCGCGTCCACACACGCTACTCCACCATCGATGCCCTGGAAGAGGAGGTCTTTGCAGCCGACCTGGTGATCGGGGCAGTGCTGATCCCGGGCGCTGCGGCACCGAAGCTTGTCAGCCGCGACATGCTGTCGGGCATGAAACAGGGCGCGGTCATGGTCGACGTCGCGATCGATCAGGGCGGCTGCTTCGAGACCTCCCATGCCACGACCCATTCGGACCCCACCTACGAGGTCGAGGGCATCGTCCACTACTGCGTCGCCAACATGCCGGGCGCGGTGCCGGTGACGTCGGCGCATGCGCTGAACAATGCGACGCTGCAATACGGCCTGGCGCTGGCGGACCGTGGGCTTCGCGCGCTTGCCGAGGACAAGCACCTGCGCAATGGCCTCAATGTCCACCGGGGACGCGTCACCAATGCGGCGGTTGCCGAGGCGCTGGGATATGAGGCGCATGCCCCGGAGAGCCTGCTGGCCGTCGCCTGACGGTTGGGGAGGGCAGGGCGGCTGCGATGACGGCCGCCCTGCCTGCCGCAGCAGATCGCGGGTTGGAGTTCAAACGGCTGACGTCGGTCAGGCCCGGTCTACCCGGCACTGATAGCAATTGTTGCGCGCCGAACGGACATGGACATAGGCGACATCCGCCCGCGCCAGCAGCTCATCCGCACGGGAGACGATGTTCTTTTGAAGTGTCACTGCCCCTGTTCCATAGACGATGCGGTCGTCGGCGCCATAGCCGCGGAGAATGAAGTCGGGACTGGTGGTGAGGATCGGCGGCGGCACTTCGGTCGCCGCGTAACGCGGGCATGCTTCCGCATGCAGGAAGATCGGCCCCGTTTCCGCATAGGGCTGCAGCGCAGGAAACGGACGGTAGGCGACAACGAGCATATCCGCGCCTTCCGCAATATGGTCGAGGCAGTGGCGGCACGGCATGCCGCCGCCGGGTGACACCATCCGCTCCGGCCGGCGCCCATAGGCGTCATCGGCTCCGGACTGCAGCGCATGGGCATGTTCGGCGGGCATGGCGGTAAAGATCAGCGGGGGCATGATGGGCGGTCTCCGTGTTGGACCCGCTCATCCATCATGATTGCTACCGGACCAGCCACCCGATTCCTGCGATGTTAGCCGTCGAGCACCTTCAACAGCTCTTTGTCGGTCATCGGCTGCACGATGGCTTCGCTGGTCGACACGGGTTGAAAGCCCATCATCTGGTAGAGCTGCAGCGCCCGCGGGTGATCCAGCGTGTTGGTCGTGACCGTCACCTTCTGCGGCATGTCCTGCCAGGCGGCGTAGAGCGCCTGCAGCAGGAACCATTTGCCGATCCCGAGCCCGATGGCATGTTCGAAGAGGCCGAAATAGGAGAGTTCGGTCCAGTCACCGTTTTCCTTCGACAATTCGAAGAAGCCGGCCGGCGCGCCGTTGACGTAGAGCACGGTCACCGAAACCCGAGGGTTGTGGATGATGGCTGCAAGCTGCTCGTCGGTCATCTTCAGCCGGTTGTACCAGTGCCAGCGCTTGCCGACCTGCCGGTAGAGATAGCGGTAGAAATGCAGCGGGATGTCCGGCGCCCGGATGACGGCCGTCTGCAGGTTCACGGGCACCGGAAGCGAGGCCTTGGGCGGCGCCGTCATCTCGAGCTGGGTGACATGCGCCGTCAGGGGCGTGGGTATCTTGGCCATGCGTTCAGGTCCTGTCCGCTGCGGGACCGGTGACGACCGGCGTGTCGGAGTGTCCACCCCACTGCGTCCACGACCCGTCATAAAGTGCATTGTCCTCGTGCCCCACGGAGTGGAGCGCAAGCGTGATGATCGCGGCCGTGACGCCCGAGCCGCAGCTCGTCACCACCGGACGGTCGAGATCGAGGCCGGCGCCTTCCAGAATCGCGCGCAGCTCCGGCACGGGCTTCAGCTTGCCCTCGGCGGAAAACAGATTGGACGGCAGGTTGCGGGCGCCGGGCATATGTCCGGACCGAAGCCCCTGACGCGGCTCCGGCTCCGTTCCCTCGAAGCGCGCCGCGCCGCGAGCGTCGGCGATCTGTATGGTACCGGCATCGACGATCAGTCTCATCGTGTCGAGATCGATGACCTTTTCCGGCTGCAGGGCCGGCGTGAAGAGGCGTTCTTCGGGCGTTGGAACGGTTGTTTCGAGCGGTCGGCCCTCGCGCCGCCAGCCATCGAGGCCGCCATCGAGAACGAAGACGTTCTGGGCGCCCATGACGCGGAACAGCCACCAGCCGCGCGGGGCGGAAAAGATGCCGGGTCCATCGTAGATGACGATCCGGTCGGTCTCGCTGATTCCCATCTTGCCGACCGCCTCCGCGAACGCCGCGGGCGAGGGCACCATGTGCGGCAGATCGGTGGAATGGTCGGCAATCTTGTCGTGATCGAAACGGACGGCGCCCGGAATATGGCCCGCCGCATACTCGGCGTCCGCATCCCGCTTCTGGGCGGGGAGGTAGAAGGAGGCGTCGACGATTCGCAGGTCGGGGCTGCCGAGCTCCCCCTCGAGCCATTCGGACGAAACGACGAAACGGCTGGACTGGGTCATGGGCATCCTCATTTGATTGGCGTCAGATTTCCGCCGGAGCTTCGCCGAAGCGAATGCGGAACCGCCGGTTCTCCTTGCCCTTCTTTTCGATCTTGGCAATGTGGATGGCGCCGATCTCTCCGGTCCGGGCCACATGTGTGCCGCCGCAGGGCTGGCTGTCAACGCTGGAGTTGTCGCCGATGCAGACCAGGCTGACGCGCCCGAGCCCGACGGGAGGGCGTACGTTCTTCGATTTCACGATGCCCGGATTGGCTGCAAGCTCCTCGTCGGTGATCCACTGGAGATAGACCGGATGATCCGCATTCACGAGCGCCATCAGCTGCGCCGTCACCGCGTCCTTGTCGATCGTCTCGCTCATGTCGAAGTCGACGCGGGAATCATCTTCGCCGACGGCAGCGCCCGTGATCGGGTGCGGGCAGACCACGGACAGGAGATGGCAGGCCGTGTGCATGCGCATCAGGCGGTGGCGGCGATCCCAGTCGATGGCGAGCTTGAGCCGTTCGCCGACGAAGGGCTGCGGCTGCCCGTCGAGAGGCACGTGGAGGATGATGTCCTTGCTGGCGCCGTGCCTGGTCTGTCCGAGCTGGATCCGGGTCCCGTCCGCGCGTTCCAGATGACCCGTGTCCCCGGGCTGCCCTCCGGAGGTTGCATAGAAGCATGTCTGGTCGAGCTCTATCCCGCCATCCTCGTGGACGGCGGTGACGGTGGCTTCGACGGTCTTCAGGTAGAAATCGTCTCGGAAGAGGGCAGCAACGGGCATGGGGTCTCAGACTGTCTCGAACGGAACTGCGATCTCGGTCTTCGTCGTCAGCCATTCCGGCACCGGCAGTCCCTTGGAGCGCAGGAAGTCCGGGTTGAAGAGCTTCGACTGGTAGCGGTTGCCGTAGTCGCACAGGATGGTGACGATGGTATGCCCCGGTCCGAGATCCCGCGCAAGGCGCATCGCACCGGCGATGTTGATACCGGATGATCCGCCGAGGCAAAGGCCCTCGTGCTCGACCAGATCGAAGATCAGCGGCAGCGCCTCGGCATCCGAGATGCGATAGGCATAGTCGGGCTTGAAGCCCTCCAGGTTTGCCGTGATGCGGCCCTGGCCGATGCCTTCGGTGATCGAGGAGCCTTCCGACTTCAGCTCGCCATGGGCGTAATATTCATAGAGCGAAGCGCCCTCGGGATCCGCCAGGCCGATCTTCACACCCGGCTTCCTGGCCCGCAGACCCTGGGCAACGCCGGCAAGCGTGCCGCCGGAGCCGACGGCGCAGATGAAGCCGTCCACCTTGCCGTCGGTCTGCTCGAAGATCTCGGTGGAGGTTGCCCCCACATGCGCCTCGCGGTTGGCGACATTGTCGAACTGGTTCGCCCAGATGGCACCGGCGGGATTGCTCTTCGCCAACTCCTCCGCGAGGCGTCCCGACACCTTCACGTAGTTGTTGGGGTTCCTGTAGGGGACCGCCGGGACCTCGACCAGTTCGGCGCCCAGGAGCCGCAGCGCGTCCTTCTTCTCCTGGCTCTGGGTCTCGGGGATGACGATCACGGTGCGGTAGCCGAGAGCCTTCGCCACCAGCGTCAGGCCGATGCCGGTGTTGCCGGCGGTTCCCTCGACAATAATGCCGCCGGGCCGGAGCAGCCCTTTGCGTTCGGCGTCGCGAATGATGAACAGAGCCGCGCGATCCTTGACGGATTGGCCGGGATTGAGGAACTCCGCCTTGCCGAAGATATCGCAGCCTGTCTCTTCCGACGCCTTCTTCAGGCGGATGAGCGGTGTGTTGCCGATGGTACCGAGAACGGAGGTGTCGAGGGTCATGATGAAGCCTTCTGTTGGGCTAGATGTAGATTCCGTGTTCTCTGCGGACAAGCGGTCGGCGACAAGAAATAGCTGTCTCAGTTATCACCCGATCGCGGAAATTCTCTCCTCCTGCGTCTGGATGTCTCCAGAGAAAGAAAAAAGGCCGGTGATGACACCGGCCTTTTCACATCAGTCTGTCCCCAGATCACTCGGGGCAAGCTGCTTCCGGGATCGTCCCGCTCGGGGTGGACGTGGTCTTTTCCGCGCTCGTTTCGGTGCAACGATCGTCGTCACGGGTCGACGTGCTGTTGCTGTTGCTGGTGTTGGTGCCGCTATTGGCGGAGCTACCATCGGTAGAGCCACTGTTGCTTCCGGATCCACCCGTATCGCTGGAAGACTCACCGGTGGACCCACCACCTGTCGAGCCTCCGCTGGAATCACTTCCCCCGCCGCTGTTCGTCTGGGCAAGCGCGCCTGAGGCAAGAGCGAGAGTGAAGGCAGAGACGGTGAGAAGCTTGGCAAACATTCTTATTCCTCCGAGGATGGCCGTGCATTCGGCCTGATGTTGAGTACGGCGATCTAACCGTCAGCGAGGAAACTTGTTCCTGCTAATGTAGATCTTGCTCATTCATCTGCCGTTGGCGGCCCTTGCAGGAGGCTGAAATGTCCGCCCGGACAATGGCCGGGCCGGTCACGTTCGAGACGGTGCCGGCCCCTTCAGTGGAGCGCGCCATGGCTTCGGTGAAAAAAAGCCCGGTGCGGGAGGGGCACCGGGCTTGATGGTAATTGGCGGCTTGGGAGGAAGGGCGGCGCCAATCGATGCCGCGGGCACTGGGAGGAGGAGTGCGCCAGCGGCCTTAGCTAGATGGGGAGCGCCCCTTGAACTTGACATCTGACAAGTTGACGCACCGCCTACCGCAGCACGCCCGTCGCCAGCGCCCGCTGAATGCCCCGCACATCCGTTCCCTTCTTCAGGGTTTTGCTGATCGGCTCGCTCGTGCCCGAGACCCAGATCTTCAACTCCGAATCGAGGTCGAACGTGCCGGCCGTCTCCACGGCAAAGCGTGTGACAGCGCGGTAAGGGATCGAGGTGTAGTCGACCTTGCTGCCGGTCATGCCCTGGATGTCGACGAGGATGACGCGGTGCTGGGTGAAGACGAAGAAGTCCCTGATGATCTTGAAGGCAAGCTGCGGTGTCTCGCCCTCGATCAGGACACCGTCGAGGCGTTTGTTGAGGTCGGCGGGATCTACCGTAGATCCATGGCCGAGCAGTCCGTCGAATAAGCCCATCTCGATTCCTCCTGTTCGGCAACACCATGTGGGTTTCGCGCCCGCGTTTCCAAGGGTTTGGAGCCGACGCAGGCGTTTGATGCCAAGAGAAGCCGAGCGTGCGAGGGATGCGCGGAGACAGCGATTGGGTCAGAAGCGGCCCGTCGCGCTCTGCCGGCACCGGCAGCCATCAATCAAAAGTGGGGAGGAGAAGTGGGGAAGAAAGCGCCTGTCTCGCATTTCTGAACAGAAACAGACGCTTCTAGAAAATATGGCTCCCCGGGCCGGATTCGAACCGGCGACCTGTCGATTAACAGTCGAATGCTCTACCGCTGAGCTACCAGGGAACAACCGCTCGGTGGCGGCGTCGAGCGGGGTAATACAAATGCTTTGACCGTTTGCCAAGCGCTTTTTCTAAAAAAGTTCTGCTTGCTTGTTTTGCGCGGGATATCGCCCCATCTGGAGCCGGCACGGCTTGAGTTGCGAGGCAGACGGATTTGACGACGACGAAACGGAAATCGATGCGCTTCGGGATGGATCCCAAGAGCGGCAAGCTCGCGCTTGGCTCCTGGGACATACCCATGCCCCGGTCGCGCGTCGGGCGCATTGCGATCGGCACCGGCCTGATCACCGGCGGCACCCTCGGCTTCCTGCCGATCCTCGGATTCTGGATGCTGCCGCTCGGCATCATCGTCTTGTCGCATGACCTGCACTTCGTCAGGCGCCGGCGGCGGCGTGCGACGATCTGGTGGCAGCGCCGCCGCCAAAAGCCAAACGGCTAGGCGAACATCGCGGCGAGGCCCTGACCGGCGCCGTAGGCCATCAGGCCGAGCACCACGAAATAGATCACCGTGATGGCCAGAAAACCATATCCGGCCGCGACGATCAGCCCGTCGCGCTGGATCATTCCCGTCGTCAGCAGCAGAATCGCAATCCCCGGCAGCGTGTTGGAGAGCGGAATGAGGCCGAGGGGAAACATCAGAAGCACACCGCCGAACGCAATCGCCAGGCCATTGATGCGGTTCATCACGGCACCCGCCACGAATCCCGACATCCGGGGCTTGAGGTAGGCATCGAGCCGCGACACGAGAGCGGCGCCCTTCTCCAGCGCCGGGACCAGCTTGGTGGTGTCCAGCTTCCGGTCGAGGATCTGGCGGGGCATCCAGGGCAGCCGATTGAAGGCGACCGACAGGCTGATCAGGATGATGGCGAAGCCGAACACCGTGCTGACGCCCGGAATCGAAACCGGGATCAGAAAGGGCAGGGAGGCCAGAGCGCACATCAGCAGAAGGCCGTGCTCGCCGACCTCCGCCATCAGGGCGCGAAGTGTCACGGATGAGCCCGAGATTTTCGAGATCACGCCTCTCAGCGTCTCGCTCAGCGAGGCCGAGCTGTCTTTGAATTCCAAACCGTCCTGCACGTCCACACTCCTGTCGTCTCCGGAGAGTGGATGAATAGCAGCATTGATGGCTCCGGCAAAGCCGATCACCGGCTTCTGCCGATCTCCTACTTCGGCAGGAGCCACCGATCATAGCAGCCGCAGACGATCGCGAGCGCCAGAATGGCGAGCACGAACGGATTGAGCGCCGTCACGAATTCCAGGTAGTGCATCGCGGCTTCCTCCTCCGCAATTGGCCGATCCGCAGTCCTCCCCGCCGATCGATGCCCGATTTTAGCAGGTTTACGGTCCATCGCAAGTTTCACCGGTGAGAACTCGCCATTGCCGCCACGCCAACGAATCACCGACTCTGCCTTCGGGGTGAAGAGGACGGACATGAACCTGAGAGTGATCGATGGCGGGTTGGCGACCCTCCACGCGGATTTCGAACTGCAGGCGCCACAGCGGGCCGATGTCGAGAGAGAGGCGGAGCGGCGCCTGCGCCGGCTGGGCTACGACCGCTGGCGAGGCCGGCAGATGGCAACCGGCATTCCCATGCCCCGCGACATTCACTACCGCGCCCTCCAGATCGAGTTCGTCGCCAAGACGCTGGGCGGGCTGGCAACGATCCCGCCCGACTTCCGGTCCGACATCTACTGGCCCGCCTGATCCGCCGTTTTGCCTGCTGCTGTGCGAGCAGGACTTAGATCGGACGCTGCCTCCAAAGATGTCCTCGACGCAGGAACCTCCAGAGAGGATCGTGGTTCTGCGAAACCATGGCCAGATATTATTTTCATATTCGGGAAGGAGGCGTCCTCGAGCGGGACATCGAGGGCGCCGATTTCGCGTGTCACGAGGACGCCCAGCAGGAAGCCATGTCGTCTGCCCGGGAAATGGTTGCCGAGGCGGTTCTGCGCGACGAGATCATCGACGGCAGGGCCTTCGAGATCACCGCGGAAGACGACACCATCATTGCCACCGTCCCGTTCGTCTCGGTCATCCGGTTCTAGGGCAACGGCACAGGGTGTGCCGTCAGCAGCCTTCGCCCGCATCCCGCACGAGGTTCAGGATCATCCTGAAGTCTCCCGCCAGGGGGGAGGGTGGCTCGTCGATGTCCAGAAGCCCCTGCGGGCCTTCGTTGGTGACGACGCGCGCGTCTTCCCGCCTCGCTTTTTCATTGAGCTTGTAGAAGGCGCCGCCGAAATAGGCGAAGCGCGGACCCGAGAGTTCTGTGCAGAACAGGAGGATCGGGCCGATGTCGGGATATTGCGTTTGGAGCCTGGACGCCGTCGCGGGGCTGGGCAGGGACGATCCGATGTCCGTCAGCCGGACCACCCTGCCGGAAGCATACAGGTACTCGAAGCTCTCCACTTCAACAGACTGGGCATGCGCGCCGGGCACGGCGCCCAGAAGACAGAGAGCCGTGAACATCCTCGCGGTCCATCCACTCCTCAGGTCATGTCCTCGAACCATCTGCATCAGGCGCGGTGCGTTCTCGTCCGCGTGTTCGGCCTGTGAGTCGGTTCTGTCCGGCTTCTTGCTTCCTGGGCCGGTTGATCTGAACATCATAATCCTTCTGCGCAATCTGTCTTTGGCTATCCGGACATCTGCGGATCGGTGAGGTACGCACGGTGCATCCGGATTTCCACCACGCTTGCCGCTCTGACACCCGGAAAGGCAATCCGCAGTATGCCTTACCTCTCATGAAGCCGGTAGCCTCATCAACAATCCGTATGGCGCATCGGGCTTCGAGCCAAGCGTCTCCCGAGCGCAACGCATCTTGCTGATGAGGCAGCTCCCACGCACAGCGAAGAACATATGCCGATGCATCAGGCGCTTTGTCGTGCGTCGTCGACGGTGTCTGTTCGAGAATGGAAGGAAAATTGGAGGCCTCGCCCGGAATTGAACCGGGGTACGAGGATTTGCAGTCCTCTGCGTCACCACTCCGCCACGAGGCCGTCCGGGGGTATAAAAGCGTGTGGTGGCGGCGATTTAGAACGAATCCACATAGAGCGCAATAGGGTTCATTCTGAACGCTGTCCTTTTTTCGTTCTGAACGCCTGTTCGGATTGCGTTCCCTCAGAACCACCCATCCGGCGCTTCGTCGCCTCCAGGACGCGCTTCTCGGTCTCCTTGGCATAGCCTCGATAAGCGCTGCTGGTGCGGTGCTTCGACAGGGCGCGTCCCTGTCCTTCGGTGAGGCCCATCTCCTCCAGTTCCGTCATCCCGCCATGCCGCGCCTTGTCGATCGTGAAGCCTTGGAATCCGTTCTTGCCGGCGAACTCGTTGACCTCCTGCGACAGACGGCTTCCGTCTCCGAAGAGCTTCCCGCTCTTCTGGCAGACGATCGATAGCCCGTACCGCGGCACTTTCTTCAAAATCGCCTCAGCTTCCGCGTACAGCGCGACGACGGCTCCGTCCTCGTCGACATACTCCAGAGGGTGCTCAGCGCGCTCCTTGGTCTTCCTGTGGCCGATGATGATCTTGTCCGGCGCGCTCTCGCCCCGGTATCCGCTCCAGGCCGCATACCCGGCCCCGATCGATGATGGGCGCATGAGCCATTCGAAGGCCAGCACAGCCGCTGCGGCCAGCTCACCCCGATCTTTCTCGATGGCCTTCTCCGCGAAGGCATAGACCGTCATGCGGTCCGCGTGCCCTTTCACGGCCTTCTCCCGTTTCTTGACCACCACGCCCTCCCATGGATTCGGCGTATCGGCCCGGAACAGATCCGGGTGGTGGTGCCGCATGCGCTTCCACATGGCCTTGCAGTAGGTCACGGCCTTCTCGGCTGTACGGGCGGCGGCCTGGTCTGTGTGGAAGGCGGCATAGATCTTTGTCGCGGTGCTGACGCCGATCAGGTTGATCTTGGCATCTCCGACCCGGATCTTCTTTCCACCGGGGACGTCGAGCTCGATAGCACAGACGCGATCGAGGATCCGGCGGTAGTCCGGCCGGCTGAACTCAGCAACCCGCTCGAGGAACGCGTCGTGCCGGAGGTAGGCGTTGACCAGCCATTCCAACGTTCCATGTTTTGACGTGTCGGCGACGTAGAAGGGCGATTGCTCTTTCAGCCATCCGTCGAGCCGCTCGTTCCACAGTGCTGCGGCCTCCCTCAGCTCTTTTTCGCTCAGGTTTGCTCCCAGTGCAGCAGATAGATACGGGCAATTGCGCTTTCGGTAGCGGGTAGGGCATGTCCAATAGTAGCCGGTGGAACCATCGGCCAGCTTGCGGAATGACGTGTAGCGGGGCATCTCGACAGGTATCATCACAACGGAACCGGATCTCCGCCGCCGTGAGCGCTTTCCGGGTCGATCGCTTTGTCCAGATCGCTCTTCCGCCACGCCCTGAACTTTCCTTTGCCGGTGCCTGTCTCGATGAACGGGCGCGGCCAGACCGTCCCAACGCGGCTGATAAAGGCATCAACCGTCTTCTCGCCAGCATAAGCGGCCGCAAGCTCGTCCCGTAGGACAGCAGGCCAGCAACCCGTGGGAATGTAAGCTTCCTTCGCCATTAGTCCCCACTTTCCCCGTTATCCACAGTCCGGTTATCCACAGGCCGCACCCCCACCTCCCTCGGTGCGGGCGGTGGGGCCTCAGCCTTGAAGCGTCCATAGCCGCTGCAATCGGGGCAATCGCTTTCGCAGTCCTCGATCTCTTCCGTTGTTTTGGCGGAATCGTAGCGGTCCCAATCCTTGATAAGGTTCCCGGTCCCGGAGCACCGATCACACGGAATATCGCCGTCCTCACTCCCAACCAAAATCAATTGGGGCGCGGGCGGAGACTTGGTCGTGTTGCTTTCGCCTCCCAAACGAGGCGTGACAGCGGGCCTGTGGAAAGCGGTGATGTTCCTCAAGTGGGTTGTTGTTGGCGGTAATTGACGTGATGGCCGTCGTGCGCTCCTGTCGTAGCAGCATGCGGCTGTCGAAGGATAATCGGTAGGATGAAGAACGAGGGATTTAGATTGCCGGCGCGGACGAGAGAGATGCTCTTCGACCTCGTGCCGACGGTTAGTTTTGTTATCGTATTTATCGTTATTGCCGGAGACCCAGGGCCAGACACCTTCTACGACAGGCTGGCCAAATTCAACGGCCTGATAGCTGGAGCTCTTGCTATATTCGCTGCGTACATCACGGTTCGAGCAATGCGTAGGACGGATGCGGAGCAAGAGCGGCGACACCGCCGCGAGATGAGGCAGTTGCTGCGGAATGATGTTGCGCGAGTCGAACGGCTGATCGATATCACGCCGCTTCAGCTCAATCGGTTCCTTGCAACGATTCCCAACGTTGAGCTCACCAACGAGTTCGAGCCGCTTTGGACGCCTGCCAACTCCCGAACCCTTGCGCATGCTATGTTCACGGCGAAGAAAGCGGCGGAGTTCTTCACAAACTCGCTCATCTCGGACTGCGAGCATTTGTTCGATGCCACGCTGACCATAATTGTCGGCGACTGCCGGGAGTGGGCGGATCAGGTGCTTCTCGTTATGCCCGAAACCGGTGAAATTGCCGCCCTCTTCAATCCTACGGAGAAGCCGGAGTGGGCTAACCAGTTTCTGATGGTCTGCCTGAGCCAGTTTTCCGACATCTCGCGAGATTTCGCAGTAGCGGTCGAAACCTGGGGACGAGCGATCCTCAAGGACGCTGAGGAAATTAAGGAGCAGCATCACGAGTAACCTCCCTCCCTTTGAAGGTGCCGGAGCTTCCGGCTCGTCACATCCGCGAACACTGATGCTTGCGACCTTCGGGCCGTCGAAGTTTGACCAGCCGAGCGTCGCAAACTGGATTGGGAAATGTACGCTTCTGCACAGGAACCTTCGGCAGCAACGCACGGTTCGGCCAGAGTTGATGCGGAGGATCTCTGATGCCGAAATACTTCCTGCACCTGAGAGAGCGTGATGACCTTATCCGGGATCTCGAAGGTGCCAATTTCGTAGATCTCAATGCAGCTAGGGACGAATCGCGCCAAGCCATTCGGGACATTGTGGCCGAGCATATAGCGGCTGGGGAGGAGCTCACGCTTCAGACGATCGAGATCTGTGACGAGCAGGGCAACCACGTCGCAACCGTCAGTGTTGCCTCCTCCATCTCTCCCACCATCCTGGTCTCCCAGGATACGTTCGAATCGGATCTCTCCAAGTACTTTGACACTGGTGCCGCCCGTTGCAGCGACATCGTCCGCAGGTAACCGCATATTCGCCTGGGGCGGTGGCGCTCGTTCATCACGAACAGTTGTGCGTGACCCTCCTTTCGGTTGTTGCTTAAAGGAGGATCCAACCCGGAGCCACCCATGCTGAATTTTGTCTTTCTCGGAATTGCTATCGTCGGTGAGGTGGTCGCCACCAGCGCCTTGAAAGCTTCGCAAGGTTTCACACAGCTGCTTCCGAGCCTGATCGTTGTGATCGGCTACGGAATCGCTTTCTTTTTCCTCTCGCTCACCCTGAAGGTAATCCCGATCGGCATCGCCTATGCTACTTGGTCTGGTGCCGGGGTGGTGTTGGTCGCATTGATCGGCCAACTCTGGTTTCACCAGAAGCTGGACCTGGCGGCCGTCATCGGGATGGGATTCATCATTGTGGGCGTTTTGTTGATGAACGTCGTCTCCAAGGCCGGCGGGCACTGACAAATGTGACCGGGGAGCGGGGGTGGCCGGCAAAACTCCCTTCCCGTCGCACACGTCGCACAGCAGCGAGGGATAGCCGACAGGGCAAGTCTCGTCCTGCTCCACCTTCGTGCAATCGCAGGAGGCGAAGTTCTCATGCACTCCGGCCGCTCGTTGACGGTCTGTCATGGCTGTCCCCTTTCCCGAAGGCGTCCGGCATTCGCCAGCACCTGATTGATGATCGCTGTCGCAAAAGGCTGCGCATCGTCTCCCATGTCGGAGTAGAGGCCGAAGATGGTGAGCGCGAGAATATGTGGGTTGATGCCGGTGCGGCTCCAGAACCGTTCCTCGCCGTCCTGATGCTGCTCGTAGTGGGATTCCCGGCTGAGGGGCAGAACCCAGCGATCTGGAGCCTTGCGGCCCTTTCCCCGACCATAGTGCCCGAATTGCGGGGCAGCCATCGACAGGTGCGCGGCCTCAACTCCGTACCGCCCCGTCACCACGCATGGCAGCTTATGGATGAACGAGAGATAGCCCTTGTTCTTCGACGGCTTGATCTTCGGGAACGATATGGCTGCCTCTTTGCGGATCTGCATAGCCATTAGCGTGCCCTCCGCTGCCGAGCGACGAACCGGGCGTTGGACTGAGCGCCTTTCCAGGCCAGCCAGGGGCCGAGGGCGCGACGGATGAAAACGAGGGTCATCATGCTGCCACCTCAAGGTTGCTGCGCGGGGCAAGGGTGAAGGGGAGGCGGCTCGGCAGCACCCACATGTGATACATATTGGCTTCGTCGACGAGCTCAGCCGCCGGCGGCATGACCTGCACGGCTGTCGCTTCCTCTCCGCAGATTTCGTTCTTGATCCGCTGCATGTCGCGCCAGGGTGGTTCCAGCTGCGAGGCGGTACGGATGGCGAGGTGATCTACCTCGTTACCCTGCTCGTCGAGGAACGGGCGGATTAGAACGACATAGAGGTTGTTCGCCTGAACGTGGCGAACCTGCTTGCACCACCCGTTGCCGCCGGGTATGCCGCCCGGCAAGTTGGTTACACGCCACGGGCCCCAGTCGCCTTTCAGACCCTTGCGCTCGATCGCACGCGCGGCGAGACGTTGCTGACGGTTGGTCATGCGACCCTCCGATCATTGGCGCCTTCGTAGAAACCACCACGGATCGTTTCCGTCAGGTGGATTCCGTGCGTGTCGCAGAAGGCGAGGGCATAGGTGATCAGGCTGGCGGCACGGCCGACCGACATGCGAGCCGTGCTCTCGCGGATGGTGACGAACTCGTTCTCAAGGCCGGGCACTATCTCGACTTCGCCGGCCGTCGCCACGGTATGCCCAGACACGAGCAAGACCTTCCACGCTTCGGCGTCTCTCGCCTTCCCGGCCCACTTGCGGCCGGAGTTGGCAATGTCGGTGCAGATCGCGTGAAATTTGGCGTTCTGGTCGACGCTACGGGTCTTCGGCCCAAGAGATACGGCACTGCCTTCCTCTGCCGCCTTGATCGCCTCGATGGCGTTGGCGCGGACCTTGTCGTTGATGAGGATGAACCTCTGGCGTTGTTGGCTCATGGTCAGCCACCATTCAACGGCGATAGCTGCGCCAACCGTCGGCGCTTGATCGACAATGCCGCGTCGATCATGTCGGCGTGACCTTCAGTCTCAAGAGTGGCCGGGGCGTCGAAGTCATTCCAGATCTCTTCGACGTCGGCTTCATCCTTCGCGCCGGCGACGGCCGTTTCGATCTCGCTGAGGAAGCCGCCAAGGTCGAATTCGCTTTCCGGCGGCTGTTCGAACTGAGCCGGCTCGGCGTTGACCGTCTTGGCGGATGGTGGCGCAGGCGGCTTAGGAGGTCTCGGCGGGGTCGACTTGCTTTCGGCAGCTGGCGGCGTGATGTCGCGCATGCCTTCCGCTTCTGCTATCTCGCGAGCCTCGAATTCGTCGCGGATGCCGCCGAGGACGTCGCCGAACAGTTCGCGGAGGCAATAGCCGGCCGCGCGCCACGCAAGCATACGCTGCGGGAAGCGAGCCCATGGCGTATCGTTTGGCACATCCTTCCAGACCTGCTGGTTGTTTTCCCACACCTTCCGGCGAACAGTCGCGCTTGTCGGCCACAGACCGGCCCTAACAGCATCTTCCTGACTGAACTCGACGCGCTTCTCTTCGCTGGTATCGCTGCGCTTTGCCTCGCAGAAGCCAACCATCTTGCCTCCGACCTCGTCACAGCCGGTGCGAAGGTAGGCGACCTTGCCAGACATGCGGACGACATTGATCAGTCCGTCGCCGTAGAGCGCCGGCTTGCCGTTGATGACCGTGAAGCTACGGAGGCTAACCATCGGCTTGAGGCCGAGCTCAGCGCCGGACATGATGGCAACCGCAACCGCGCTGGCGGCGTCGTCACCGGTGAGCTTCCCAATCAGGGCAGAAGGGGCAAGGCCAGAGGCAACGACTGTTCGCGCCATGCGGAAGGTTTCTTCGAAGGTCTGAGGAACGATCGCCATAACCTGGCCGCCACCAGAGAGCGCTGGCATATGAGCGTTCATGCCGCTTCTCCTTCGCTGGTGGCTTCGGGCTCGACGATACGAAGGATCGACTTCTGAGCCTTCTCGGAATCGTCCTTGATCGCGACGACCTCGACAGTCGTTTCGCCTCGCGCGGTCTCAACGACCACCTTGCTGCCAACCTCGACGAGGGCAGCCAAGCCGTTCGGGATGAAGTAGTCATAGGCCTTGTCGTCCTTCTGCCACTTGAACTTGACGGCGGCGACGGTGAGGGGATTGGCTTCGGTCATCACGCAGCCCTCTGTTCTGAACGGATTGCCATGCCTGCCAGTTCGACGCCGGATCTGGCGGCGCGGTTGGCGAGTGTCTCGACAACTTCGCGGATTTCCGGCCGGTCCTTCAGCGCGAGGAGCAGCTTCTCGAAATCGAGGATCTCGGCATAGGTGAAGGTACGCAGAGCCACGCGGGCACCCGTGCGGCCGGCGCTGGCATTTCGAGCCTGAGCATCCCGCTCAGCGTCGGCAGCCTGTCTGGCAAGACGTTCTGCTTCCGCGATCCGGTTGTTCTTTTCGGCAATCGCTGCGACGTCTGCCGTCTCTTGATTGTCGTTCTTCGCAGCGGCTTGCTCTGCCGCGACACGGGCGGCGTCGGCTTCTCGCTGGATGCGGTCAGCTTCCTCGCGGGCCTTGCGCTGGCGTTCCAGTTCGATCCGCTGCTGTTCCTGCAGGTAGGCATCCATGTGACGCTTGAGCATTTTGCTCAGGTCGGCAGGATCCTCCTTAAGTCCGCGCCACTTGTCGTCGACGCGCCGGCTCTCGTCGAGGCTCGGCTGCTTCTCGACCTTGTGCAGGTCTGTTGCCTTCTTCGCGATTGTCGATAGCCGCTTCGCCCAGACAGCCGCGCGGTCGGCGTCGGTCTGTGTTGTGATCGGCTTCTTGAGGAATGCAGAGACCTGCTCCTTTTCGGCTTCGAACTCGATTTGCAGGGCTTCGAACGGGTCAGCCGGGAGGTTATGCCCGATGGCTGGAGCTTCTGGCTCATCGTCCCATCCGCCGCCCTCGATGGCCTTGGTGTAGGCTTCGTAGGTGATCGGGTTCCGGCAGCACCAGGTCCAGATGTCAGCAGCGCTGATTGCGCGCTCGCCTCGCATGGCGTGCCATTCGCCGTCCTCGAACCAGATCGCGACGGGCTCCCAGGGCTTATCCTTGAAGCGTGTGCGGAAGTAACCCTGCTGCGGATCGCTGTCGTGGATCGGACCGAGCTTGCCGGCGAGGGCGTCCTGCCACCATTTCCATGCGTTATCGTTGGACATAGATGTTCTCCTGGTTGGCACGGGCGAGCTTCTGGCTCTCCGGGATGGCGATGAAGAAGAAGGAAGCGATGACGGCGGCCATCGAGAGCGAGGCGCCGAACATCATCAGCGCTGTGTTCGCGTTGCGCTTGGCGATGATCCGACGAAGCTTGGCCTCGTCTTCCTTTCGGCGGGTTTCGATGCGGCACTGACCAGTAGGGCAGGCGCAGCCGTTGAAGGCGCGGGTGGTGCAGGGCGCGCTCATTCTGCAGCCTCAAGAACAGGCACTGCAGCAGGGGCCGCAGCTTCAAGCCGATAACCCATGATCCGGGCAATATCTTCGAGGTGGCCGCGAGCCTTTGCCTCGAACAGCTTCTTGTCTCGATCTGTGTCGGACCATGCGAGAGCGAAAAGGAAATCGCTCAAGCCATGAGCATGATGGTGGGCTTCGAAGACGCGTGCGTCATTCATGGCGTTCACTCCGCTGCGATCGAGTAGTGGAAGGGGACGGAGGCGGAGAACGGGAAGCCGTCGGCGACACCCTTCCATTCCAGAGCCTTGCGCTGCTCAGCCGAGTAACCGACGAGTTGGTCGCGGTAGGGGATGGGGTCCATCAGATCGAATAGCGGGCCCTTGGCGGCCTTGGCGATGCCAGCCTCGCGCAGCTCATGGCACTTGCGGACGTACTGCAGGTACCGGGCGGAAGCCTTCGGAGCGTTCTTGCCAGCAAGGTGCAGGCGGCGGATCTTGGTGATGACCTCGTTCAGGTCAGCGACGTTGATCCTCAGTGCGTCGGCGGTGATGTCTGCTGTGGTCTGCATTGCTGCTCCCCATCGGTTGATGAGGCAAATGTATGCAAATCACACATATGCGTCAATAGTGTCTGTATGAAAAACGTACACTGTGCAGGCGGGAGAGAATCTTTTTCGAACTGCCGAATCAGTCTGGACTCTCTCTTGTCGTTCTGGCTTCATAAGAACGAAAGGAGAACAAAATGGCTGTTGCAATGATGAAATCGCAACCCCCGCTTCGGCTTCACCTCCGCTGCGAGAACTGCCTGCGGGAGAGTTCGAAGCTGTTGGAGGTGCCGGCGGAAGTCGATTTGCCGAACGACGCGCAGGATCTTGCGGCCGAAGGCTACCTAGACAACGTCCAATTCTATTGCGTCCATTGCGACAGCTCGATTGGAAAGCTGTTCGCGATCAGTGGAGGGAAGGGCTATGCCGACTGAGAGGGAAATCTTGGAGTTCATCATCGTGCCGCCGTATGAGCGGTGAACCGAGGTTGCGGCAGCCAAGGAGGGGCTGGCCGACTACCTGGGGCGCAAGCTCCCAGGCTACAGCTTCAAGATCGGGCCGTTCGCACCACTGGGAGACGACGTAGAATTCCGTCCTGCCGGTCATGAACTTTCTTGGCGATGACGGTAAGAGCTATATGTGCGAGGAGCCAAGGCGCTGGCTGCTGCAGGAGGTTTCTATCGCATGCGCGGCTTTTGACTCAAAGGGGAAGCTTAGCTTGCCGCTTTAGTGAATATCTACTGTTAAGGTGATGTCGGCCTTGGACGCGTCACTTGCAGCAGTTGATCAAGCTTTCTGTCGAGGTCATCTATACGTGTTTTCGAACTGTCTACTGCGGTTTGCGCGGCCCGTTGTGAGACCTGCTGAGCATCCATCCCGAGAGAGAACCATTGAGAGCCGAATGCCATCACGGCAACTGTCAGGCCGAGCGCGGCAATTGCGGTCAGGATGACCGTCATTTTGATCCCAGCCGTCGAATTCTCCACGTGCGCGGACCTGACATTCATCGTATCT
This sequence comes from Pseudorhizobium marinum, assembly GCF_000705355.1. Taxonomy (NCBI): domain Bacteria; kingdom Pseudomonadati; phylum Pseudomonadota; class Alphaproteobacteria; order Hyphomicrobiales; family Rhizobiaceae; genus Pseudorhizobium; species Pseudorhizobium marinum. The sequence continues at coordinate 80,641 of NZ_JMQK01000018.1, forward strand.
AGTCGGCCGGTTATCTCAGCACGCATTAGCGAAAGTTGCCCCATCATTTCGGCAAACTTCGCATCGGTGCGCGCTTCAGCAGCCGCGATTTTAGCATCAACTACGTCCATACCTCCTGATGTGCCACCTCCGCCACCATGTTGCAAGTAATTGTCGGGATCACGCAGCTTCGAGGGAAGCTTGCTTTTGTAGCGGTTCAAAAGATCAACGATCTCTGCCGATTCAGGATTCACCGCTCTGTCCGCCCTCTGTTGTGCTGGAGTCAGTCTGCATCTTCACCGTCTTTTTGACAGCATCAGCGAAATTTTTATTAATCGCCAATATCAAAGGTCTCAGCCTTTGCATGGCATTGATTTTTTCTTCTAAGTCGTCGGAAGCTCCTAGATCGAACAGCTCTGAGACAACGTCGTTCATTAGCAGCATGTAAGCATAAATCTCGGCCAGCTCACCTACAGTGGCTGGGCGGTTTGATCGCCCGAGCTTCTCCAGTAGTGTAGCCCGAAGTTGTTCGGTGCCTTCGTCGATTGAGCTGTTGTCTTCGTCCACTCGAATGTACCCCTACTTTGCTCGCACGCAGCTTCAATATCCTGGCATCGTATTCAGCACCATACGCACGACGGCGATGACCTCAACTGACGCACCGTCGTCAGCGTCGAACTGGCGTTGTACGATGATCGGCTTGTGCTTTGGATTGCTCGATCGCGGGTGAAATTCTGTCCGGTCCTCGTATATCTCGATCTGCTTGACGGACCATTCCCGCATCTGACCCCCGTCGCGAGACCGCTGGACTACGACAACCATCCCGTCTCGAAGAACAACGCGATCGGCAATGTCTTCATAGGCTGTGGCTACAATGGTGTCGCCGGGAAGAATCGGGCGAGGGCGCAGCTCGTTCATGCTGTCGCCTTCAACCTCGAAGGTCAGCTGGCGAGCATTCGGGAAGTTCTCATCGCGCGGAACGCTGATCTCTTCCGGTTCGGACTGATCAAACTCGTCGACTTCTCGGAACAGGCCGGCCGCCACAACGCCAGCCTTGCGCGCCTGCACCCATTTTGCCGTGGACGGTGACAGCTCGGACCCCGGCGGGTCGACCTCCAGGTATGCGGCAATCTTCGGGATCTCGTGAACCTTGAGCTTGCGCTTTCCCTTTAGGAGCTGGGTGATCTGGGGATGTGCAATGCCAAGGTGAGCAGCAAGGCCCACCTGTGTTTTGCCCGGCTGTTTCAGGGCGTCTCGGATCCAGTCCAGGTATATGTCATTCGGCGCGTCAATCATTGTACAATTTTCGCACAGCGCACTGAAACATGCATTTAGCAAAATCGTACAATGGCTATTGCCATTACTGTACGTTTATCATACATTGCCGGAATGAGATGCGAACCGGCTAACACGATCATCAAGAAGTTCAACGGCTTGAAGCCTCTCGCTGAGGTGACGCGGGTCCAGCCGCATACCGTCATGCGCTGGCGGATGCCGAAGGCCAAAGGCGGGACCGGCGGCGTGGTTCCGCACTGGCATGTGCCGGCCATCCTCGAAGCAGCGAAAGATCGCGGCTTAGACATCCGACCGACTGATTTTGCTCCCGTGATGGAGACTGCAGCATGAGTGACGCGCACGGCGTAGCCCGAGATCAACTCCGAGCCTTCGTAGAGCGGATCGAGCGCCTCGAAGAGGAAAAGAAGATCATCGCCGACGACATAAAGGATGTTTTCGGAGAGGCCAAATCCATGGGCTTTGACACGAAGATCCTCAAAAAGGTCATCGCTCTTCGCAAGAAGGACGAGCAGGAGCGGACGGAAGAGGAGCTGATCCTCGACACCTACCTCCAGGCGCTCGGCATGATCCCGCAGATTGAGCTTTTTGACGACGAGGAAGCGCCAGTCGCCAAAAGACAGCCAGCAATGGCTCTGCAATCCCCGCGTAAGGCGGCGGAGGCGGTATCCGAGAGGACCGTAACCCAGGACAAGGCATTCTCGTCCGACCTGGTCGACGTCATTACGACTGAGGCTGAGGCTGGAGTATCGGGGCAACCTGAGATGATCCCAGTTCTGACCGGGCAGTTTCCCGGCGTGAACGTCAGCGGCCCCGAAAAGGCAGGCGTGACGGGCGGAGAGAGTGCCGCAGCCCATTCCCCATCGGATGACGACGCAATCGCTGCAGTGAAGGGCAAGGCCCGACTGGCGAACGTCGCTGACGTTGAACCGTCGTCGTCCGCCCCCATAGCTCCGGCCGCTCATGGCGAAGCCGAGGCCCCCAGCGCCGCGAGCGTAAGTCTCGATGATGGAAGCAGCGCCGCCGCCAACACAGGAGGCGGTCATGTAGACGACGTCAAGCACGCCGCAACACAAAATGCCGATGGGCTCGTCGAACATATCCCGTCGACCACCTTCATCCTTCGACCGAACTGTCTCAGGCCAGATAGCTGCGCCGGTCATGGATCTAACCACTGTCATAGCTGCAAAGCCGCGATGCGAGAGAGGGAACTGGCATGAGCTCGGTCATCACCCAAGACGGCACCTGCATCATCATCGATCCCGAGGTTGGCGAGGTATCCGCCCGATCGATGGAAGAAGCTGAGGCTGAGGTCCGCCGGCGCAAAGCGCTCCGGAACCTGCGTTCCGACGGCGGTCTCAACATCACCCATCGACACAGCGAAATCCAATCGGGCGCGGCCTGAAACAAGATTGACGGGGATCTCCTCCCACCCGTCAACGCTGGTCCCGGTCTTCCTCCTCCTCCCGGGCCGGGGCCAGCACCTTCAACCTCACAGGATTGCCTTTGAGCCTCATCACGACGGCTTGGACACTCCCACCGAGGCGGTCGAACGGTGCTGGTGGCGGCGAGGGGTCGCCACCAGCGACCAACCCTCCCGATGCGGCGGTAGAGGGTCGGCGAGGGAACCGAATGACGGTTGGCCCAGGCGGACCGGAGACGGCGGGCGAAAGCCCTGCAAGGCGATCACCGCCGTCTCGTTTTTCGATCTGAGTGTCTTTCGACTCCATAGGCCTGCTCCTTGAACACGAGCATCCAACCACAGGGGTCGTCGGAAAAATGCGGAAAAAGCATCGGAAAAATCCGAAAATGAGCACAGTAGATTTTTGCCAAGAAGCACTGAAGACGCGGATCGCTCCGCCCTCGCTGGGCAGCGTCAAGCGTCGCATCACCGTAGCCGCCCGCGAAATGGGCTGGTCGGTCTCAAGAACAAGAGACGTCTGGTACGCCGATCCTCGTGTGTCGATCGACGGAGAAGAACTGCGCGAAATCGAGATGAAGGCAGGCATCGAATATGGCCGAGAAGAAGCACGAGACCTTGATGCAGCGATCGGTCGAGCCACTGCGCTCCTGGTGGAAATGCAGGCGCATAGCCCTCGGACGCTGGCTCATGCGCTCATCGAAGCAGCTCGCATACTGGCTGGCTCCAGAGCTTAAGGACGAGAAGGGGGAGGGCGACGCATGACCATCCATCAGCCAACCTTGTTCGAGGGCACCAAACGCCTCGTCTACGACGAAGCCGTCGAGATGACGCTCCAGTCGATGCAGGCTTATGGGCCGACGCACGACCATTGGGTCTTCGCCTTCTCCGGCGGCAAGGACAGCACAGCGACCCTGACGGTGGTCCTTCACCTGATCGACGCCGGCCGGCTTCCGATGCCCAAGACGATCAGCGTCCTCTATGCCGACACCCGCATGGAGCTAACTCCGTTGTCGATTGCTGCGACAAAGCTTCTCGAGAGATTGCGGGCCCGCGGCATCTACTGCGAAACGGTCTATGCGCCGATGGATCAGCGCTTCCTCGTCTACATGCTGGGTCGGGGCGTCCCTCCGCCGAACAACAACACCTTCAGGTGGTGCACCAGGCAGATCAAGGTCGAGCCGATGACGGCCGCCCTCGAGCGTCGGGTCAACGAGCTCGACGGCTCAATCCTGATGATCACCGGAGTTCGCCAAGGCGAAAGCGCCATCCGCGATGGCCGCATCGCTATGTCATGCGGCAAAGACGGCGCTGAGTGCGGGCAGGGGTGGTACCAGCAGGTAGTACCTGAGACAAAAGGCATCAAAGGCCGCATAGCCACTCTAGCGCCGATCCTGCACTGGCGGGTCTGCAACGTTTTCGACTGGCTGAAGATCTACGCTCGAATGGAAGAGTACGGCGCCTGGGACACGGCGGCAGTCGTTGATGCCTATGGCGGTGACGAAGCGCAGGAGATCAACGCTAGGACAGGCTGCATTGGCTGCCCACTTGCCGCTCGCGATCTCGGACTGATGACCGTTATCGCCGTTCCGTACTGGTCTTATATTGCGCCGCTGCTCAGGTTGAAGCCGCTCTATCGCGAGCTTCGCGAACCCCGTCACCGGCTGAAGAAGACCGGCATCGACGATAACGGCGACATCGCCACTGCGAAGAACAAGCAGCGCATGGGGCCGCTCACCTTCAACGCTAGACTGATGGCGCTCGACCGGATTCTTAGCATCCAGTCAGAGATCAACCTCGAGGCGGTTCGCCTCGACAGGCCTCTGGTCGACATTATCAACCGCGAGGAAGAGGCGCGGATCCGCGAGCTGATTTCTCTCCGCATGTGGCCAAACGGCTGGGACGGCGATGAGCCGACCGCCGACACGCCAATGGATGCTGTCTTCGCCGACGGCTCCGTGCAGCCTCTTTTGATGTGAGGTCAGCAATGCAGCCGACCAACCACCTTTCTCTATGGCGATTTCCAGAGTTACGAAGCAGCTGCCAAGTGCAGCTCAGAGAACTTAGGAGTTTTCCGCTTTGGACGTCGACGACGCTCCACCCTGCGAAGATCATCGATAAGAAGCTGGTTGAACTCTTTGCGATCAGCCGCGAAATGAGCGTGGCGATGGCAGTTCGGGCATACGCCAATGACGTTGCGGGGGCTGTCGGGACCACCATCGGACAGACGATGAACATGGTGGCACTCGATGTAGAATGTGCCGTCAGGTCGCTTAAATGGGCCGTTGCGTCGGCAGTGTTCGCATTCTCCCTTAGCTCGAGCCAAAACGTAATCGCGAACAGCCAGGCTTCGTGCGAAGACGGAGCGACTTTCAGGTGCGCGCTCGGGCGTTGGCTCTGCGGCCTCGTACGCCCTCACGCGGAGCTCTTCGAGATCGATCTCCTCGTTTGGGACGATTGGGTCAACTCCTTCGATGTGATCGGCAACATCACCAACCCTTCGAAGTTCGAAGACAATCGCATCTCGCATTCTGTTTTTGGTGTCCGGCGCACGCCGGATGTGATGGCGATCATAGACCATCTCGCCTTCGTACCTCAGTCCACCGATGACCGATGTGAAGAGGTGGATGGCCTCCCCCGACTTCCAAGATTCCACGATGGCGCGATTACCGGACTTCATCTCCATTGGTCCCTCTTGACCTTGGCCGAAATATTCGAAGACACCGTCAGGACGCCATCGGTCGACATAACCGTGCTCGTGTCCTTCTTCGCCGCTGATCAGGAAGATCACGGGGGCGTCTGCAGGTGTGATGATGCCACTCCGGCGCTGCCCATTGTAGACACTGTGGATGTCCTTTGTACGGTTGTAGATCTCACCAACTCTGAACGACATTCGAACCTCCCACACTCTTCCAGTGCAGTTATCAATGGCGCCCCTTTCCCAACGGTTAAGGAGGCGGCATGACCGATCCGTCCGAAATGATCGCATGGCTCGACCGTCGCCTTGCCAGCGCCGAGGCCTGGCTCGCCGACCACGGCCGCCGCTCTAAGCGGCCACGTCCCGATCACGAGATCGAGGCGAAGGAATACGACATCGCTCGGTTCGAGGAAATCAAGGGCGCGTACCTCAAGGCCCTGGCCAAGAGGGAGCACGCCGCATGACCCTATTCGTGCACCGAGTAGCCGGCCTCAAGGACCGCGGCTTTGAATGCCTCCCGGGCCTCATCCGGTTCGCCTCTACCGTCCAGCACAACCATAAGGGTTCTCAATGCCTCGTGGTATTGGACGCCCCCCTTGGTGGGCCAGTCACCCATCAGATAGTTGACCGCCTCGGCCATGCTCCAGACGACAATGGGGTTGGGCATTTTGTGCTCCACCACCACAGGCTCCGGCCAGTCCACTCCGTGCATTCCAGATCTCCTCTCCGTACGGGCAGTCGGTGCCGCGTGACGAAAGAACAAGATTGCTGGTGCTCTGTTCCGGGGGAGGTGCGGGAATGAGGCTGTTTGCAGACCTGTGGCCGTTCGGAGATCTCCAGCCGCACAGCTTCGATTTCATCATGGCTGACCCACCGTGGAAAATGCAGGAGTGGTCGGACAACGGCGACAAGTCCAAGTCCACTCAGTCGAAATATAGGCTGATGCCGCTTGAGGAGATCAAGGCTCTGCCGGTGTTGGATCTCGCTGCCCCGGACTGCCTCCTCTGGCTATGGGCAACCAACCCGATGCTGCCGCAAGCGCTGGAGGTGTTGAACGCCTGGGGCTTCACGTTCGCCACTGCCGGATCTTGGATAAAGACCACCCGGCACGGCAAGCAGGCCTTTGGCACCGGCTACATCTTCCGCACATCCAACGAGCCAATCCTGATCGGCAAGCGCGGCGAGCCAAAGACCTCGAGGTCTGTTCGCTCATCCTTCCCCGGTATGGTCCGCGAGCATTCCCGCAAGCCGGAGGAGGGCTATCGCGAAGCAGAGAAGCTGATGCCGAAGGCCAACCGGCTCGAGCTATTCAGCCGCACCGATCGCAAGGGCTGGACAGTCTGGGGCGATGAAGCGGGTAAGTTCGGAGAGGCGGCATGACCTTTTCCGAAGCCTACGACCTCTATGGCCCTGACACCATCGCCATCAGCGAGGCCCTGGACATCCCAGAGCATGAAGCCGATCGCTTCATCAGTGCTGAGATGGACCGCCGTCGCCAGAGTGACTGCATCCAACGCCGCCGAGAGTACAACGGGCGCCTCCGGACGTCCCTGCGTGACTTGCGTGCACGGAGGCCAGCATGAGCGAGCGTCCGTTCATGCAGCTCTATGTCTCCGACTTTATAGGGGACACGCTGCACCTCTCCACCGAGCAGATCGGCGCTTACATGCTGCTGCTGATGGCGATGTGGAATGCGGGCGGAAAACTCCCGGCCGATGAGACGAAGCTCGCCCGGGTTACCCGCATGTCGCTCAAGAAGTGGAAGGCGATCTCGGACGATCTCATGCCGTTCTTCGAGACCGACGACGACAGCATTCGCCACAACCGCCTGACGAAAGAGCTGCAGAAAAGCGAGAGTAAATCTCAATCGAGGAGCGCCGCAGGGGCAGAGGGTGGAAGAGCTAAGGCATTGAAAGATAAAGAAGCGCGCGTGGCAAATGCCATGCCTGCGCCACAGCATCTTCCAGATACCATAACCAGACTTCCTTCGGAAGACGCGCGCGCGCCCGAGCCTTCTTCAGGGTTCGATCGATTTTGGGCAGCCTACCCCAACAAGGTCGGAGAGCCTGCGGCTCGATCAGCCTTCTCCAAAGCCCTCAAACGCGCCAGCCTCGACGAGATCGTCGCTGGTGCCCGAGCCTATGCGGCCAAGACCGACGATCGCCAGTGGTGCAACCCGGTCAAGTGGCTATCCGAGGACCGCTGGAAGGACGTGCCGGCGAAACCTCCAGACAAACCTCCTCCTAAGGCAGCAGTCGGCTTTGCCCACCTGCAGAAACCTCAAACCCGGGAACAGTACATCGCCGCCGAGCAGGCCAGATCCGAGAGGAGCTTCAGATGATCACAGCACGAGAGTTCACATCAGCGGCAGACATATTCGCGAACGCCGCGGCAGTTCGCGAGAGCTGCTTCAATCCGAGAGTGAAGCCGGCCGCCAAACCCATTCCGATCAGCGCCCCGGTGCCCCGGCCACGGTTCATCGGTCGGACACGTCCTGGCTGGGAGTTGGCGCCGACGGTAGTCGACGAGCACGTCGTCGCCTATCGGTTCGCCCTCCACATGAGGACGATGCAGGCGGAAAGCGAGGTTCAGCTTCTGGCAACACGGCAGCGCTCAATCAGGCAGATTGTGGATGAGGTGCTGCAGGACTTTCCGGACTTCACCGTCGCGGACCTCAAGAGCTCCAGGCGGTCTGGCGGCCTCTGCCTTGCCCGTCAGACCGCGATGTACGCCGTCCGGAAAGAGCGTCCGACTTTATCTCTGCCCGTGATCGGTCGCTGGTTTGGAGGACGTGACCACACCACGGTCCTGCACTCGATTCGGAAGATCAAACACATGCGAGGTGAGGCATGACGCGTTTTGCTCGCGTGGACATGGATGCCGTCGCGCCGCTCCTCCCTGGCGACAAGGTTGCCGGCCGCGTGGCAGCGAGGGGAGAGCACTTCCACTGGGAGCCGGCGCTCGGCGGGAAGGTTCACTCCGGAGACCCGATCGCCGTCCGCCCGCCGAACAAGCACGAGCTCGGCCAGCCCAGCTTCGTCGACCTGAAGGGGATCAGGATCGGCAGGCTGACGGTGATGGGCATCGCGGCTGAAGTGATCTCCACCAACGGTCAGAACTGGGTCGTCCGGTGCGTCTGCGGGGCCTACGAGACCCGTAAGGCGAAGTTCATCAAGGGTTCAGCTGCCGGCGATGCTCCACACGACGCCGAGCCAATGTGCGACTGGTGCGACAAAACCCGGCGCCTCCAGATGGGCAGGTGCGACGAGCGAAAGGCCGCGGCAGCCGCTCAGGCGATCATGGGACAGAACAGGTAACCGAGCGGCCGCTCGACATACGAGGGAATGATGATGGCGGACACTAATTGGTATGCGGTTCGAGCTGTGCCGGGCGCACAGCGGATGGCGAGGGCCATCGAGCCTGCAAACGATGAGACTGAGGAGCAGAAGGCGTCCCGCGAACGGAGGAAGGGCGAAAGCGTCCTCGAGCGCAACCTCCGCAACGAGGGCATTGACGTCTACATGCCTTCCTTCTGGACGATCACACAGCACCAGCGGACGAACAGGATGAGCGAGAAGCGTTTCCCGCTCCTAGTCGGGTACGCCTTCGTTAACATCCCGCAGCGGGACTTCGAGAAGGTGAGGGGCGTTGAAGGGGTGATGTGCTTCATGCGCCCGTCGCCAGATCGCGGACCGATCGCCTTCCGCGATACAGACATCGGATCGCTGATGTTTGCGGACTTCCAGGCACAGCAGACATGGGAGCGCGAGCGGGAGCAACGGCTCGTTACTGCTCAAGGCTTTCGCCGCAACGTCCTCAACAAGCGGCTCGGTCTGGTATTCCCAAAGGGCCGTCGGAAGAACGTCCCCCTTCGGATCATGGCCGAGACAGCGATCGAGAGCTTGGCGCCCGCAAGCCGTCAGCAGGTGCTCATCATTCTCAATGAGTTGAAAGCTATGGACAAGGAAATAGAGGCTTGCCGAGCAAGCTCCATGGCCTTATATTCAGCTGCGTGATTTGGGTGTGCAGTCGGACCTTGCAATGAGCAAAGGGAATACTCGACGGCCCGGGCTTGCTGAAACAGATGCTTTCAGTGCAGGCCGTTACTGCGTCTTCTTTTCAGAAACTGATGAGCATCCCGGGTAGCGGGCAGTGTCGCCAATTTGGCCATAGAGGGATTGGAAGCACGGACAGCTCGCTCAAAAGATCGGGCGAGCGTATCTTTTGCTTTGTCTTCTTAATTTGCTGGTGCCGGTGTCGCGGGTGGTGTCGTTTCAGTTGGCGCTGGCGGAGTGGCTGGGGCCGACGCATCGCCAGCAGGTTCGTTCGAACCGGGCATGAACATTATTACCCCGATGATCAGCACCACAACGACAACAATTCCGATGATTACGTTACGGTTCATGACTAAATCCTCCGCCTCTCGATTTTGAGTTCTCCTCAAACGAGCGCGCGGCACTGAAGTTCCCCATGGTGAGCTATTTCAGCAGTTGCGGGGCAGGTCGTTTGTGAACCTCGGAGCAGTTGGACACGGCAGACTACTTACTGGGTCGTACAAGCGAAATGACACGGGGTGTTGACGGTGTATCGATCCACTCGATCCACTTATCTCTCTCTTCGATCGTGTCGAAGAACCGCCAGAGTTTGTACTCTTCCTCTGTCGTTCCCAGCATTTCACCGAGCGACACCAGCTCAAGAGGCAAAGGCACCTCGTTTCCATCGAACCGTACGAGATAGACGCCTTCAGCCGCAAGGCGAATGATCTGCCCGCTCGCGTAGCTCCCGTCGGGATCGTCGAGGGTGAAGTACATGCCTGTCAAAGTGTCGGTGACTGTCTTGGTCATTGGTTCGGGGGCCAATCCTGAGATATGCGAAGCTTCTGACATGGGGTTCAGTTGGGCAAATGAAAAGGTTGGGCACACGCCGTCTGAGCCACGCAGAGGCGTATTGCAACTACAATGCTCTACAGAGTGAAGGCGGCAATACATTCAAAGGAGCTTCTTTCCCCGTTCCTTCGCAGCTGTGGTCACCTCAGCGGCGCCAACAGCTCCACCCATCGGTTGCCAACCTGGTGGCGGCTGCCTTAGTTCAGGACTTCATTCCGCCGAAGTTCATGTATGGCTTCAGGCTCTGGATAAATCCTTTGAACCAAGGATCCAATCTGCCGAAAGCTTCTTTATCCCCGGTTTCGACGAGGGTGCAGAGGCGATGTAGCTCTTCGAGTTGGTCCAGTATCTCCGAACCAAACAGGAACCGGCCGCGAGCGACAATGTCGTTTGGAAGGCCAGGATCTTTGAGGCGATCCCGCTGCCCGCCATGGCTAACGATCTCGCGTGCGTCCATGAAAACGGCAAAGCGTCTATCAAACAGGTCCAACATGACCTTGTGGCGAGCTGTCTGCCATTGCTGCCATGCAATCCATGCAACTGCAGCCGCGATGATTGGCGTTAGCAACGCCTGCATCACGATAATCCACATCGGAAGACTCCTGAACCGTTAAGCGCAAGTTCTTGCAAAGGGCAGAAGCTGAAGCAAGCCAGAGTTTAGCGGCAGGGATTATTTTCCGTCAACGAACTCGAAGTCAACGGATGCGCCGCCGGGGATACCTACCGTGAAGCCACCGACCCGGATGAAGGGGTTCGCTGATAGTGTCTCTTTGAGCTCCTTAACCGTCGTGATTGCCTTCTTCGTAAGATCCGCCACGTTAGAGGTCCCAAGAGCGGAAGCCATCATCTCATTCGTCTCGCTCAGTTCAGCAAGCTTTTGACCGATCAGCTCAATAGTGGCTTCTTCGGTTATCGGAGGCTCGGCCGAGCCGGCAGAGGCGGTGGCCAGCAAAAGCAAGGTCGATATGAGAAGTGTCTTCATGATGTACCTCGGGTCAACATGCCAGTCCTAGAAACGCTCGGCTCAATATGTTCGCCCACGCGTGCGCCAAAGGCATGCAGTGAGACAGCGCCAGCTGGTAAGCGTTTGGGCGGAGTAGCGGTTCCTTGAAATCGCGGTATCTCGGTCTGAGACGCAAGCTGTAATCGGAGGAATGGTGATGATAAACCGCATACAAGGCCAGAACTTGCGGCGGATCTACCTGACCTTCGCGGCGATGGTGCTGCTCGCTCCTGCTGTTGGGGTGCATTTGCCGCCGGTCCATTACAGGCGGACGGCATAGCCAGAGCGGCCATGATTAACTTGACTAGCCACCCGCTTATTCCACGTCCTCTGGCGGGGTGACGTTGGTAGGTGGTGCCTCTGGCGAGATGACAACCCCCTCTGGCGGGTCCCGTGGTTGGTTTCCAATCGGAATCATGCTGAAGACTGTGTTTCGGCGTGCAAAATTGACCCCATT